>CAZYPJ010000316.1:0-4842 GCA_964649365.1 uncultured Anaerolineales bacterium | reverse complement strand
CCAACTCCCCGCCGCACAGGACACGGTATTCTGTGTTTTAATCCATTATTCATTTATTTTCTCGTCATTCTGCAATCCTCGCCGAGTGTCTAAGCCGTCCGACCCGAGGACGGCCCCAACCCTCCACTTTTCCACCAGGATGATACAATAGATCATGGGCGAACCACGATCTATTTCAGGGAGGGTTGATGAACGAACCGATGATCGTTGTGGAACGATTGACCAAGACCTACCGCATACCTGTGCGGCCCGAGGGGCTGCGGGCGGCGCTGCGCAGCCTGGCCCGCCGCGATTACCGCGACGTCGAGGCTGTGCGCGAGGCGAGCTTTGCCGTCGCGCCGGGCGAGATGATGGCGCTGCTGGGGCCGAACGGCGCCGGCAAGACCACGCTGTTGAAGACACTCTCCGGCCTGTTGCACCCCACCGCCGGCTCGGCCCGCGTGGCGGGCTACACCCCGTGGGAGCGCCGCCACGATTTTCTGCGGCAGATCAGCATGGTGATGGGCAACAAGAGCCAGATGCTGTGGGATATCCCCCCAGCCGACACCTTTCGGATGCTGCGCGAGGTCTATCGCCTGCCCGAAGCGCAGTTCCGCCAGACGCGCGACGAGCTGGTGGACTTGCTCGGCGTCGGCGCCCTGCTCGACCAGCCGGTGCGCAACCTTTCGCTGGGCGAGCGCATGAAGTGCGAGCTGGCGGCGGCGCTGCTCCACCGGCCCCGTGTGCTCTTTCTCGACGAGCCGACCCTGGGGCTGGATGTCTCGGCGCAGCGGCGGCTGCGCGGGTTCGTGCGCGAGTACAACCAGCGTTACAGCGTCACCGTCATCCTCACCAGCCACTATATGGCCGACGTGACGGCGCTGTGTAGCCGCGTCGTCCTCATACACCAGGGCCGCCTGCTCTACGACGGCCAGCTCGACGCCCTGGCCCAGCGGCTGGCGCCCTTCAAGCGCGTGCGCCTCTCGCTGGATGAGGCCGCCCTGCCGCCCGACGCGCCGCTCGATCTGCCCCCCGGCGCCGAGCTGCTGGAGCGCGACAACGGCCAGCTCACCCTGCGCCTGGCGCGCGACGAGGCCGCCGCGACCACGGGCCAGTTGTTGCGCGCCCTGCCGGTGGTGGATCTGACGGTGGAAGACCCGCCCATCGAGGATGTGATGGATCGCATCTATCAGCAAGGAGCGCCAGCATGAACACTCGCGGCGTGTGGGCGCTCGTCCGCAGCAGTTGGATCACGCAGATGCAGAGCCGCAGCTTTTACTGGATCATCGCGCTGGGCTGGATGATGCCCGTGTTGATCTATTTGTTCGTCTGGCGCGCCGCCGGCGACCTGACGGCCCACGGCCTGACCA
Organism: uncultured Anaerolineales bacterium; assembly: GCA_964649365.1. Taxonomy (GTDB): domain Bacteria; phylum Chloroflexota; class Anaerolineae; order UBA1429; family UBA1429; genus CAZYPJ01. Next base: position 3,493 of record CAZYPJ010000316.1, on the reverse strand, counting down.
GCGGCGCGCTGACGGCCTACTATCTGGCGCTGGTCGTGGTCAACCAAGTCACCTATTCGGTGGCCAACTGGACGCTGGGCGACCTGATCCGCGACGGCTCGCTCAGCCCGCTCCTCTTGCGCCCCATGCCGCCCTTTTTCGCGGTGTTGGGCTATGACCTGGGCGGCAAAGCGATGTTCCTGATCTTGGCGGGGCCGGCGGCGGCGCTGCTGTGGGTCTGGCTGCGTCCCGATTTCGTCTTTCAGGCGGGCGACGCGCTCGCCTTTCTGCCAGCGTTGATCCTGGCGTGGGCGCTGCGTTTCCTCTGGGGCTATTGGCTGGCCAGCCTGGCCTTTTGGGCCACCCGCGCCGATGCGCTCTTGGCGCTGCAAGATGCGCTGGTGTTCCTCCTAGCGGGGCAGGCGGCCCCGCTGAAACTGTTGCCGCCCGCTCTGCAACAAATCGCCCGGTGGCTGCCCTTTCGCTACATGCTGGGCTACCCCGTCGAGGTGTTGACGGGCCAGCTCGGCGCGGGGGCCATCGGCGAGGGGCTGGCGCTGCAAATCGGTTGGCTGGCGTTGACCCTAGGGCTGTGCGCCGCGCTGTGGCGCGCCGGCGTGCGGCGTTATGCCGCGATTGGAGGCTGAGATGATCCGTTACCTGCGTTTGATGGGCGCGTTCGCCCGCGTTTCGGCGCAACAAGAGCTGGCCTATCGCGCCAATTTCGCCATCGGCCTGCTGCACTCGGCGCTGAGCCTGGCGACGGGGGTCGCCTCGCTGTGGATCGTGTTCGGGCAGATCGAGCGGCTCCAGGGGTGGGATTTCACCTCGGCGCTGGCGCTGCTGGGGGTCTATTTGACGTTGAGCGCCCTCAACCGCCTGGTCATCGGCGCCAGCCTCGATGCGCTGGCCGGGCTGATGGGCGACATTTGGACGGGCCGCTTCGATTTCACCCTGCTGCGCCCAGCCAACATCCAATTCCTGGTGAGCTTTCGCCAGTGGCGTTTGATGGCGTTGGTGGATGCGGCGCTGGGGCTGGGCGTGTTGGGCGTCGCCGCCGCGCGGCTGGGGGCGGCGCTCACCCTGGGGCGGCTGGCGACCTTTGCGCTGGCGCTGGCCGCCTCCGGGATGATGTTCTACGCCGCGCTGCTGCTGTTTGCCTCGCTGGTGTTTTGGAGCCCGGGGTTCCTGTTCACCTGGCTGTTCAACAACCTGTGGCAACTGGCCCGTTGGCCGCTGGGGCTTTACCCCGGCTGGCTGCGGCTGATGCTCACCTGGGTCGTCCCCCTGGGGTTGATGACCACCCTCCCCACCCAGGCGCTGATGGGCGCGCTGCGCCCTGGCATGATGCTGGCCGCGCTGGGTCTGGCGGCGGCGCTGACGCTGGTCGCCTCGGCGCTGTTCCGGGTGGGGCTGCGGCGCTATTCCAGCGCGTCGAGCTGAGCTGCGTGGTCGCGGTTTCCAACCACGTTGTGACCGCGCCAGCGCGCACGGTTGGAAATCGCGGCCACAGATTTGCCGCATTGCGATCTCAGGGGGATAGATACAGCCAGACAGCTATACCAATCAACAGGAATCCAGCCACCATTCCGCCGTATCCAACGAATAGCTTTTGTCTTGGAGTAATGCGCGTCTGTTGCGGCTTTCCGCGCAAGCGATTCGCCCAGTTGATCCATATCAACACCCTCTCATACTCTGACGAGCGCCAGTGCGGGAAGTATTGGCCCGTGATGACCAAGTGCGACGAGAAAATCCCTAGAATAGCGATCAAGAGGGCGCTGATGATGAAGAACCAGTCCGGCGACTTGCCCATCACACTCCTTTTACTCTAGGGAGAGGCTGCGATAATTGCGCCAGTTGCGGTTTTGCTGCCCTTACGGGCGACCATATTCCGAGAGAGAGATCGTTCCACCGATACCCGGCCATGACTGCTCGTCACGCAGCATCGCTTCGATATACGCTGGGTAACAGCCGAACACCTCACGGAGAGCCGATTCGAGAGGCTGCGGCGCGTAGTAGTAAACGACTGTCGCCGACTGCTTCTCCTGTATGGTTCCTGTTCGATCTTGGAGCGATAAGTATCGCCCATCAGCATCGCTCAGGAACTCCAGCTCCCTTGTCGGGTAATCGAGGATCAGGCGATAGACGTATCGCTCGCTTCCTTCCACATACGCATAGACGCCCTCGGACGGGCCAAACAGTGAGATCACCTCGCCGATTGTCAGATCAAAGTCGGGGCGAATCTCTATGCGTTGGATTTTGCCGTCTCGCAGGCGAATCCAATTCGACTTGCCACGCTGTGATGTCCAACCGTACACCTGCGACGCTTCTCCACTTTCGCCCCACGATTGTAGCGTGCCCGCTCGCACGAACGGGCTGGATTCCAGTTCGCGGCGTACATCCTCTTCGCCCGATTCCCCTGGAACCAAATTGTGCCAGCAGGGGGGACTGCAAGGACTCCCCGTGCGCAGGCTGGTGTCCGCCGCTCGCTCACCGCATCCAGCCGCCAGCGATGCCAGCAGCCACATCGCGGACAGAGCGAACACAACCGAAACCCGCCTAGCCATGATGCGCCTCATTTCTTTACCATAGCACTCTAGTCGCAGTTTCCAGCCGGAACGCGGTTGGAAACCGCGGCTACCATGCTATATTGACAGTCGCAGCGGTCGGGCGTTATCTCTTTAGCTTCAGGCATATCACCATCAACCCGACGCAAAGCATTGTAGCGAGTGAGCCGATTGCGAAAGCGTAGAGCCTTCCAGCATGACTCGGCCAGATCAGAGTAACCACAAGTGCAAGTAGCATCAGCAAAAGGCCCAATAGCTGGCTGGCGAAGGCGTTTAGATCAACGGCCCCATCTCTCTGAGCGCGCACCCCAACTATGCGGACCACCCACTGCGGCATTTTCACTGGAGTATATACTTTTCGCCGGAGAGCAGAGAGCAAATACGCCAAAAGGCCAATTATGGCCATGAAGCAACAATCGAGGAATCTGTCACTGTTGAGAAAACACGCGATCTGCTGCATATGCCGTCTCTCTGCCAGGCTGCGGCGCGACAACTCGCGCTCTTCATCTACTGTTCCTATCTAGGCCAATATGAAATAACTAAGCCAATGCCTATTGGAATCCATAGGCATAGTGACGAACCAATAAAAGATCGGATATAGCCGATGATTACCCACTGTGGATCGTAAATAACTATCTGAATAGGACTTCCGCTCAGTATATTCAGGTAATTGATGTGTCTGAGCGCTTGCGTATACTCCGTCGAATCGGACTCTGGGCGATATCCTTTTATATAGACGCGGCCGCGCAAGAGAATGACAGGCCCAAAGAGGCAGGCCATCACTACGCTCAACATCAACGCTATCTGACTTTCTGTCATCCGCTTGGTTCCTAGAGGTTACGCTGCTGTTGATAGATTGTGATCCCACTACCAAGATCTAGCGTGGTCAGCATAGTTCACCGTATCAGCAGCGTGGGTGTACAGCTACTCTTGTGGCGGCCTATCGC
>CAZYPJ010000315.1:0-4849 GCA_964649365.1 uncultured Anaerolineales bacterium | reverse complement strand
CCGCGCACCTTGTCAATCTGGTTGCGCAAGGGGCGCACGCCCTTGACGTACTTGTCCAGGTTCTCGTACAAGATTTCCAGGATGTACTTGCCTTCCCACTGCGTGCCGCCGGCGATGTGCGGGGTCAGCAGCAGATTGGGGGCGTCCCACAGGGGGTTGTCGGCGGGGAGCGGTTCCGGCTCGCACACGTCGAGCGCCGCCGCGCCCAGCTTGCCCTCTTTGAGCGCCGCCGTCAGAGCCACCTGGTCAATGATGCCGCCGCGCGAGATGCCCACCATCATGGCGGTGGGCTTCATCAACGCCAGTTGCGCCGCGCCGATCATGCCGTGGGTATCGGGCGTATAGGGCACGGTGACGATGACGAAATCCGATTGCTTGAGCAATTCATCCAGCTTGTCCAGCCCCCACAGCTCGGCCACGTAATCGGGCTTGTTGGAGGGGAACATGTCCACGCCCAGAATGCGGGCATCAAAGGCCGCCGCGCGTTTGGCGATGGCGCGACCCACTCGGCCAAAGCCCACGATGCCGATGGTGCTCTCGGTCAGCTCGAACAAGTGCGGGCGCACCTGCTGCGCCACCCACTTGTGTTCGGGCTGCGCTTGGATCGAGGCGCGGATGCCGCGCGTGAAAGCGAAAATCATGCCCAGGGCGCTTTCAGCCAGGCAAGCGCCGTGGGTGCCGCTGGCCGAGCAGAGGATCACGTCGCTGGCGACGAGTTCGGGGATCGCCAGGTAATAGTTGATGCCCGAGCTGGGCGATTGAATCCACTTGAGTTTTTTGGCGGCCAGGAACGCCTCGCGGCTGATCCACCCGACATAGACCTCGGCGTCGGCGATGTCTTCAACCAGTTTGGCCCGGTCGGGGGCGTGCACGAACTGGATGTCGGGGTACTTTTTTTGCAGGTCGGGGATGGCCTTTTCCAGCCCCATCGGGTTCGCGCCAATCAGGAATTTCATCGTGTGCTCCTCAATAGGTGATGTTGTAGCAGCGCCGGATGGCGGCAAGGGCGCGGTAGGTCGCGGGTGCGATGTATCGCGCCCCTACGAGCGCATTGGGCGTCGCTACTAGCTCCTGGACAGATAGCCCCCAACATAGCGCGGATATGCGATCCTGTCAAACCGAGGGTAGAGGACGCCCTCGCCGTGATGGCGCATACGGCTCATCCCGGCGAGGTTCGCCAGGCGCCGCCCCCCGCACGCCAGCACGAAAAACCATTGACGCCCGCTATGTTCCAAGCTATAATGTGTTACGTTGGCGCACAACAGGGACGATGAGCCAAGTCGCGGTTCTTGCGTGGTCTGTGAGGAGGGGCGCATGAAGGTAATAGGAGGCATCATCTTTGGGCTGATTGGAATTGTGGTCGGCATATGGGGCGCGGGAAGAACAGATAGAGGCCTTGTTCTTGCCGGTATTATACTTTTTATCTCCGGGGCTTACCTACTGGGGAGAAAAGCAAAAGATCAAGAGACTTCCGAATCCGGTACATCTACAAAGGAACAGAAGAAAATTGAGGTGAATAAGGAGCCTTTATCATCTTCTGACATTATCAATGCTAAAGCTCACATAACGACTCTCTCAAACCAGCCCCCCAAGCCGGATGTTGACATCAAGGTAACCATACCCCAAATCTCTTTACCTAGAATTGCAACTTCTGGGGATGAGCCATATGAAAATATGGACTGCCCCAAATGCGGCTGGCCCGGTCTTGACGTGAAACGCGTCCCTCACGGAATGGGCGCCGCTACTTACAGCCTTTTTTGTCTTCATTGCGGCCTCCATGGAGAGTACTGTGGTGTGGAAACATGCCCCAAATGTGGATGTCGGAGTTTCGTCAAGACCAATCGATTTGGGCGCGGCGAATGCCTGGTCTGTCGCTACACGACAACGGACGGCAACGAGTAGAGACGGTCGCCCGTATCCAGGCGCTGGAATGAGCAAGTGAGTAGATCCGCGCCCATCCGCGTTCCTCTGTGTCCCCTCCCCCCAAAATCCCCTTTGCGCCCTTGCGCCTTTGTGGTTAAACTACCTCCAACCCACCCAAGGAGGCATATTCATGACCAGCAAACCCATCCGCCTCGGCGTCGTCGGCGCCGGGGGCATTGCGCTGCACTATCACGTCCCCAGTTGCAAGCGCGCCGGCGGCGTGCAGTTCGTCGCCGCCTGCGATGTGTCGCCCACCGCGCTCAAGGCCATGCGCGAAGCCTGCGGCGTCGAGCGCACCTACAAGGATTACAAAGAGATGTTCGCCCGCGAGGAGCTGGACCTGGTCTCGGTCTGCACCTCTAACGACATGCACTACCCCGTGGTGATGGCCGCCATCGAGCGGGGCTTTGACATCTATTGCGAAAAGCCCCTCGCCATGACCGTGGCCCAGGCGAAGGAGATGTATGAAGCCGCCCAGGCCAAAGGGATCAAGACGGGCGTCAATTTCTCGCACCGGCGCACGCCGGCGGCGCGGCTGGCCCACGAGATCGTCCAGAGCGGCGCGCTGGGGCAGATCACCTACGTTGCGGCGGTGTACGCCGCCGGCGGGGTGGATTACGCCAACCGTCCCGGGTCGTGGCGCAACGACGCCAGCAAGGCGGGCTATGGCGGCTTGGGCGATATGGGGTCGCACATGATGGACATGATGCGCTGGTGGCTGGGAGCCGATGTGACCGCCGTCGCCGCGCAAATGAAGACGTTCGTGCCCGAGCGGCCCGGTCGCGACGGCGGCTCGCCCACGAAAGTAACCACCGAGGACCAGGGCACGATGCTGGTGAACTGGTCGATCGGGGCGATGGGCTATTTCTGCGGCACGTACATTTTCACCGGGCGCGGCTATGATCAGCGCGTCGAGATTTACGGCGCCAATGGCGGCTTGATGTACAACCAGCAGCGCCCGTTCGAGCTGGACGTGTACCTGCCCGCCGAGGCGCTCAAACGCTATCAGGTGTTGCGCCAGGGCGGGACGCCCGACACGCCCTACACCACCATCCTCGTGCCCGAGCGCCTGCGCGAGCCAGCGCCCGACGGCCAGGGCCGCTCGGTGATGATGGATTTCCTCGACGCCTACCGCGCCGAGGGGCCGTTCACCTACTCGCCGGGGTTCTATGAGGGACTCAAGGTGCAAGAAATCCTCGAAGCCACCCGCCGCGCCGCGCAGACCGGCTGCTGGGTGACGTTATAGGGGGTCAGGGGTCGGGAATTAACCACCAAGACACCAAGGCACAAAGGTTTTCCACGGCTTACACGATTTCAGACGAATCGCCAGATTGGGATGCGAGCGTAACTCTCGGCCGGCCCCAGCGCCCACACGCGGCGCGGCTACAGCGGCCTGGCGCTCCGGCGCGTTGGCTGACCTTATTCCCTTTGTGTCTTGGCGCCTTTGTGGTTCGGTTAGACTGCCTCGGCCAGGCCCGTGCGGCGCGACTTGTAGAGGGCGTCTATGACGCGCATGTTGCTTTCCAGCGGCTCGTCCACATAGCGCGGCGGGTGCAGCCCGCGGATGGCCTCGCTGAAATCAATCACCTCGCCCATATAGTCGTTGCGGTGCTCGATGGCGATCTCTTGCAGCTTGCCGCCGACGTTGAGCAGCAACGCGGGCTTCCCTTGCGGCGGACGCCAACCGAACGGCGCTGTCAGGCTCCCCAGCGTCCCAGTGACCGAAGGCGGCGTGGCGTTGCCCGTCTCGAACCCCCAGCCCAGCGTGCCCTTTAGTCCGTCGCCGAAATCGAGCATGGCCACGCCCGAAAGGTCGCAATCGAACCGCTCCGACCACTTCATCGCGGCCCAGGCGGTGAGCGGCTCGCGACCGGCGAACATCCGTTGGGTGTTGACGGCGTAGCAGCCCACGTCATAGAGCGCGCCGCCGCCGATGGGGGCCTGCAAGCGCACGTTGGCGGGATCGAGCGGGTCCATATAAAAGCTGGTGCAAGAATGGATGAAACGCAGCTCGCCCAACACGCCCGAGCGGGCGATCTCGATGGCTTTGGCCACGATGGGGTTAAAGCGGTAGGCGAATGCCTCGATGCACCACATTCCCGTCTCCTGGCGAGCCGCCTGGATCTGGCGGGCCTCGGCGGCGTCCATGGCGATGGGCTTTTCGCACAGCACGGGCTTGCCTGCGCGCATGGCCTTGATGCTCCATTCGGCGTGGTAGCCGTTGGGCAGCGGGATATAGACGGCCTCGATTTCGGGGTCGGCCAGCAGCTCCTCATACGAGCCGTAGGCCTTGCGCGCCCCGTGCTTCTGGGCGAACGCCTGCGCCTTGCTGAGGGTGCGGCTGGCCACGGCGGTGAGCGTGGCGGTCTTGGTCAGCTTCATGCCGGGGATCAGGCCCCAATCGGCGATCCCGGCGCAACCCAAAATGCCCCAACGTACTGGTTCGAACATGATGACGGACTCCTTTCGTATGAACAGCCCTGGCGCGCCCGTAGGGGCGCACCCCACATATGACTAGCCTGGGCGCGTATCGGCCCAGACTCGGGGCGGGCCGCCACACAGGGTCGCCCCCTACGAGACGACGCGGGTGGGTAGGGGCGGCCCTGCGTGGCCGCCCTCTGTGAACCGCTAGACGGGGATGACATCGGTCAATCTGGTACAGAGCAGCTCGCCAGCCCGCAGTTCCGCGATGATAGGGCCTAGTATATGCAAAAAAGCTCTGCAAGTCGCATGGGACTTGCAGAGCTTGTCACAACCACATCTGCGCCCTACATGCTATTCCCCGCGCAGCGCCAGCGGCAGAAACAGGGGCCGCTGAGTGGCGGTGGGCGTCGGCGTGGGCGTATCGGAGGGCGTCCTGGATACGGTGGCCGTGGGCGAGGGTGTCGCGGTGTTGGAGGGAGTGTAGGTGGGCGTCGCGGAGGGG
>CAZYPJ010000314.1:0-4858 GCA_964649365.1 uncultured Anaerolineales bacterium | reverse complement strand
GACATGTCGTGCCCTTACGAGCGCCGCCCCCATCCATCTCCGATCCTCCGCCCCTACCCGTCAAACCAACTCGCGCCTGAGGATTTCCCACGCGGCGTGGGCCGCTTGAGCGCGGTGGCTGATGCGGTTCTTGACTTCGGGAGGCGTCTCAGCGAGCGTGCAGCCGCGCTCGGGCAGATAGAACACCGGGTCGTAGCCAAAGCCGTGCTCGCCCGCGGGCGTGTGGGCGATGCGCCCCTCGCAGGCGCCCTCAGCAGTCTCGACGCGGCCATCGGGCCACACCAGCGCGATGACGCAACGGAAACGCGCCGAGCGGCGCTCATCGGGCACGCCCTCTAGGTTATGCAGCAGCAGGCGATAACGGTCGGCGTCGGTGAATCCCTTTTCGCCATAGCGCGCCGAATAGACCCCTGGCGCGCCGCCCAGCGCGTCCACCTCTAGGCCCGAATCGTCGGCCAGGGTTAGCAGGCCGGTCAATTGGGCGTAATGCCGCGCCTTGAGCAGCGCGTTTTCGGCAAAGGTAGCGCCGGTCTCTTCCACATCCTGGGCGATGCCCTGCTCGGTTAGTGTGGTCAGTTCCACGCGCGGATCATCGAACAACGCCGCGTATTCGCGCTTTTTCCCTGGATTATGTGTGGCAATCAATACCTTCATCTATCTCTTGCACCCATTGCTGTGGCCACGAATGATACGAATTAGCCAACCCTTACTGCTTCCTATATCATCAAGCCGACCCCAATACGTTCAATTCGTGGCTGAAATCGATTTATTCTCCTACGCAGACCGTCCAACGCACGTCGTCGATATAGACTGAGGTGTTGTAGCGTTCGCGCTGCTCGACGCGGAACACTAACTCTACCACGCCTTGGCGGGCGCGCAGCGCGGCTACCTCGTCGGCGTCAAAGGTGTAACTAAAATGACGATAGACCTGCCCGGTGTCGGTGGTGTTGTCGAAGGTGGCAATGATAAGGATCGGCGCGCCGCTGCGCTCGTCACGCAGCAAAATCTGAAAGCGGTCGCGTTGCGATTCCTGGTAGCGCGAGCTAAGAAAGTACGAGAACTCGAGTTGCGCGCTCTGCGCGCCAGCGGGCAGGGTTACGGCCTGGTAGGCTTCGCGCTTCAGGTCGGCGTCGCCCAAGACGAGCAAGCAGGGCTGCGAGAGCGCCAGCGCCGACTTGCACAGCGTGGGGGCGCGCTCGCCGGCGGGGGCGAACTGCCAGGCGGCGGTCTCGCCGTCGAACGAGCCGTTCACGAGGATTTGTTGGCAGGCGAGCGTGGGGCTGGGTGAGGGGGCCAGCGCCGGGGCAGCCGGCTCGCCCGCGCTGGAAACGGCGCCCGGCTGCGTCGCCGTCGCCTGGGTTGCCGTTTCCAATGCGGGAATGGGCGTTGGGGTGGGCGGCAGGGCGAGGGAGTAGGCGCGACGCCCCCAAGGGGGCAGATCCTCTTCCAAGATGGTGGGCTGGTCGGCGCCGACGGCCAGCGCATAGCGCCCGGCGGGCGCGCCTCGAAACTCGGCGCGGCCCGAGGCGTCGGTGGGGGCGCGCGCCGCTACGCCGCCGCGCCCGCGCAGTTCGGCGGGCACGCCCGCGAGCGGCGCATTGCTAGCGCTATCCATCACATCGAGCGTGATGCGCCCGCGCGGCCAGAGCGCCAACCCCAGCCCGACCAGCGTCAGCCCGGCCAGCGCTCCGGCGGCCCAGGCGTAATGGTGCGGGCGGGCGCGCTGCGAGCGCCGGGCTGCGCCCAGCCCCCACAACATCAACATAGCGACCACCACCAACGCCACAGCGATCAGCGACAACACGGCCAGGCCGTTGGCGGCCAGCTCGATATAGGCGAGCGCCCCAATAACGCCCGCCAACGTAGCCAGCGCCAGATTGCGGGCCAGGTTGGCGTCTTTGCGTCGTGGATCGTTTCCTTGCATGATGGGTTTATCCCCTCACGTTATTATAGACAGTATAGCACGTCTGCGCGGCGCTTCCAATGGCAGCGGCGCGATATGCGTAGATTTGAGCATAAGATACTCAACGCCAGGAAATATGCACAAGGCGTTACACTACCTAGCTGCGCCCCTCGTGGGCGGCGAGGCTATTCATCCACGGCGGCCTTGAACGCGCCCGCGATCAACCCCGCGCGGTGGCGATAGCGCAAATGGCTGTCGCGTTCGTCAGAGACGATCAGCCCATCGCGTTCCAAGCGCGTCAACGTCGGCCACAGCGTCGCCGCGCGCGGGCGCGCGCCGCGCTGGCCCAACGCCGCGCGTAGTTCAGCGAGGGTTGCGCCGTTAGGATAGGGGCTGAGCGCTTCCAGGATTAGCCGTTCGACGGGAGAGAGACGGCTCAGCAACGGTAACACCACGCCGCCGGGGTCGGCCAGTTCGTCGGCGATGGCGGTCTGCACGTCGCGCACAATGATACGCGCGACCCCCATCGTTTGCGCGGCACGGTACAGCCGTCGCCCTAGTGATTGCGTGATTGCGCTGTGGCCCGCCGCTGCACGCCAGATGGCTTCTAGCGCCTCATCGTCATAGCCCAGCCGACCTGCTACAGGGTCGAGCAGGGCGCGCTCCGCCTCTGCGCGCGTCAGCCAGGCGGGGGTTGTGGCAGCAGCGAGTTCGGGTGTGTAGGGGCAAGCGCCCGCCGGGCCGCCCGCGGCGCGGCGTTGTGCGATGCGCACGAGGCGCTCTAGCGTCACCCCACTCGGCTCGCTCGCGGCATCCCCCTCGCGCTGATAGCGGACAGTCAGCCGTAAGCGCGTCTCGCCAATGCCGTGGACGAGCGCCTCTAGCGCAAGACGCCAGGTCTGGCCGTCGCCGCCCTCCACTGGCGCGACGGGGATTGGTCCTTCGTCTAGTTCGAGCGCATCGTCGTCGCTGGCCGCCGTCGCTGTCACAGCCTGGGCGGGGATGAACGAGGTGTTGCGCGCCGTCAGGGTCAATGCGACGCGCTGAGGCAGTTCGTCCACCGTCGCGCGCAAGATGTAGGGTTCCACCGTCAGCTCGGGCTGCCAGCCGTGTGCGCTGGCCGAGGCGTCGGCCCAGCTCAGCAGATGCGTCATCGCTGCCGCGAACACAGCGCGGTCGGCGCTGGAGGGCAAGCGCAACGCCGTCTGCCGCGCGGCGGCCCAATTCTCGCGGGCCTGCCGTACATAACGCCGTTGCAGCGACTCATCGGCTAGGTCGCGCACGCGCAGCAGGGCGCGCAAGCCATCGAGCGTTTGCTCCAACATCGCGCCCACGCGGGGCCTTTGCCAGGCCGGGCCGATCCGCTCCAATAGGGTGGCGAGGCTCTCGGCCAGCGGGGCGGTTTGCTCGACATCGGCGGCGAGCGCGCGCTGCGCCCAGGCGTAAGGGGTCATCACCTGGTCTATCAGCGGCTCGTCGGGCGAGACGGCTTGCTCGGCGGGATGCGCCGCCTCCAACGCTGCCGCGACCAGAGCAGGGTCGGCAAGGTCAGCCGAGGGACGCAGCGCGCCATAGAACGTTACCCAACGGCGTGCTGTGTCGTTGGGTGACAGGCGGCGTAGCCGTCGCCAAAAGGTCGCCGGCGGAGCTTCGTCCAGTGGACTGGTTTGTTCGCTCAGGGCGTGCAGCAGGCCGAGCGTGGATTCGGGCGTGGTCATGGCGTCGGCGGCGAGAGTCGCCGCCAGCGCCGCTTGCCCTCGCGCTGCTAGCCGGCGCCGCGCCGCTGCCGCGCGACCGGGCTGCTGCCGCAGCCACTCGCGCCCCAACGGCAAGCCGCCCCCCAGCGGCAGCCGCTGCAGCGCCTCCCACCAGGCGGGCGACCAGCGCGCCAGCATATCGAGCGGCGCCGCCCGCCAGCGGGCAGCGAGCAGGCACAATAGGCAGAGCAATGCTTCGGGCAAATACGACAACAACCCCATCCCCGCAACGATCCAGCCCAATGTGGAATAAGCGACAAAACGCCAAAAGAGACCCCATTGCCACAAGGCCCCCAGGCGCGCGCTCTCACGCCCAGCCCAGATCAGGCTGAACAACAGAGTAATAGCCGCCAACGTAGTCCACATCCCGACGTACGCCCGGCCTGATTCACGCGGCAAGCGGCGTAGCCCCGCGCCCAGCGCCAGACCGCCCGCGAACGCTGTCCAGCCGTCGCGCGCCAGGCCCGGCGGCAACACGCGCGCCAGCGTCAACGGCAGCCCGCTGAGCAGCCCTGCGCTCAACGCCAACGTCAACCCGGCGGCTGGCTGGCCGGCCCACAAGCCCCAGCTCAGCGCCAACAACCCCACGCCTAGCCCCAACGCCGGCCCGGCGAGTTCGATCCGCCCTCCCACGGCCAGACCCAACAGCAGCCAGGCCGCCGCGCTCACGAGCAGCGTCAACAGGCAGGCGGCTGCGGCGCGCTTCAGCGCCTCTCGTCGCCCGCCCATCGCCCACGGCGAAACTGCATCCTCCAGCGACTGCGGGTCAAACCACGCCGCCCCGACCGCGCCCAGATAACTATGCCATTTGACTCCACTCGCCTCGTACTCTGCCATTTCGCCTCATTCGAAGGGTCAACCGCCAAAGCGCAAAGGGTTTTCAGTTATCAGTTTTCAGTGACCAGCCAGGCATTGCCAGCGCAACTGAGCACTGACTACCGACCACCTTTTACCTTTATGGCTTGGTGGTTAGTCATCTCCGTGTCTTCGTGGTGAGTTTACCTACAAAAGCGCACGACGATGTCGCGTAGGATATCGAACCCAAAGGGGATGTTTTCCAGCCACAAGCGCTCGTCGTTGGCGTGCGCCCCCGCCACCTCGACCCCTTCGGGCAGGGGTTTGGCCGGGATAAAGCCATACACTGGCACGCCCAGCGGTACGAGGTGCTTGGCGTCGGTGGAGCCAGCGCACTGCCAGG
>CAZYPJ010000313.1:4290-4881 GCA_964649365.1 uncultured Anaerolineales bacterium | reverse complement strand
CAGCCGCCCCGCCCTGAAATCGCGCAACACCTCGGCGCGGTCGCGTTTGCCCGTGGTTCCGTCCGCTGCGCCGGCGGGGTAGCCCGCGTCAGTGAACCGCTGGGCCAGGTCGTAGGCCCCGGCCACCGAGGGCGTGAACGCCATCGCCTGCCGCCCGTCGGCGTACTTGCGGTGGCTCTCGACCACCAGGTCGAAACAGTTGGCCGTCTCGTACACGTCGGCCAGGCTCGACGCGCTGTAGTCCCCGTCGTGCTGGCTCACTTTGGCGAGCGAAATGCCCGTCTGGATCGCCAGCCACTTGGGCGGCACCAGCGCCCCGCCCTTGACGGCCTCGCGAATGCCGTAGTGAAAGCTCTCTTTTTGGTACACCGCGCGCAGGCCCTTGCCGTCGGCGCGGATCGGCGTGGCCGTTACGCCGAGGTGTTTCATGCCAGGGTTGGCGAAACGCAGTCGCTCGAAGATTGCCATGTCGGTGGGCGTTACCGCGCGGTGCGCCTCGTCGCGGATTAGGTAGTCCATCGCGCCGTGTCGCAGCAATGCGTCCAGTCGCGCCGGATCGGCCAGCGTCTGCACCGTGGCCGCGACCATCTG
>CAZYPJ010000313.1:0-4280 GCA_964649365.1 uncultured Anaerolineales bacterium | reverse complement strand
TCCGCCATCACGATGCCAGCCTTGAGTGCCAGATCGGGAAAGCGCAGCGCCAGGCGCTCCAGCGGCTGCTCGATCAGCTCGCGCCGATGGCACAGGATCAGCGCCCGCGCGCGCGGCTGGCGGGTGAACTCGTCGGCCAAAAGTCCGAGAAATACCTCGGTTTTCCCCGCACCCGTAGACATGGTGACGAGCACATCCAGCAGCCCATCGGCCCAGTCGCGCTGGACAGACTTGATAGCTTCTACCTGGTAGGGTCTCAGTGTGAATGACATGGCTACCGCCGCCTACGCAAGCGAGCGCATTCTTGACAAAGCACTTCGAGATCGTCGAGTGTTTCCTCGCCAATCCGAGCGAAACTTTTATGACAGACAAGATAACAGTTGGGCTGCCCGCCACTCATCCCGCACTTGGCGCATTTGTAGCCAAAATGCTGAATCGCCATTTTGCGCTTGGCTTTCCACTCAGAGCTTTTCAAATAGGCGATATACTCTTGATAATCCATTTCGCCCCTTACTTAACTGGTTATAATACTGTCGGTTTACATTATTTATTAATAAGAATGTAAACCGACAGTATTCCTTCTCCTTACCATGACAGGCGGATTGCCGCGTTTGCCCGTGGCAACCACGGCCCGCTCGAACTCTCCCGTTGCAATCAACATATCCATGTACTTTTTCACGGTCTCGCGATGCACGCCGAACTCGTCAATCAGCGACGAATAGGTGATGTATCCCTGCTCTCTGGCATAGGCCAGGATGCGAGACCATAGGAAAACCTTCGACGCGTCCGGCGCGCCGACCACCTCGCGAAGCGAGAGCACCTCCGGGGGCGGCAGCGCGATCAGCGGCAGGTTGGTCCGCAGCCACACGTCCACCTGATGCAGCACAGGCCGCGCCCGGTGCGCCGCCTGGATCACCTCGGCCTCGCGCATCGCCCACAGCACGGCCTCCATGTCCGCGTCGGCCCAAAAGCCCGACGTGGGGTAAGCGCGCCCCCTGCCATCGGCGTCGGCATAGGCGTAGGGCTGGTCGCGTACTGTCCATGCTGTGCGGAACGCCTCGTCGCGCTCGAAAAAGAGCATCTTGGCCAGCGTCTCGATCTGGCGCATCGGCGGCTGCGGTGTGCCCGCTACGATCAGCACATCGCACCCTTCTAGCGCGTTGGTGCCCCGCGCCGCATAGTAGTGGTTGTGCGGCATTCCCTGGAATGCCGGCGTCTGCGCGATCACGCCCTGATAACTGATGATCGCCGGGCGCTTATACCCGCCGCGCTCGATGACCCGTTCCACCTGTTGCGCCAGTTGCGGCGCTTTCGAGGTGGTCTTTTGCTCTTTGTCCAACAGCGATGCCTTGCCGTTGGCGCGGTCGTACACCTGGTACACTCGCCCGCGTAGCTCGGGCTGCGCGTCCACCACCGTCACGTCGCGCTCTAGCGCCGCGCGATAGAGGCGGGGTTCGGCGGTCGCGTCCATCCAGATCATGTGCCGTGGGAGCTTGGGCGCCACTCGGCGCCGGAGCAGCAGCATCAGCGCGCCGCCCGTCACCACGATGCGGTGCGGGTAGGCTTTGCCCTGTTCGGCCTGCCGCGCTTCTCGCGCCAACAGCGGCGCGAGGTGGGGCAGGTGCGCGTAGGGCACATCCTCCACATCGTCGGGGCCGTGAATCTCGGGGGGTATTATCAGCGCATCGAGGGGCATGACGAACATCTCGCACGCCTCGCGCACCCGCGTCGCCCCACCCAGCAAGTCGAGCAGATCAGGCCCCGCGATGGTGGCCTCGCTCTCAGCCAGGCGCGTCAAGTCGTGCAGCACCTCGGTCAGCGGCTCCGTTGGGTCCATCCGTCTCGGCGTGATGAACCGCGCCGGGATGCGCCATTGCCAGGTGAACGCCTGCACTGGGCATTCATCCCCGATCACCACATCGAACGGCAGCGGGTGGCCCAGCGTCACGTGCTGGTGCTGCCCAAAAATGAGCGGCTCGTGATGCCGCTTTTGCGCGTGGTACTCGCACATCTCATTGACCACATCCCAGCCGCACACACGGCTGCAAAAATCCATCCCCTGGTAGCCGCGCGCCATCCAGGTGTTGATCTTGTCGCAGTGGCGGCAGGTCTCGATCTTCTTGTCGTCGCCCTTTTGGCGCGGCAACCACTCGTACCACCAATCGGGGTGTTCGGCGATGGCCTGCACATCGCCGTAGAAATCGTGCCGCGGCCCCGCGTACAACACCCGCTTGCCCCGCTCTGCCAGCGCCTCTGCGGCCCACACGGCGGCGCTGGTTTTGCCAACGCCGGGGGCCGCTTTGACCAGCAGCGCATGTTCCGGTTCGGGTATCGCGAGGTACGCGGTCATCTGGGTGTGTATCCGTTCTCTGGCTTGCGCCAGCGTGAGCGGTTCGCGTTGGGCCAGGGCCGGCGCTTCGGGCAGCATCACCAGCTCGCGTTGGAACCCGAACAGGTGCGCCGGCTCTGGCGGGGTCGCTACTTCTTCCGGCTCTGGTTGGAGCGCCTCGGCAACGAGCGCCCGCAGCTTGTCAATGTCCACATGCCTACGGCCTCTCGTTTAGAAGGTGTCGTCGCTCGGCGTCAACGTCTCAGGCTCGGCGTCGGGGATCGGTGCGCCCAGGTTGGGCAGGCTGGCAGGATCAAACGGCTCTGGCGCGTCACTGGGCATGTACGCGCTCAGGTCGCTGTCAATCGCCACTATCGGGTGTTCCTCGCACGTGATCGGCGCGCCCAGATCGGCCAGGATGCCAGCGCCCTTCTTGATCTTGGTTTGGTCCGGCGTCAACGACTCGGTTTTGCCGGTGGCGATGCACATCTCGACCAGCGGCATCTCGTTGAGCAATTCGTCATTGACGCGCAGGAACTTGCGCGCGTTGGTCACACACCACGGAACCAGCGCGGCGGGGTCCCAATCCGGCGCCTGAGTCACGCGCACATTGGCGCCTGGCCAGGGGTGTTTGTCGCCCGTTTCGCGGTAGGCGGCCAGCGCCTCGATAATCACCTGGCTGTGCGCCTCGGCCTCGCGCTTGCGCGCTTGGGTCAATCGCTGGCTGGCGGCCATCATCGCCAACGCCTCGGGCGTCCGCATCATCGCCGCTTCCGCCGCGCGGAAGGCCTCGGTTTCGAGGCGTACCATCTCGCGCGCCAATGCCAATGCGGTCATGCTCTCATTCATGGGTTGCTCCTTGCGTGTGCGGGGATAGAGGGGCGGCATTGCGCCGCCCCAGTGTTACTCATCAGAACGGGATGCGCTCGCCTTCGGCCACCGGCGCGCCTGGCGCGGGTTGAGCCGCCTTCGCTTTGGCAGCCTGCTGCTCGGCCATCCAGGCGTCAATCCAGTTTTTGCCGATGTCGAGGTCGCTGGCCCATTGATCGGCTCGCTCGACGCGCAGCGCCGCGTCAATTTGCGCCACCGTCAACCCGTTTTGCAACCCATATTCGAGCAACTTCATCACCGTGGCCGCATGGGGTTGCTTGCCGGTGTACTCTGTCATGCTCTTGACCCCGAACTCGCGGTGGATCAATTCCTTGCTGAGGTGCAGCTCGTTGGCTTTGGCCCAGAAGCCCTGCTGCGAGGCTTTGGCCCAGGCCGCCCAGCCCGTTGGCGCGGCCTGCTTCGGCGGCTCCGGCTGCGTTTCCGGCTGCGCTTGCGGCGCGGGTTGCGCCTGTTCCGGCGCATCGTCGTCAAGCTCCTCGTACTCGTCGCCCTCATCATCGCCCGGCTCGATGATCTCGCCGGTGTCGGGGTCAACAGGGACGCCGTTGACGGTTGGCACAGCCGCCGCGTCGCGCGCCGCCGTGAGCAATGCGCGCTTGGAAAGTGCGTCCACGTCGCCTTGCACCGTCTGCGCTTTGGCGGCCTCCAATTGCAGCAGCGCCCAGTCCACGGCTGGCTCCAATTTCACCAGCCACTTTTGGCGGCGCGCTCGTTTGCCGTCGTCGCCCTGCGTCGAGATGTATTCCGGCGCGCGGCGCAACGTGAACCCAATGCCGCACAGCCCAGCGGGGTTGTCCCCGCGCGCATCGAGCACGGCCTGAAGCACCGCCTGAATGCCCAACAGGTCGTTGAGCGAGTGCGTCTCCATCGTCACGTAGCCAATGTAGCCCGCCTGCCACAATTCGGGGATGATGACGGTCAGCCGCCCCACGGCTTTGCAGCCGCCGGTGCAGGGCTGCGGATCGCGGTGGTACTTGCCGTCCTTGCCCAGCCACATCACCATCGTTTCGCCGTCGCAACGGTGCTGTAGCCCGCCCGCGCTCCAAGCCTCTTTCCACGT
>CAZYPJ010000312.1:0-4885 GCA_964649365.1 uncultured Anaerolineales bacterium | reverse complement strand
GATGAGGACTATGACTTTGACATTGAGCTAGAATAGAACGACGCCGCAGGCCGGGGTTGCTCGTTCTCAGGTTCTCTTTTGATCACCTGTAGCCGCGGTTTCCAACCGCGAAAGCGCGATTGTGAAATCGCGGCTACAGCTCCCCTACGATCTCGAACGCGCACTGGATCGCGCCGGTGGGGCAGGCTTCTTCGCAGTGCCAATAGCAGTGGACGATGGCCACGCAGTTATTTGAGCGGCGGCAGGTCGTCAGGCAGGCTAAGATCGGGCCGCGCTCGCCCATCGTGATCGCGCCGCAGGGGCAGGCGGCGAGGCAGGCGCCGCAACGGGTGCAGCGGGTTTCATCCAGGCGGGGGGGATTGCACGTCGCAAGCATGATGATCTCCGTCTATTCCAGGTTAGCCTCGCGCTCCAGCGCCCGCCGGTCCACCACCACCAGTTGGCCGCGCTCGCGGCGGATATAACCCTCGTCGGCAAAGGCGCGCAACACGCGGCCCACCACGTCGCGCACAGTGCCGAGCGAGGTGGCGATCTCTTGCTGCGTCCAATGGCGCTGGGGGGGCGTGTTCTCGGCGTGGCCCAACAAAAAACGCGCCAGCCGCGCCCGCACCGGGTGCAGCGCCAGCTCTTTGACGGTCGCCGTCAAGCGCCGCACCTCGCGGGCCAAGAGCGTGGCCACGGCGTAAGAGAGCGCCGCGTCGCGGCGGACGAGATCAGCGAACGCCCCGGCGGGGATGGCATAGATCAGCGCTTCGGTCGCCGCATCCGCCGTAGCCAGATGCTCGCCGCCGTCGAGCGCCGCGCTCAAGTTCAGGCACTCGCCCGGCCCAAGATAGGCCAGCACGTTCTCGCGCCCCTCCGGCGAAAGCTGACTGAGCCGCGCCAGCCCTCGCCCCACCCACAGCACGTCCGTGCAAGGTTCGCCCTCAGAGGCGATCATCTGGCCCGGCGCGTAGGAACGCTCACGCGCCAGCGACGCCAACGGCGATAGGCTCTCGCGGCTCAGTTCCGCCAGGGCAGGTATGGCGGTCAGGATATCGGTCGTGTTCGGCATGGCTTCTCGTTGTGGTAGGGGCGGCCCTGCGTGGCCGCCCTCGGCCCTGTCGGGCGCGATTGTTGGCGCACAATCGGGCGGCTCTCGTGACCGCCCTCTGCGCTATCGGACGCAATGCTCGGCGCGCAACCAGGGCGGCCACACAGGGCCGCCCCTACGCCGTTACGGGTGATCTATTGCGCCGCGTCCAGGGTGATTTCGCCCGAGGCGCGCCCGGTGTGGCGCGAGTCAAAGGCATCGGATTGGCCGACGGCGGTAATCACCTTGTACGTCTGGCCGGGGGCCAGCGGCTTGTCGTATGGGTCGCCCGAATCGAGCGGGATGTGCGCCTCAAAGCGGGTGACGCCGTTCTCCTCCACCCCGCCGTAGGCGATGATGTCGTTCTTGCCGCCGATCTTGGTATCCTCCGGATGCGTCGGCCCGACGACGCCCTGGCCCCAGGCGTCCCAGGCGACGGGCTTGCCATCGGCCACAGCGCCGATCACATAGTTGGCGCCTTGCATCTTGTTGGTGGGGTCGAGGCCCACTGCAATCCAACCGGCGGTCTTGCCTTCCATCGCCAGGTAGAGCGTCTGGGCGTCGTTGGCCCAATAGACCGTCACCGGGCCAATCGCGGCCTGGTAGGCGTATTCATCGGCGCCGATCACGCCATCGGCCTGGGGCATAGCTCCCGACGCGGCAGGCGCCTCTGTCGGTTGCGCCGGGGCCTCCGTCGGTTGCGCCGCAGTGGGCGCGGCCTGGGTCGGCTGGGCGGGCGCGCTGGTCGGCGGGACTGCTGTAGGCGGCTGCGGCGTAGGGGCGGGCTGATCGGTCGGCTGGGCCGGCGAAACGGTAGGCGCGGTTTGAGTCGGCGCGGCGGGCTGAGCGCAGCCAACGAGGGCCAACGCCAGCGCGAGCGCGCCGAGGCAAAGGGACGCTATCGTTTTCATCTGCCTGCTCCTTTCAATCGGCTGACGCACGGCCTTGCTTTGCGCGCCGCTTTTCGCTTATGATGGGCATTGTAATCGGATTTGCCGCATCTGACAATTGAGGAGAGGATGTCATGGCCGCTTTCGACCCCCAAACCTATGCGACGCCCCTGGATGAAGCCGGCAAAGCGCTGATCGCCCGCCACGCGGCGTGGTGGCAGCGGAAGGGGGCGCTGGTGCAGATCGGGCCGGCCGCGCCGCTGGGCGACCTGTGGCTGCCCCTGGCCGACGGCACGCTGGCTACGCAAGACGTGGATTTGACGCCCGAAATGCTCGATTACGACCGCCTGGCGGGCGAGCCGCTTGCGCCCGGGCCGCTGGAGCGCGTGGGCGACCTGTTCGCCGAGCGCGCGCCCTACACGCGCGTGCCCTGGGTCGAGGCTATCCTGGGCTGTCCCATCCGCGCCACCATCCAGGGCGGCAGCATGAGGACGCACTCGTTCATCCGCGATTGGGACGAGTGGAAGAATCGTCCCATCCGCCGCCACGAGGGCTGGTTCGACGCGCTCAAGCATCTCACCGAGTTGCTGGTGATGCGCTCAAGCGGGCGCTATGCTGTGCCGCACACGCTAATGCGCGGCCCGTGCGACCTGGCCGAGGCCGTGCTGGGGCCAGAGCTGATGTGCCTTTCGATGTACGACCATCCGCGCGAGTTGACTGCCTTCCTGGAAGAAGCTACGGCGATGTTCATCGAGGTGCTGCACGCGCAGATCGAGCGCACGCCGAGGATCGAGGGCGGCTACATCAACCCCTTTGGCGTTTGGGCGGCGGGCGTACCGGTGCGCACACAGTGCGACGCAACAGCCTTCCTTTCGGCCAGGCAATACGCCGAGTGGTTCCGGGCCTACGACGAGCGCATCTGCCAGGCGGCGGATTGGTCGGTCATTCACCTGCACTCCTGTTCGCTGCACACGGTGGGGCCGCTGCTGGAGGTGGAACGCCCCCACGCCATCCAGGTGACGCTGGAGGTCGGCCCCAATGTGCCCTCCATGCGCGAGATGATCCCCATTTTCAAGCGCATCCTGGCGAGCAAGCCGGTGCTGGTGGATGGCCCCATGACGCGCGAGGAAATCGCGCTGGTGATGGATGAACTGCCGCACGAGGGATTGTACGTGCGCGGCTGGATGGGTGTGGAGGCAGCGCGAGGGGCGAAAAAAGAATAACACGGAATACACGGAAAACACGGAAAAGGAAAACCTGATATATCTTCTTTCCGTGTTTTCCGTTTATTCCGTGTATTCCGTGTTCTTTTTCTTATCCGTCCAATCGCGTGGCCAGCCAGGGGATGAGCATCTCTTCCGGCGTGAGGCCGCCGTGGCGCCCGCGCAGTTTTTTGCGCACCTCGCGGCGGTCGAGGTAACACTCGCCGCGCGCCAACGCCACGAAATGACCCATCCGCGCCAGCGATTCGGGGGCCGGCGCGCTTTGGCCGAACAGCCCCGCCGCCGCCAGGTCGCGGGTACGGCGCACGATGAAATCGGAGCCGAGCGCGCCCTGGATGGCGCCCAGCGCCGCGTCCGAATCGCCCGCCAGGCAGTGCAGATAGGCCATCCGCGCCTCGCCGCTGTAGGGGATGGCCAACTCACGCCGTAAGACAGGGTCGGCGTCGGTATCGTGGGCCAGGGGTTCGGGCGAATCCACAAAGCCGTGGTCGGCGATCAACACGCACACCGTTCCCTCGCGCTCGCGCGGCCCCAACCGTGAGATGAACTGCTCCTCGCAGGAGCGCGTCGCCGTGTGAAAGGCCGCCTGCCAATGCCCCCCCGCCGAGCCGTGCTGGTGAATGGCGCTGTCTATGCCGCCCCAGTAGAGGAAATAGAGGCTGCGCGCGGCGCGGTCGCGCTCCAGGGCGTGGCGGGCCAACGCCCACATCCCGCCCACGTGGGCATAGCCGATCATGCGCGTAAAGCCGCGGTAGCACATGCGCGTCAGCCCACCGGTGATAAAGCGCGTGGGAACCAGCGCCGTGGTCTCGACCCCCTCACGCGCCAACAACGCGCCGAGGCCGGGCGCGGGGATAAACCGCTCCGGCTTGAATCCCCAATCCAGCAGCGTCTCTTGGCCCGTTCCAAAGGCGGGCTTGACCGAGAGCATCTCAGCCAGCGCGCCGTATTCGCGCAGCCACAGCTCGTACCCCAACAAGCCGTGGGCGATGGGTTCGACGCCCGAGCCGACGGTGGCCAAGGCGGTAGCGGTGGTGGAAGGGGCGATGGAGGTCATGGGCAACAGGCGCCCGCGCTGGGCCAGCCGCGCCCACAGGCAACCCGGGAATTGGTCGAGCATCTGGCCCAGTTGCAGATAGCCCAACGCATCGAGCAGCACCACGATCACGCGCCGCGCCTCGCCCAAGAACTGCCAATAAGCGTCGGCCAGGGGCGAGGCGACGCTCGCCGGATGCGCGCCCAACAGCGCCGCCCACGTCGCCGGGGCGTTGGCGAGCGAGCGCCCCTGGTAATCGGGCAGGACGAACTCGTCGGCCAGCAAGGGGTGCGAGCGGGCGCGCAGAGCGCGTTCGAGGTCGTGGGCCTGGGTGGTGAACATGGGCGGCTCCTTTGCGGCGCAGGGTGCATGGGCGGTAATGTAGCACAAGGTGGAGGATTTGTCAGGCGCGAATCTACCTCACCGCCCCAGAGCCGCCAGGAATGCCAGCCGCTGAAGCGGGCAGGCTACGGCGCACCCAGTAGGGTGCGAGTACGAAGCCGACCTTCGTCGGCTGGGATTCAGAATAAAACAGCATATTTAAAACATGCAAACCGGCCAGCCCGCGAAGGCGGGCGCGCCACCGAAGGCGGCGATGTAATCGTAGCCTGCTCGCTTTAACGTTTGGTGTGAAATGGCGTTCGGAGATGAAAGGAAGGTGGGC
>CAZYPJ010000311.1:0-4898 GCA_964649365.1 uncultured Anaerolineales bacterium | reverse complement strand
CGAGCCGACTGCCCTTGAAACGGTGCCGCCGCCCCCCGATACCCCGACCTCCACGCCTACAGTGACTGCCACACCCACGCCCACCGATACGCCGACTCCAACGGCCACTTGTACGCCAACGCCGCGACCGGCGTACTTGCCGGTGCTGCGTAAGCAACGGCGGTTGGTGCTGCATGGGGATTTTGAGTCGGGCGCATTCGCTCCTGGCTGGCGCGATAGCGGGGTTTTGAGTCGGGCAATCGTTTCGGGCACTCAGCAATTCTCGGGGAAATATGGGGCGCTGCTGGGCAACCCCGCCTACCAAAATCGTTCATGCCCGGTGGGCGAGGCGGTGATCTCGCAGGTCATTGATATTCCTCCCTATGGGCATCCTTCGCTCTCTTTTTGGTACAAGATGTTATCTTACGATACCAAGGATTTCGACTATTTTATTGTTACCGTAACCGAATGGCCGTCAGGTCCGACGTATGAATTGATGCGCACCGGGCGAACTGATTGGGATGATACCCTGTGGGATTCGGGCTGGAAATCCAAGAGTCTATCGCTCGATGACTATCGCGGCAAGAGCGTCACTCTCGCCTTCCATAATGTGATGACCAACGCCGATGGCTGGTACAATACCTGGACCTACGTGGATGAAGTGCGCTACGAGATCATCATTCAACCCTGATCGTAACTCTATGAGGTAATGCTGTGCCTTATAAAAAAAGAGCAGGCATTGCGATTGACAAACAATGGCTTGGTATCGGGCAGTTGTTCTCAGGGGGTAATTGCATTATATCGTTCTAATTTACTAGATATTATATTTTTATGGATTCCATTCTCTGTACTTTCTTCAGCTTCCTTCGCCGTTAATCTCTCACGAAATGGACACTGGCAGACCTTTCAACGATTTGGTGGCCTAATCAGCATGGTGGCGTCGTCCGCCGGCGTAGTCGCTGTGGTAGGGGTAGCTTGGATTGTCGAATGCGCTGTTCTAGGCAATTCAACCACTTGGAAGAATGCACTTCGTCACGGTTTGTCCAGATTAGCAAGCGGCGTTGGAACGATACGCCTGGCTGGCCTTATCATGGGCGGGCTATCACTTCTATTTATTGTGCCAGGTGTTATATGGATTGTATATTATACTTTCATTCAATATGTTGTGGCTTTGAGAGGCATGGGTGACAAAAAAGCCCTTGATTACAGCAAGAACCTGGTCAAAGGTCGTTGGTGGCGTGTGGCAGGGGTGACTTTTCTGATTAATTTCCCGATTTTCATCATTCAAGTCGCAATCATCATGCCAAGCATATTGTGGCTGGATCGAGACATCGTCAGAATCCTCTTAGCTTTGATTGGTAATTTTCTTTTTTCTTTATCCAAAGTGATTGAGATTATTTTCTTTCTCAACCTAGATTATCGCACACATCATGTTCGCCTTCACCAGAAGCGCCGCGTTGATGCCACTCTGCCGCTATCCGATGCAGGCATGTAGCCGAATCGCACTCTAGACCGCAAAACGGATGTGAATGACATCCCCGTCTTGCACCACATACTCGCGCCCTTCGAGCCGCAGTTTGCCCGTCTCGCGTGCTTTGGCGATAGAGCCGCAAGCTGCCAGGTCGCCATAGCCCACCACTTCGGCGCGGATGAAGCCATGCTCCAGATCGGTGTGGATCGTCCCCGCAGCCTGTAGCGCCGTCTGGCCGCGATGGAGCGTCCAGGCGCGCACTTCTTTGCCGCCAGTAGTGGTGAAAAAGGTGATATACCCCAGCAGACAATAACTCGCCGCTACCAGGCGTTGCAGCCCCGAGCTTTCTAGACCCACCTCGCGCAGATAGGCCGCAGCCTCATCGGGTTCGAGAGCGATCAATTCCGATTCGAGTTGCGCGCATAGCACAATGACTTCAGCGCCTTCGTGGGCGGCGCGCTCGCGCACACGTTGAGCCAATAGGCCGCCGTCCGGCAATTGTTCCTCGCTTACATTGGCCACGTACAAGCAGGGTTTTGTAGTGAGCAAATCTATCTCTTGAATAAAATGGCGGTGAGAATCCTCCAATTCGATCTGGCGCAACGGGCGGCCTGCCCGAACGTGTTCGATGGCGCACTCGATGGTCTCGATCTCAACCTCGAAATCGCGGGGGTGCCCTTTGGATTGAATCTTGACGCGCTCCAAATGGCGCTCCAACATCGCCAAATCGTCCAGGATCAGCTCCAACTCGACAGTGTCAATGTCCTCGATAGGGTCGAGGTAGGGTGTTACGTGAGGCGCTTCTTCACTCTCAAAACAGCGCACCACCATAGCGATAGCGTCCACTGCGCGGATGTGTGAGAGAAACTGGTTGCCCAAACCCTCGCCCTTGCTGGCCCCTTTGACCAGGCCAGCGATGTCTACCACGCGCAATGTGGCGGGCGTGACGCGCTCAGGCCGGATGATCTCGGCGATTCGTTGCAGCCGTGTATCGGGCACCGGCACGACGCCTACGTTAGGGTCTATCGTCGTGAACGGATAGTTGGCCACTGTCGCCCCGGCTTGTGTGAGGGCGTTGAACAAAGTTGACTTGCCCACGTTGGGTAGCCCGACGATGCCCAGTTGTAATGTCATGACGCCTCCTTCGAGGGGATGGCTTCCTGCAGCGGATACATTGTAGCGCCGTTCGGAGTCGCTGCCAATCGTTGTGCGCTTGACGCAAGCTTGTGTTTGGTGTAATGTAGCGCCGAACACTCTACAACCTAACGCTCGGGGCGCCGCTCCGGGCCGACAATGCGGAGGTAAAAGGTATGGTCAAAAAAGTTGTGACGTTTGGCGAGATCATGATGCGGCTCTCGCCGCCGGGTTTCCAGCGTTTCGTACAGGCCCGTTCGTTCGATGTCGTCTATGGCGGCGGCGAGGCCAACGTGGCTTGTTCGCTGGCCAATTTCGGCATCCCTGTAGATTATGTGACGCGCTTGCCCAAGAACGAACTGGGCATGGCCTGCCGCAACTTTATCCGCGAGCAGGGCATCGGGACGGACAAAATCGTTTGGGGCGGCGACCGGCTGGGCATTTATTTCCTAGAGATGGGCGCCGTTTCGCGGGCCAGCCTGGTGGTCTATGATCGCGACAATTCCTCCATCGCCACCATTGAAAAAGGGATGGTGGACTGGAAGAAAGTGTTTGCCGACGCCGGTTGGTTCCACTGGACGGGTATCACTCCAGCTATCTCCAAGGGTCTGGCCGAAGTCTGCATGGAAGGCATCCAAGTCGCTAAAGAGATGGGCCTCACCGTTTCGTGCGATCTGAACTATCGCGCCAAGCTGTGGAAATGGGGCAAAAAGGCCAGCGAGGTCATGCCCGAGATGGTCAAGTATTGCGATGTGGCCATCGGCAACGAAGAAGACGCCGAAAAGGTCTTTGGCATCAAGGCTGCCGAGACCGATGTCACCTCAGGTAAAGTAGAGGCTGACAAGTATGCTTTCGTGTGCGAGGAATTGCACAAGCGTTTCAACAATTTGAAGACCGTAGCTATCACGCTACGCGGTTCGATTTCTGCTAGTCACAACACCTGGTCGGGCATTTTGTGGGATCAAGGCAAGACCTATGTTGGGCCTACGTTCGACATCACTCATATCGTGGATCGAGTCGGCGGCGGCGATTCGTTCATGGGTGGCTTGATCTATGGCTTGCTGACCTATGGCGACAACAAGCAGGCTGCGCTGAACTTTGCCGTGGCGGCCTCGTGCCTCAAACACACGATCTTTGGCGATTTCAACCTCGTCTCGGTGAGCGAGGTCGAAAAGCTGATGGGCGGCGATACATCGGGCCGCGTCTCGCGGTAATCGCAGCGCCCAACCTGAAAGGAGAATACAATCATGGCACGTTTTTCACGGCTCCAAGTGTGGAGCAAAATCGAAGAAGTAGGGCTGATCCCGCTGTTCTATGAGGCGAACCCAGAAGTTGCCAAGAAAGTGTGCGAGGCTTTGGCCGCTGGCGGCGCCAAAGTGATCGAGTTCACCAATCGCGGCGACCGCGCGTTCGAAGTGTTCCGCGAGCTGATTGGCTATCTCGACAAGGCTGCCCCCGATGTGATCTTGGGCGTTGGCTCGGTGCTCGATCCGGCTACGGCGGGCCTCTTTATCAACCTGGGGGCCAACTTTATCGTCGGCTCGGTGACGAATCCCGAAGTCGCCAAGATTTGCAATCGTCGCAAGATCGCTTACTTCCCCGGCTGTGGCACGGCCAGTGAAGTCTCAGCGGCGGAGGAATTGGGCTGCGAGATCGTCAAAGTGTTCCCCGGCAGCCAGCTTGGCGGCCCGGGCTTTGTCAAGGCGATCAAGGCCCCTTGTCCATGGTCCAAGGTAATGCCTACTGGCGGCGTCAGCGCTTCGTATGAGAACATCAAATCATGGTTCGACGCCGGCGTAGTAGGTGTGGGCATGGGCAGCGACCTGGTGCGCGCCGACCTCATCAAGGCCGAGGATTGGGCTGGGATCACAGCGCTCACGGCGCAATGCCTGGCATGGGTGCGGCAAGCGCGCGGGCAAAAGCTGTTTCGTGGCGTGGAACACCCAGGGTTGTATCCTACCTCGCAGGCGGGCGCCCAAGAGATCGCCGAGTGGTACGGCAAGACCTTTGGCTTTAAGGTGCAAGAGGGCAACAGCTCGTTCTTTGTCTCGTCCGATGGCCCTGGCCGTATCGAGATCATGAAAAAAGAGCCGGATCGCCCCTGTCACATCGCGATTCTGGTTAGCAACTTTGAACTGGCGGTCGAGGATCTGAAGGCCAAAGGCGTCGAGCTGCTAGAGCCGAATATCAAGCCGACCATCAAGTCAGTATATCTGAAGAACCCCGACCCAGCGGCTAAAACTGACCACTTGCTCTGGATGTTATAACTCTTAGGGCGGTCTGTGACCACAAACAAAATCGTGGGCTAAAAAGC
>CAZYPJ010000310.1:0-4910 GCA_964649365.1 uncultured Anaerolineales bacterium | reverse complement strand
ACCCCCCCACTCCCCCGCCGCAAGGAGGGTTGGCCGCGAGCCGGCGGTGCGCCGCCCCTCGTAGGCGACCGCAAGGGCCGCGACTACAGCCCCCCAATCCCCCGCCGCAAGGAGGGTTGGCCGCGAACCGGCGCAGCGCCGCCTGTACGACGCGGCGCGGGCGTAATCGTTGCGGCGCGTGAGGCGGCAAACCACTCTTGGAGACAAGAGAGCGCCGTCCTCCAGGCGACAAGCCGCCTGGAAGACGGCGTTCTTTGATCTCCGATTCACCCCAGAAACACGGAGAGGCCGCAGGCAGGGTCCCAGACCATGGGGACTTATCTGGAGCCTGTGGGGGGAGAAGCGTTTCAGGCTTACCCTGGAACCGCGTCCTCTCCGTGCCTCCGGGGTGAATCATCTATTGACGCACAGCGCGCACAAGGCGCTAGGCTACCCTAGTCGCGCCCCTGGTGGGCGCCCGGATCAGCGTTCACTCAAAGCGCAGCCGCCAGATGGCGAGGCCGAACAACACCGCCGCATAGCCGACCAAGACGCACACCGGCGCCGCCGCCGACGCTGGCCCCAGGCCGCGCACCACCACGTTCTGCAGGCCATCCATGGCCCAGGCGGTGGGCAGCAGGTGGCCCACCGCGCTAAAGCCCTTCCCGGCGATTTCCAGCGGGAACCAGGCCCCGCCCAGCGCCGAGAGGGCGAACATGGCCAGCAACGTCCACACGATGACCATCTCTTCGCTGGTGGAAACGGCCCCGATGAACAGCCCCAGGCTGGCCGCCCACAGCGCCAACGCCGCCAACACCAATAGGATCGCCAGCGGCTCGCGGAAATAGTCCACGCCGAAAGCGAACTGCCCCACCGTCACCAACACCAGCTCTTGCGCCAGCACCATCAGGAACATGGCCAACATCTTGCCGCCGATGATCTCGGCGCGGGTGGCGGGGGTGGTGAGCAGGCGCTGCAACGTGCGCGATTTGCGCTCGATCACCAGCACTGTGCCGGCGGTGAGCAGGCCATAGACGGCGAACTGCACGATCATGCCCGGGCTGGCCTGAGCATAGCCCATCGCCGTTTCTTTCTTGGGGGGGGCCATGCCCAGCTCGGTGCGCAGCGTGATGGGCGGGTCGGCCCAGGCGGCCAGCGCCTGCGCCGCAGCCTGGGCGATGAACTCGCGGCGGGCGGCGTCGTTGGGCAGCGGGGCGATGGTCTCGAACGCCTGCACGCTCAGCCGCCCGATCTGCGGGCTGACCAATAGCCGCACCATGTTGGTCTCGATGGCGCGGCGCGCCATGTGGCCGCCCTGGGTCATCTCGTCACAGATGACGGTGACGCGCGGCGCCGAGCCGGCCAGCGCCCCGGCGGTGAACCCCGCGGGCACGATGACCAACGCCGCCAGCTTGTCGCGGCGCACCTGCTCGGCGCCGGCGGTATCGTCGCCGGGCCGCAGCGTCTCGACGCGCACCACGTCGGAATGGGCCAGCAGCTCGCCCAGGCCGTCGCTCAGCAGGCCGCCCGCGTCGCGGTTGATGAACCCCACCGGCAGCCGGGGGTCGCTTTCGCCGCCCGCCGAACCAAAGACGACGCCAAAGAACACCGTAAAGGCGATGGGCATGACGAGCAAAAAGATCAGCGATTTGCGATCCTTGAGTATTTGCAGCAAATCCTTTAGCGCAATATCCCAAACGCGCACCCGTACCTCCTAATCAAACCGCAGAGCCGCAGAGAGGTCATCACAGAGGGACAGAGACACAGAGTAACAGAGAGGATAAAAATAACCTTGTCACAAATCATATTAAAGCTGTAACCCTGGAAGCTCTGTCTCTCTGTGATAATCTTACGCCAGCCGGCGGCGGAAAAGTTGCAGGCCGATCAAAAAGAGCAGCGCGCCAAAGGCCAGCGTCGCCAGGGCCGGGATGACGACTGCGGGCGCGGCCTCGCCCACCAACACCAGCTTCCAGCCGCGCAGCGCCCAGCCCTGCGGAACGATCAAGCTCAACACGTTCATGATCGCCGGCGGGTTGGGGATGCCGGTGGTCATCAACCCGCCCAACATCCCGCTCACCGTGACGACCACGCCCGTCACCGGCCCGGCCTGGCGCTCGGTCTTGACCAGGCCCGAAAGGAACACCCCGAACCCCGCCGCCGCCACAATCGAACCCACCGTCATCAGCGCCGCCGGCAGCGCCAGCCCCCAGCGGATGCCAAAGATCAGCCGCGCGGCGAGCATCAGCGTCAGCCATTGCGCCAGCACGACAGCGAACACCGACAGCATTTTGCCCGCTAGGATCGCGCCGCGCGGGCGGGGCGTGGTGAACAGCCGCGCCAGCGTGCCCGCCTCTTCCTCGCGGAGGATGGATTGGGCCGTGCTGGCGCCGGTGAAAAAGGCGAAAAAGATCACCATCGAGGCCATGATCGTCGCCAGGATGGCCTGGCCCTGGTTGGCCGCTTGGAGTTTTTTGGGGGGCGGAACCACCGCGATGGAGGGATGCACCCCGGCCTGCATCGCCAGGCCCTGATCCTCGGCCCATTCGGCGTAATCCATCGCTACCTGGGCAATGGCGTGCGACCCCAACGCCTGGCCGTGGGCGAACGCCTGCTTCATCGCCACCTGCGCCGCGATCTGCGCGCCCGAAAAGCCGTCCAGCACGCCGCTCAGCAGCATCTTGACCACGCTCGGGCCGACGGTCGCGGTGGGGTCCTGGTA
Organism: uncultured Anaerolineales bacterium; assembly: GCA_964649365.1. Classification (GTDB taxonomy): domain Bacteria; phylum Chloroflexota; class Anaerolineae; order UBA1429; family UBA1429; genus CAZYPJ01. The sequence goes on along the minus strand of CAZYPJ010000310.1, from coordinate 2,212 downwards.
CAGCGTGATGGGCTGGGTCGGCTGGCCGGTCAGCGTCGCCTCGGTGATCCCTTCGGGGATGATGACGGCCACCTCGGCGAGTTGCGCGTCCACCGCCGCGCGCGCCGTCGCCTCGTCGCTGGCCGAAAGCACGCGGACGATCTCGGCCAGGTCGCGGCTGCGCAGCGTATCCACCAGCGTCCGCCCCAGGTTAAAGCCGTTGGCGGGCGCGGCGCCGTGGTCGAGGTTGGCCACCTGCACCCGCGTCAGCGGCAGGCTGTAATTGCCGCCGCCCGACGATAGGCCGCCGAACGCCAGATAGATCAGGCCGGTGATGGCCAGCGGCGCGACAAACATCATCATCACCGCAAAGCCGTTGCGGAACGCGCTGCGCACGTCCTTGATGGCGATATCGAACATCATCCCTCCGGGCAGGGTGGGGTGCAGGATATAGGGCTTAGGGTGTAGGGGATAGGGTGTAGGGCACAGAGAGCGTGTTGCATGGTGTTCGACGGTGTTGTGATGTGTGCTGCAATGTGCGCCACGATGTCGGCTGTGATGCTGGCTATGATGTGTGCAACGATGTTAGCCAAAATGTTGGTTGCAGTGTGTGCTGCCATGCCTGTTGTGATGCGGCTGCGATGTGATGCTGCTCTCTATACCCTACACCCTATCCCCTATCCCCTAATCCCTCAAAGCGCGACCGGTGAGATGCAAAAAGACGGCCTCCAGGTTCGGCTCGCGGATTTCCACCGAGGTGATGCGCGCCCCGGCCTGGGCGGCCGTCTCGAACAGGCGCGGCAGCACCAGGTTGCCGTCGGCGGCGAGCAGGGTGGCCACGCCGTCTTCCGCCGAGACCTGGCTGACCCCCTCGATGGCGCGCCAGCGTTCCACCAGCGGCCCCGCCTCGCCGCTCAAAGTCAGGCGCAGGCGATCTTGGCCGCCCACGATGCGCACCAGGTCGTCGTGCGCGCCATAGGCGATCACCTGGCCGTGATCCATAATGGCGATGTGATTGGAAAGTTCCTGGGCCTCTTCCATGTAATGGGTCGTATAGAGCACCGTCATCCCCTGGCGGTTGAGTTCCTTGACGTTGTCGAGGATGTTGCGGCGGCTCTGCGGGTCAATGCCCACGGTCGGCTCGTCCATATAGAGGACCTGGGGCCTGTGGAGCAGCGCCACGCCGATGTTGACGCGGCGCTTCATGCCGCCGGAGAACTTGTCCACGCGGCCCTTTTGCCGGTCGGCCAGGCCGATGATTTCGAGCACCTCATCCACCCGCGCTTTGAGCGCCGCGCCGCGCAGGCCGTACATCTTGCCCCAAAAGGTGAGGTTTTCGCGGGCGGAAAGATCGGGGTAGAGGGCGACCTCTTGCGGCACGACGCCGATCAGGCGTTTGACTTCGTTCGGCTCGCGGGTGACGGAATAGCCCATGACGTAGGCGTCGCCGCCGGTGGGCTGAAGCAGACAGGAGAGGATCGAGAGGGTGGTCGTCTTGCCGGCGCCGTTGGGGCCGAGGACCGCGGTGACGCCTCCCGGCGCGAATTCACATCGGTCAATGGAGAGGGTGAATCCATCGGGGTACGACTTCACGAGCTCGGCGATCCTCATCGCGCACGCCCCCAAGGACACCTACGAGGTGTCCTTGTTGGGAATTGTTGCTATTTCCGGATGTGGTACAGCAGGAGGTTCACGGCGAACGCCACCGCCAGGAGGATAAGGCCGAGGGCGATGGCGAGCGAGAATTCGCCGCGCCCGGTTTCGAGGGCGATCGCCGTCGGTATGTTGCGCGTGTAGAACCTGATATTCCCCCCCAGCATCATCGAGACGCCGACTTCGGCAAAGACGCGTCCGAAACCCGCGACGACGGCGGCGAGGCGGGCGACGCGCGACTCCCCCACCACGGCGAGCACCGCCTGCCGCCCGCTCGCGCCGAGCGTCATGGCGGTCTCTCGCGCGAGCGGGTCCGTGCTTCGGATCGCGGCCATGCTCAGGGCGGAAACGATGGGGAACGCGAGGATTGCCTGGCCGATGACCATCGCGGCGGGCGTGTAGAGCAGGTTCAGCGAGCCCAGCGGCCCGCGCCTGGAGAGGAGCGAGTACACCATGAGGCCCACGACCACCGTGGGCAGCGCGTGGAGCGTGTTCAGCGTGATCTCGACGAGCCTCTTGCCGCGGAACTCGTTCCAGGCGACGACGAAGCCGCACGGGATGCCGAGGCATGAGGCGACGC
>CAZYPJ010000309.1:0-4911 GCA_964649365.1 uncultured Anaerolineales bacterium | reverse complement strand
TCGGCGTCGGCGCCATGCTCTATGGCCTAGCGCTGCTCTACTACCGCACTGGTACACTCGATTTGGCCGGATTGAATCGTTGGCTGTGGGCGCAAGGCGGCCCTCCTGATCTGATCGTGTTAGCGGGCGTAGCGTTGACGCTGGGTGGGCTGAGCCTGATGATGGGCTTGCTGCCGCCCTACACGGGCGATAGGGAGCGCGATCCGCTGACTTTTACCCTGGGGCTGATGCTCCTGGCGCGGCTCTGTCATACTGGGTTCGCGGCGTTGGCCGACGCTTGGCGCAACGCGCTGATCGTCGCGGGTCTGATAGCCTGGACATGGGGCGGATTCACGATCGTTCGTAGAGGCATGAACTATTATGCCCCTACGGTGATGCAGCGCGGCTTTTTGCTCGTTGCCTTGGGGCTATCCACACAAACCGAGCATTGGCCCGGTTTCTGGTTGGCGCTGGCCGCCTATGCATTGGGACAAGGCATTTTCGGCGCTCTTTGTCATGCAACGAGTGGCGCCGAGCAGCCGTTCGCTGGCTTATTGTGGGTCAAGCCTGCGCTGGGCGCGCCGCTTTTGGTCGCTCTGGTATCGTTGGCGGGGCTGCCGCCGCTGCTAGGTTTTGTGAGCCGTGCGCGACTGATCTGGGCTGCTTGGGGCGAGCGCTGGGTCTGGCTGGCGGCGCTCAGCGCCCTGGCAAGTGCGATGACTGCGGCGCGCTATTGGCCCTTTATCGCGGCGCTTACCCGACGAACGCCGACAGATCGGCAAACCGTCGTAGCCGCGCCTCTGCAGATAGCAGTTGGCCTGGCGCTGGGCGCGTTGGCGCTGATTGCGCTGGGTCTATATCCTACACTGGTGGACGAATTGGCGCGGCGGATGATGTGGTAAAAACCTCTACTATGCTCCCGCTTCCACCAACACGCGATAGTGCGCCAGCAGGTTCTCCGCCGGCGTGCCCACCGGAACTTCGCAGCCGGCGCTGATCATTGAGCGTTCGTCGCGCGCAGCGTGGCAGGCGCGCGCGGCCTCGGCCACCTGTTCCGCTGTTCCTTGCAGCAGCACTCCTACCGGGTCGAAATTGCCGTTCACCGATACGCCGCGCATCAGGCGGATCGCCTCGGCGTAAGGCGCCATCCAATCCACATCCACGATGTCGGCCCCTGTCTTGGCCATGTCGGCCAAGTGGCGGGTGGTGTTGCCGCAGATGTGCAACTTGACCTTGCCCCCCGCGTTGTGGATGGCCTGGATGATACGCTGCTCGTAGGGCAAGCCGAACTCGCGGTAAGCGCGCGGACTCAACAGCGAGCACACCGCGTCGCCCAGGCCGATCATATCGGCCCCGGCCTCCAGTTGCGCCAACGCAAAGCGGATGGCCGCTTGCGCGGTGATCTCTAATAGGTCGCGAGTGGCTTGCGGTTCGGTCATAGTGTCTTCCAGGAAGCTGGCCACGCCGCGCAGTTGAGCGGCGCTGGCGGCCGCTCCCTCGATCCAGCCGACGATGGGGTAATATCCCCCTACTTTTTCGCGGTAGAGCTGCACCGCCAGCAAACGATCTCGCGTCCGTACCTTTTCCCACGGATCCCATAGCGCCAGCTTGTTCCAATCGGCATAGCTTGCCAGGAGCGGGGCGCGACAAGCGGGTATGCGGTCGTAGGCCAACTCCACATCGGCGCCGAACGCCGAGGCCTCGCGCACTGGGTCCGAGATGGCGCTGATCCAATCCATGTGAAACGCCTCAGTACAGCGTAGATTGGCTTCTACCAATACGCGGTAATCGCTGGCCAATTGGTCGTAAGTAGCGCCGATGAAATGCGCCGCATAGGCCATGACGATATTCTGGTTCGGCAGCCGATCTACCGGTTGTCCCGCCATCCTAGCTAGGGTGCGCTCGTAAGGGGTCATCTCGGCCATCGTTTCACCTCGCTCATGATGCTTTGACACGCGCTTCTCTTTGCCCTAAGATACCCTCAAAATAACCGCAGAGGAGCGTGATCCTTGTTCGTACTGGGCATTGACGTGGGCACGCAGGGCGCGCGGGCCATCATAGCCGACCTGGAAGGCATCGTCAAATCCGAGGCTAGCGTTCCTTTCCCGCCTGAACAGTTCGCCTCGGCGGCGGGGCGTTTCGAGCAAGACCCGCGCGTCTGGCGCGGCGCGATGATGCGGGCTGTCGGACAGGCCGTGAGTCGCTTGGTTCAGGCCGGGTACAGCGCCGAGAGCGTCGTGGCTTTGTCGGTCACTTCGACCTCGGGCACGCTCTGCTTGGTGGACGACGCCGGCCAGCCTTTGGGCGCGGCTATCATGTATTCCGACCTGCGCGCCAGCGCCGTCGCCGAAGAGGTGCAGGCTGCTGGGGCCGATCTGTCAATCAAGCTCGGTTCGCGCTTCAACGCCTCGTTCGCGTTGAGCAAGCTGCGCTGGGTGCAGCAGCACGAACCCAGCCGTCTGGAACAGGCGCGCTGGCTGCTCAGCCCTACCGACCTAGTCATTGGCTGGCTGACAGGCGAATGGGGCGCGACCGATTGGACCAACGCCCTCAAATGGGGCTATGACGTGGTTGACCTGCAATGGCCCGAGTTCATCGGGGGCAAGTTGGATCTGCCGATGGATAAACTCCCAGTAGTGGTCGCGCCGGGGACGGTTATCGGGCGTGTGTCGCCAGCAGCCGCTTCCGAGACGGGCCTTGCGCCGGGGACGCTCGTAGCGGCAGGATCCACCGACGGCGTGGCCTCGCAACTGGCCAGCGGCGCAGCGGCCCCCGGCGATTGGAACAGCACCCTGGGCACCACTCTGGTGCTCAAGGGCGTCACCCAGTCGCTGCTGCATGACCCCAAGGGCCGCATTTATTGCCATCGCCATCCCGATGGGTATTGGCTGCCCGGCGGGGCCAGCTCCACTGGCGCCGATTGTCTAGCCCAACGCTTCGATGCTGCCAAACTCGGCGAGCTGAACGCCGCTGCGCTCGACCTCAGCCCTACCGACCTGGTGATCTATCCGCTGGCGCGGGTGGGCGAACGCTTGCCCTTCGATGTTCCCCATGCGACAGGCTTTACTTTGGGTGAGACCCAAGATGAGCGCGTGCTTTTTGCTGCGCACTTGGAGGGCCTGGCCTATGTCGAGCGGCTGTGCTATGAAGTGGTCGAGGGCTTGGGCGGCCAGGTGGGCGATACGCTCTATGTGGCCGGGGGCGGCGCGCAGAGCGCCGCCGGGCTGCAAATTAGGGCCGACGTGTTGGGTAAACGTCTGCGCGTGCCCGATGTGGCCGCCGGCGCCATGGGTGCGGCCATCCTTGCGGCGCGCGGCTACACCGGCGCGCCTGTGACCGGTCTGACGCGTCGTATGGTGCGCTGCCGCCAGGTGATCGAGCCGCGCGCGATACATCGCGATGCTTATCTGGAGCGGTATCAGCGCTTTCTGACAGCTTGCCGCGAAAGGGAGTATGTGGCGTGAGTATTTTCAAGACGTGCGATATTCGCGGCCTGTACGGCCCAGAGTTGAACGACGATACCGCCTACCGGCTGGGCCGAGCTGTTGCTTCGCGCTGGAGCGGCCAAGAAACAGTGGTGGGCGGCGATTTGCGCCTCAGCACGCCGGCGCTCAAGGCGGCGTTGATCGAGGGGTTGCTGGCCAGCGGCGCGCGGGTGGTGGATTTGGGCATTCTGCCCACGCCAGCTTTTTATTTCGCCAAGCATCGCCTCCAGGCTCCCGCGGGAATCATGGTCACAGCCTCGCACAATCCGGCGGGTTACAATGGCTTCAAGTTGATGTTGGGCGAATTACCCATCACGCCAGAAGAGCTGCAATCGCTGGCCCAGCAGATGGCGGCGCGCGATTTCGTCCGTGCACAGGGCACGTGCCGACAGGCGGCGCTGTTGGAGGAATACATGACCTCGCTGCGCGGAGCCTTTGTTGGGTTAAAGCGGCGGCGTGTGGTGGTGGACCCGGGCAACGGCTCCATGGGGACGGTGGCCCCGCCCGTGCTGCGCGCCCAGGGTCAGCGCGTCGACGCGCTGTAATGCGCCCCGGACGGCTCTTTCCCCAACCGCGATCCCAACCCGGCGGTGGCCAAGCACCTGAGCGACCTGGGCCGCTTGATGTTGCAAGTTTGCGCCGACGTGGGCGCAGCTTATGACGGCGACGGCGACCGCGTGATCTTTGTGGACGAGCAAGGCCGTGCGCTCCCCGCCGACCGCACGCTGGTGTTGTTCGTGCGCCATCTGTTGCGCCAACAGCCCGGCGCTCAAGTGGTCTATGACATCAAATGCTCTTCGGTGGTAGCCGAAGAGGTTCGTCGCCTCGGCGGGACGCCGCTGATCGAAAAATCGGGCCATGCGTTCATCAAACGGCGCTTGCTGATCGAAGGGGCGGCGCTGGGCGGCGAAATCAGCGGGCATTATTTCTTTGGCGCACTAGGCGGCGATGATGCCCTTTACGCCACGCTCTATCTGCTGCGGGTGCTCGACGCGGCGGGGATGAGCCTGGGCCAGGCGATTGATACTGTGCCGGTCTATCCCATCACGCCCGACCTGCGGCTGCCCTGCGCGCCCGAGCGGGCGCAACAGGCGCTCGACGAACTACTGGCCGCCTTTCACGACCAGCCCATAACCACGCTCGACGGCGTACGCATCGAGTTCCCCGCCGGCTGGGCGCTGGCGCGCATCTCGGTCACCGAGCCGCTCATCACGTTGCGCTTTGAGGCGCACACCCTCGACGACCTGGAGACAATCAAGCGCCGTGTGCGCGCTGGTTCGCCTGCGCTCGACCAAGTGATGAGTGAAGCGAATGTTTGAGATCCACCTGCATCACCTCTATGCCGGCGTCCGGCTCCCTCTCCCTTTGGGGGAGGGTTGGGGTGAGGGGTAGCGTGCAATATATTTAACCCATAGGAAGGGAACAATACCATGTCTGCCCCACGCCC
>CAZYPJ010000308.1:0-4911 GCA_964649365.1 uncultured Anaerolineales bacterium | reverse complement strand
GACTCGCCCACGAGGGGCGACACTACCGTGACTCGGCGCTGACTCGCCCACGAGGCCGTAGCCGAGCGCCTTGTGCGCGTCGCGAACCTAATAAGTAAAGATTGCCGAGGCGCTGACGCCGTTCGGCGTGGCCACCGTGACCCGGTTGGTGCTGGTGAGCGCCACCGTGGGCGAAAGCCAGAGCTGCATCACCAATTCCTCGCCCGGGTTGAGCACGTTCGGCTCGAACGCTTCGGACTCGCCGGCGGCATAGATGCCGCTCACCATCCAACGGCTATCGGCGCTGCCTTCGTAAGGCAGCCAGGCAATCTGTTGGCCGCCCGTCGTTCCCTCGTACTCGACGATCACATCCCAGCGGTCAAAATCGGCCAGCTTGACATCGCCCTCGTTGGCGATGGTCACGTTGACGATGCCGCCGCCGCCCATCGTCTCGGCGCTGATAGGCGTCAGGTCGGTCTTGAGCTGGTCGCTGAGCCGCGATTCCATCGCTCGCACCGAATCCATCGCGCCCTCTTGTAATTGCAGATAGCCATAGGCGAACGTGAACACCAACAGCATCAGCACCATCAACACGATCAGCCCGTTAAATGCTGTTTCCATGGCGTCCGCTCACTCGGTAAAGTAATAGTCGTCAGAGACGCCGTTGGGCAACACGAACTTGATATAGTACCGCTCGCCGTCGGACAGAAAATCCTGATAGGTGAGCGTGATCTTGATCGTCGCTGTGGGCTTCCAGGTCGAGTCGTTCTCGACGCTGTATGTCCAGTTGGACGCGCCCGATTGGTAAGGGATGCGACTGAAATTCCCCTCCGGCCCGAAAAACACGTCGCACGATTCCAGCGCCCGGATCGAGGTCGAGCCAACGTTCTTGACCCAGATCAGCACCGTCTTGGTGGTCACGCCATCGGGCACGGCGTGAATGATCTCGACCTGGCTGCGAAAGCGCTCGTCAATGCGCCGCTCCATGCCAGCCATGGCGTTCGAGCCTTCGGTGATGGCCGGGTAGATGGCGTTGAACATCACCTCCACCGAAATGACCCCGGCGATCAGCAACAGCGCCGGGACAATAGTCTTATCCAAGTTTGGCCTCGTCTATGACGCTGATGGCGTCATCCACCGAGCAATTGCGGCCCAGGTGCTTGCACAAATCCATCACGGCTTGCAGCAGTTCGTTGGTGGGCGGCAACTCGGGCGGCGCGCCCGCCTCTTCCATGGCGATCAGCTTGCGAATGAAATCGGCGATGTCGGCGCGAATCCAACTGCGGTCGGCGCAGGTCTCGACAATTTTACTGGTGCGCTCTTGGCCCGTCTTGGTGATGGTCTTGTGCGTCCAGCTCGACAGCGCCACGATCAAGGTGTGGGGCATCTCGCCCGGGGCGTTGTCGCCGCCGTTGCCGTTGCCGCCAGCCTTCTCCGTAGTCGCCACCGGCGGGGCGGGCGCCGGCGCGGGTTCGGGTTCGGGTTCATCGCCGGCCATGCCCTTCTTTTTCTCGCGCACTTGCTCGTAGGCGACTTTGGCCGCGTCCTCGAGCGAGCCGCTGGCGGAACGCAGCTCAGGATAATAGTGACTCAGGACTTGCTCTTGGATGTCGAGCAGCGTGCGTTGAATCTCGTTTTTGAGAATCTTGATCTCGTATTCGAGCGTCTTGATGCGCTGTTCGAGTCGTTGTTCGTTATCCATCGCCCTTTGCCTCTCTCGCCGGCCTCGCGGCCTCGTTCATCTATCGCGCCGCCCACCAGGGGCGGGGCTACGGCGTCATTCTGGCTGTCATCCTGAACGCCGCGAAGGAACCCTTCACCGCGCTCAGCGTGACAGCAGGTACGTTGCGATCCACCATCTATTGATCCGAGCACAAGATGCTAAACGCCGCATCACGCGCACAAGGCGCTAGGCTACCGTAGTCGCGCCCCTTGTGGGCGCCGGGGTGTTTAGAAAATCATGCTCGGATCAGTAATTGGAAAATGACTGCTCCGCGGGCACGGCCAGATGCTTGCGGAGCAGTCTATCTCAGCCCTTACGGGCAATGAGACCATCTTTTTACGGTAAATCGCTCGGGCTGGCCGCGCCCTTCAATCAATAACCGTCGCGTTGCGCTGAGGGGCGAGACGAACCCCGCCCCGACGCTTCTGGGTAAGGGCGGGGTCTCCCCGCCCTTACCTGGCGGAACCGCTTAGTTGAGGTCCATCACGGGGTCGAGCACCGAGGGGATGGTGCGCTGCATGTTCAGCACCGATCCCTTGGGCGGCTTGACTTCGATCACAAAGGTGGTGTTGATGCCCAGATCGGTAGTCACGTTGCCCGTGATCGGCACGGTCACTTCCACCAACTCGCGCTCTTCCAACAGGTCATCGCCATCGTTCCAACCTAGCCAATCTACCGTCCAGTTGTCCACTTGCACGCGCTGGTTGGCGTCGCGGTACTCGATGATGACCACTTGCTCGCCTGCGGTGTCCGTCATGTCCACCGGCGCGCCGCCCGCTACGTTCGCCAGCGTAAAGATCACTTCCGTCACAATCGCCGTCGGCGTCGTGACGCCGCAGGCGATGATGCTGCCGCGCAGTTCCAGCGCGCCGCGCACTTCCGATAGCCCCTCGTACACCGCTTCCTTGCCGCGCTCTGTCGTGAACGTGCCCGCCGACAGAATCGTGAACGCGAATACCGACGCCACCACTACGAACGCAATCAAGATGATGGCCGTTTCCAGGGCCGTGATGCCGCGCTCATCCCGAGACAATCTCCAAAACTTGTTCATCATTTCCTCTTGATATCTTTCTTCCATTTGAGAGCGGATGATTCCGCTGCTCATCGTCCAATCGTTGCTATTCCATCGCTATTCAGTTGATGTAGATAAATCTCGTTACGATTCCATTATCTTTTGCGGGGCGGGATGACCCCGCCCCGACGATTCCCACGCGCTCGTTACGCTCAGTTCAAATCCATCAGCGGGTCAATCACCGAGGGCACCGTGCGCTGCATGTTGAGCACCGATCCCTTGGGCGGCTTGACTTCGATCACAAAGCTGGTGTTGATCCCCAGGTCGGTAGTCACGTTGCCGTCAATCGGCACGGTCACTTCTACCAGCTCGCGCTCTTCCAGCAGTTGATCGCCATCGTTCCAACCGAGGAACTCGACTGTCCAGTCGTCGATCTGCACGCGCTGGTTGGCGTCGCGGTACTCGATGATGACCACTTGCTCGCCTGCGGTGTCCGTCATGTCCACCGGCGCGCCGCCCGCTACGTTCGCCAGCGTAAAGATCACTTCCGTCACAATCGCCGTCGGCGTCGTGACGCCGCAGGCGATGATGCTGCCGCGCAGTTCCAGCGCGCCGCGCACTTCCGATAGCCCCTCGTACACCGCTTCCTTGCCGCGCTCTGTCGTGAACGTGCCCGCCGACAGAATCGTGAACGCGAATACCGACGCCACCACTACGAACGCAATCAAGATGATGGCCGTTTCCAGGGCCGTGATGCCTTGCTCGTTCCGAAGCATTTTACGAAACATATTGATCCCTCTTTCTAAGATCTGAATATTCATACTGACAAGGACACTATAACCAGGACGATACCGTTGCGGTTACTGCTTGGATCGTACACACCTCCTTGTTTATCGCCACTGGTTAGGTGGCCCAGCGCCTTGATCTTACCGTTGCTTACTGACCCCATTGTAGCGGAGATTTTCCCTCGCAACGTAAGCCTACCATCAAAATAGCATTAACGTTCCGTCAAAATGTGAGAACTATTTCACCCCCAACCCCATGTGCATTAACTTGAGGGGTCGGCCAGAGCTGCCAGCCGCTAAAGCGGGCAGGCTACTATTACAAAGCCGACCTTCGTCGGCTGTAGATCAGCGTAAAATAGCATGGTTGGTCTATACAGGAGAGCCAACCCGCGAAGGCGGGTTTTGTAGCCGTAGCCTGCCGCTTTAGCTGGCAGCTCTAGCAAACCCCAAGTTAACGCACATGGGGCCGGGGGTGAGGTAGCCGTTTGCCCTCGCGCTGCAAAAGCGTGTATAGTGGCCGCAACAATCTGTCGAGAATCCTGTAGGAGATCGCGCCGATGCTCACCATTCACGAGATCACCGCCCGCCTGGGGCTTCAGCCGCACCCCGAAGGGGGCTATTTCGCCGAGGTCTATCGCGCCGAGGATACGTTCGGCGCCGAGGCGCTGCCCGCGCGCTATGGCGGCCCGCGCGCCGCCAGCACAGCCATCTACTATTTGCTAACGCCCGACACGTTCTCGGCGTTACACCGCATTGTGAGCGACGAGGTGTTCCACTTTTACCTGGGCGACGCGGTCGAGATGCTCCAGCTAACGCCCGACGGAGCGGGGCGCGTCGTGACGCTGGGGACCGACCTGGCGGCGGGGGCGCAGCCGCAGGTAGTGGTTCCACGCGGAGTGTGGCAAGGGGCGCGCCTGAAGGCCGGCGGGGCGGGCGGCTATGCGCTGCTGGGCTGCACCGTGGCGCCCGGGTTCGATTACGCCGATTTCGAGCTGGCTTCCCGCGATCCGCTCCTGGCCGCCTACCCCGCCTGGCGCGAATGGATCATTGCGTTGACTCACCACGGAGACACGGAGAAGAATCAATAAACACTGAATACACGGAATAAACGGAAAACGCGGAAATAAAGATTTGCGCCCTACTTGTTCCGTTAATAGCGAACAATGAGGGCGATTGCGAGGCGCTTCATCATTCCGTGTATTCTGTCTTTTCCGTGTTCTCGCTTTCACCAAAAGAGGATCACCCTGATGTTGCCGAGCTACCGTTTGCTGCGCGAACAGTTGCGGGCGGTCATCGCCGATAAAACCGAGCAGGGCCGCGAGACGGCCCACCTGGAGCGCGAGCTGGAGCTGCTGCCCGATAGCTATGACACGCTGGCCCGTTTCGCTCGGCGCCTGGCCGACCTGCCCCCG
>CAZYPJ010000307.1:2792-4937 GCA_964649365.1 uncultured Anaerolineales bacterium | reverse complement strand
GGTGACATTATCATTTGAGAGAACCATACAGTGATATTTTACGTGAATGAACACGTGTTCTTGGTATCATCCGGCCTCCATGATATAATCGCCGGTATGCTCGGTCATTCTGTGATGGTGGAGGCGGCGGCTTGTCGCTGAAAGTATCCTCAGATCAAACCAATACGGCTTGGCGGCGCGTGGTCATCAAAGTGGGCACCAGCACGCTAACGGCAGGGTCGGGCAAGCTCAATCCGCCGCGTATGGTGGATTTGGCGCGGCAAATCGCCGCGCTGCGCGCACAAGGGGTCGAGGTGGTGTTGGTATCATCGGGGGCGCATCAGGCCGGACGCGAGCGGCTGGGCTACCCCAAAGAGCGCAAAAATATCCCGCTCAAACAGATGCTGGCCGCTGTGGGGCAGAGCCGCATTATGAACCTGTGGGAACAGTATTTCCAACTTTATGACCTGGCCGTCGCCCAAGTGCTGCTTACTCGCCAGGATATCGAAGATCGCCACCGCTACTTGAATGTGCGCGACACATTCGAAAAGCTGCTGCAATTCAAGATCGTGCCCATCGTAAATGAGAACGACGCTGTGGCCACCGATGAGATCAAGGTGGGCGAGAACGACAGCCTCTCGGCGATGGTAGCCAACCTCATTGACGCCGATCTGTTAATCCTCATTCCCGATATACACGGCCTTTACACCGCCGATCCCACCGCCAACCCGGACGCGCGTTGGATCCAGCGTGTCGAGCGCCTAGATGCCGAGAGCTACAAACTGGCGCAGGGCAGCAAATCAGGCTTGGGCACGGGGGGCATGTACACCAAATTGGTTGCCGCCGACATCGCCGTGCATTCGGGCACGTCGGTGGTCATTGCCAACGGCGGGCGCGAGAACATCCTGGCGGGCGTTCGAGCGGGCAGCGTCCCTTGTACTTGGTTCCCGGCGCGCATCACCCCCGCTGAAGGGCGCAAACGCTGGTTGTTGGCGCAGAACGTCACCGCTGGCAAGGTGCGTGTGGATGCAGGCGCGGCGCGTGCGCTCATACGGGGCGGCAAGAGCCTGTTGCCGGTGGGCGTGGTGGATGTACTGGGTGATTTCGAGCGCGGCGCCACCATTAGCGTGTGCGACGTGGCGGGCGTCGAGATCGCTCGCGGCTTGGTGAACTATGGCGCCGACGATTTGCGGCGCATCTTGGGCCAGCATTCGGCAGATATCGCCGAGACGTTGGGCTATGACTATGGGCCGGAATTCATCCACCGCGACAAGTTGGTGGTGCTGTAAACCGATCATTGGGGAGGTTCGCTATGGATCTGCGCCTGATGGGACGTAACGCCATGACTGCTGGCCACGCGTTAGGGTTGCTCCCGACGAATGTGCGCAACGCCGCGCTGCTCGATATGGCTTGCCGGCTCGATGCTGTGGATGACGATTTGTGGCAAGCCAACCAGGCCGATATCGCCGAGGCGCGCGCAGCAGGCATCGCCCCCGCTCTGCTCGACCGCGCTACATTGAGCGCCAAGAAAGTGCAGAGCATGGCTCAGGGCTGCCGTGACGTGGCCGCTCTGCCCGACCCTCTGGGTGAATCGTTCGACGGGCGCACCATGCCCAACGGCCTGCGGATGGCTAAAAAGCGCGTGCCGTTGGGGGTGTTGGCGGTGATTTTCGAGTCGCGCCCCAACGTCACCATTGACATCAGCGCCCTAGGCGTCAAAACGGGCAACGCTGTCATCATGCGCGGCGGCAAAGAATGCCTACGCACCAACATCGTGCTTATCGATCTGGTGCGCGCCGCCTGCGAAGCGAACGGCATCCCCGCCGATGTGGTACAACTCATCACCTCCACCGACCGCGCCCTGGTGCCCGAATTACTGAGCATGGACGATGTGATTGACCTGGTCATCCCACGCGGTGGGACGGGGCTGCAGAACCTGGTCAAGCAGTATGCCAAGATGCCGGTGGTCTATGGCGGCATCGGAGTGTGCCATTTGTATGTGGACGCCTCGGCGGATATCGAAAAGTGCATCCCGCTCATCAACAACGCCAAAACCCAGGCGCCTTCGGTGTGCAACGCACTCGACACGGTGCTGGTGCATCGCAGCGTGGTGAGCGCCCTGTTGCCCGCCATGGTGGCCGACCTGAACGCCTCCAATGTAGAGGT
>CAZYPJ010000307.1:0-2782 GCA_964649365.1 uncultured Anaerolineales bacterium | reverse complement strand
GTACCGCGCTCGACACGGTGCGGGTGCATCGCTCAGTGGTCGGCCAGCTCCTGCCTGCGATGACAGCGAATCTCAATGCTTCTGGCGTCAAGGTGTTGTGCGACGAGCCGTCGCTCCAGGCATTGGCGGGCGCGCCCGGGATTGTGGCCGATCTGGTGGCTCCTGCGCAACTTGAGGATTACGGCCAAGAGTTCCTATCGCTCAAGCTTTCGGTCAAGGTAGTGGATTCACTCGACGCGGCGATGGCCCACATCGCCCGCTATGGCACGAATCATTCCGACGGCATCCTGACCAATGATTACACCAACGCCAAGCGTTTCCTCGATGAGGTGAACTCGGCGGCAGTGTACGTAAACGCCTCGACTCGCTTTACTGACGGCGGCGAATTCGGCTTGGGGGCTGAGGTGGCCATCAGCACTCAAAAGATGCACGCTCGCGGCCCTATGGGGCTACGAGAGCTAACAACGTATAAATGGGTGATCGAGGGAGATTACCATATCAGAAAGTAGGATACCTACCATGCGGACCCTCCTCGAACCTTCTCGCCAAGTGCCCGGCGGCGCCGAGGCTGACAGCGGTGTCTGTGGGGGCGGGCCGGGTGGGTTTGCGGCGGCCATCGCGGCGGCGCGCCACGGCGCCAAAACGGTCTTGATCGAGCGCTATGGCTTTATGGGCGGCCTAGCCACCGCCGGGCTGGTGGCGCCCATCTTGGGCCATACTGCCTCTGAAAGTCACACTCCTATCGTTGAAGGCATCTTGCGCGAGATCACCGAGCGAATGCATGCCATTGGCGGCGCGCCATCATGGGAAGAGGCCACGCAGGAATGGGGCGTGCGCTTTGACGCCGAGGCGCTCAAAATCGTGCTCGACGAAATGTGCCAAGAAACGGGTGTACAGCTCATGCTGCACACTTTTGTCTCGGGCGTGCTAATGGACGGCGAACGTATTGCAGCGGTAATCGTCGAAAGTAAATCGGGGCGGCAAGCGGTGATAGGCCAGGTATTCATTGACGCCACCGGCGACGCCGATGTGGCCTATCGCGCCGGCGCGCCCACCACCCACGGGCGCGCTTTCGATGGCCGAGGCGAGGCGATGGGGTCGTTTTTTCACTTGGCGGGGTTCGAGCCGGTCAGCCCGGAGCGCGCTCGGGCGCTGCGCGAACAGATTGAGCACGAGATGGAAGATGGGCGCTTTGCCTTTTACAACCCAGGTTTTTTGAGCGTCAACGCTCATCACAAGGATCATACATCGGCAAATATGACCCGCGCCGGCGGCGACCCGGCTTCGGCGCGTGACCTCACCCAGGCCGAGTTGAGTGTGCGCCGCAACGTGTGGGAATTGACGCGCTATCTGCGCGCCAATGTCCCTGGCTTTGAGAATGCTTATGTCCAACAGACCTCGCCCCAGGTTGGCCCCCGAGAGAGCCGTCAGATCGTTGGCCCCTATGCGCTCACCGGCGATGACATCGTAGCCGGGCGCAAATTCGATGACGCTATCGCGCGCGGCGCCTGGTGGATTGACATCCACTGTCCGTTGGGCAACACCTACCCCGTGCATCTGTGCATCCGAGAATGCCCCAAAGGGGCCGCTTGCCCCTTCTGGGCTGCCGAGCACGAGCATATGCGCGTCAATCGCCAGGCGTTGCACCCGCCCCAGGGCGATTGGTACGATATCCCCTATCGCAGTCTGCTCTCGGTGGCGGTGCCCAATTTGCTCTCCTCGGGGCGCTGCATCTCGGCCACGCATGAAGGGATGGCTGGCGCTCGTGTGATGGGCACTTGCATTGCCATCGGTCAGGCGGCGGGCACAGCGGCGGCCCTGGCCATAGCTGAAGGCGTATCTCCCGCCGAGATTGATGTACAGCAGCTACGTTCCTGGCTGCGCCAAGATGGACAGCTCGTCTAGCCGGGCAAAGGCTGCGCGGTATTATTGTCGCTCGAACGGGTATGAGGGTTGGCGTGTATGTCAGCTCTCATGCCCGTTCGATTTGGGAACGGAACGCGTGGCATCCAGAAAACCGCGTCGCTGGAGATGAAATCGAACAGATTTGCGAAAAAACCTCCGCAACGACTTGACATAGAACATCTGTTCCCGTATAATAGGCATAGATCGGTACGCCACCGAAAGGAGTTTCTACGATGATGCTCGACACGGCCAACCTGTCCCCCCGACAGCGAAATATGCTCCACATGATCCGCGAGTTCATCGAGGAGAACGGCTATCCTCCCTCGTTCCGGCAGATCGGCGATGCGGTAGGTATCTCCTCGACATCAGTGGTCAGCTACAACCTTCGCATCTTGCAGCGCAAAGGGTTGATCGCTCAAGATAAGGATGTTTCGCGGGGCTTGCGTCTGGTAGAAGATGAAGCTTACGAGATGGAAGCTCCCGCTGCGCCTTTCCAGCCGCTATTGCCAACCGTACCATTGTTGGGCACGATCGCAGCCGGCCAACCGATTCCGATTCCGGATAGCGACCTGGTTCCTTCCGAGTGCGAGCAAATCGCATTGCCGTTGGATATCAAGGGGGATCTGGCCAATGTCTATGCGCTCAAGGTGCGGGGCAACTCGATGATTGATGCGCTCATCAACGATGGCGACATCGTGGTAATGCGGCACCAATTGACCGCGGAAAACGGCGAAATGGTCGCCGCGTGGATCAAAGATGAGCGTTCCACCACGCTCAAACGTTTCTACTGGGAAACCAAGACCTTAGTGCGCTTGCAGCCCGCCAACCCGACCATGGATCCGATCTATGTGCATCCTAGCAATCTAGAGATCCAGGG
>CAZYPJ010000306.1:0-4954 GCA_964649365.1 uncultured Anaerolineales bacterium | reverse complement strand
CCCGCCGGGCGCTTGGCGCAAGAACGCTTCGGCCTGGTCGCCCACCCATTGGGTGTTGTGCAAGCGAGCAGGAACTTGGGCCGGCTGGGGGACGTAATACATCTCGCCGCGCACGCCCATGTGGTCGTACACGTGATCGTAGCCGTTGGCCCGCAGATACCGGGCGTAATCATCGTCCTCCAGGCGCTCGACGATCTCTTCCGAATAGGCCCGACTCTGAAAGCCGCGCAACGCCTGGCTATCGGGCGTAAAGTGCATCTTGCCCACGCGGTGGGTGCGATAGCCCTCCCCCGGCAGGGCCTTCATAAACGTGTGGCTGTCGGTGGGCATGGGGTCGTTGTTATCTACACAATTGGTGTGATGGGCGTATTGCCCGTGGATCAGCGAGCAGCGCGCGGGCACGCACACCGGCGCCGGCGTATAGGCGGCGCTGAACCGCACCCCCTCGCGGCATAGCCGGTCGAGGTGCGGCGTGCGAATGACGGGGTTGCCCGCTGCGCCGATGGTATCGGCGCGCTGCTGATCGGTCATGATGAACAAGATGTTAGGGCGAGGCATGGAGGCGGCTCCTTTGGGTTGACATGGGTCACATTTTGGCATTATAGTGCGCCCAAGCTGGGTGCACAATTCTATGACACATTGCGCCCACATCCCATCTCGTTATGTCATGATTGCGCTCGGCTCAGAGGCGAACGGCGTTGCATCCTTCCAAGGAGGCGCGACATGGACAAGCGATGGTGGGGGTTCATCCTTAGCTTGGCGGTGTTTGCCGTCGGATGGGCGCTGGGCGGCCAGCGCGCGCTGGCGCAATCGCCCTACGACAGCGGCTGGGTCGAGATCGCCCCAGGGGAGATCATCACCCTGACGCACGACCTGGGCGGCGACCCGGGATTGTACGCTGCCGACCTTTGGTTTCGCGATACGCGCCTCGACGGCCTGGGCATCCATCAGCGCGGCTATGGCGGCATCGAGATGGACGGCGTGCGCGAGGGCGCGCGCTGGCAGAACCTCACGCCCACCCTCGTGCGGGTTCGTCGCCACCCGGAGGACGTTGCTTGCAGCGAGGTGCGCATGAGGCTGTGGCGCGCCACGCCCGACTATGACTCGGGCTGGCTCAACATCGCGGCGGGCGAAGAACTGCTTCTCTACCACAACCTGGAAGGCGACCTGAGAAGCTATATCAAACGATTCAAGTTCTGGGACACGGACGGCCTGCTGGGCATCAACGCGGCCAACTATGGCGGGCTGGAAGCCGACGGCCAGACCTACGGCGCCGCCTATCAGAACGTCTCAGTCTATACCGCCGAGCTTGTGCGCGCCCAACACGATGTCACAGCCGACCAAGTG
Source organism: uncultured Anaerolineales bacterium (assembly GCA_964649365.1). Taxonomy (GTDB): domain Bacteria; phylum Chloroflexota; class Anaerolineae; order UBA1429; family UBA1429; genus CAZYPJ01. The sequence continues at coordinate 3,607 of CAZYPJ010000306.1, read as the reverse complement.
CGGTTCACCATTGAGGCCAACCCCGAGGCGCCGTCTTACGATAGCGCCTGGGTCGAAGTTGCGCCGGGAGAGGCGGTCACGCTCACTCACAATCTGGGCGGCGCGGTGGACGATTATCATGTGCGGATGGACGCCCGCTCGATAGCCTACGGCTACAATTGCTGGGGCTATGGCGGGACGGACGACCCCGAAGGCCACTTGTTGGGCGTCCACTGGCAGAATCTCGATAGCGAGCAGATCGTCGTGACGCGCTGGCCCGACGATGTCTATGCCGAAGAGGTGCGCGTGCGCATCTGGGTGAGCGAGACGGCCTGCACGCCCGATCTGCTCTACCCGCCCGAAGGCGAGGTGATGGACAATGGCCGCTCTGATCATACCGAACCCAAAATCTGGGATTTCGGCTGGGAGCCATGCGAGGGCGCGACGCACTACCACCTCTATGTGATCGGCCCAACTGCGACTATCCCGATGATAGATAACGACAACCTGACCATCCCCAGCTACACGCTGCGGGATTACGGCTATATCTCGAACTCGAACCTGCAAGGGTGGACGTGGAAAGTGCGCGCCGAGGTGGATGGCGCCTGGGGACCGTGGTCGCCCACACGCACATTCAGCGTCGAGCCGGTGAACACCGACCCGGCCCCCACCCTGCTCTACCTACCCGTGATCCTGAAGGCAGAGTAAGCCGCCCTGCGCGGCTGCCAATCGGCCCCTCTGTCTCCGATCCGAGCATAGGCGGCGAATAGAGGACGCGGATGTCCCTCTTTTTTGAGATGATCCGCGTTCTCCGCGTTCATCTGCGTCCACAGGAATCTGAGCACGTCAGGAAAGGAACATCATGGAATATCGCACGTTGGGTCGGACGGGCTGGCGCGTATCGGCGTTGGGGTTCGGCTGCGGCGCGGTAGGCGGCATTCTGGTGCGCGGTGAACGCGCCGAGATGCTGCGCGTGGTGAGCCGCGCCATCGAGCTGGGCGTGAATTATTTCGACACGGCGCGCATCTATGCCGATGGCCTCTCGGAAACCAATCTTGGTTGGGCGCTAGAAGAGCTGCGCGCCGATGTGCTGGTGGGCACCAAAGTGCGGCTGACCGAGCAGGACGCGGGGCGTATCGAGCGCGCCGTGTTCGAGTCGGTGGAGGGCAGCTTGAAGCGCCTGCGCCGCGAGCGGGTGGATTTGATCCAGCTGCACAATTCGGTGACGTTGCAACGCAAGCCGGGGAGCGATTGGCTGTCTGTCGGCGAGGTGAGCGAGGTGTTGGCGGCGTTCGAAAAGCTCAAGGCGCAGGGCAAGACGCGCTATTGGGGGATCAACGGCCTGGGCGAGACCGAGGCGCTGCACCGGGCCGTGGCGCTGGGCCGCGCCGATACCATCCAGTGCTGCTACAACCTCATCAACCCCTCGGCGGGCGCGGCCATGCCGGCGGGCTTTCCTTTCCAGGATTATGGCCAACTGATTGCGCGCGCCGCCCAACAGCGCATGGGCGTCATCGCCATTCGTGTGCTGGCGGGCGGGGCGCTCAGCGGCGCGGCCACGCGCCACCCCAACGCGACGGCGGAGGTGCAGCCCATCGCCTCGGGCCGCGATTTCGCCGAGGATGTGGCCTACGCCGAACGCTTCCGCTTTTTGGTGAGTGAAGGCTACGCCGATAGCCTGGTAGAGGCGGCCATCCGCTTTGTGTTGAGCAACCCCGCTGTCTCGACGGCGCTGGTGGGCATCTCGGATGGCGACCAGTTGGAGCAGGCCGCAGCGGCGGCGGCGCATGGGCCATTGCCGACGGAGGCGTTAGCGCGATTGGCCGGATAGACCGAGCGTAGAGCCATAGGAGCTGGCAGGATGCCTTTAGCCATCGCGCAACACACTTGCCCGTTCCTACGGCTCTACTGCGCTCTTTCCAGGCTTCGGCCTCATCCGATCCCCAACATCCCCAGCGCGCGCGCTGGATAAGCGCCGCGATCTCGTCCTTAGGCGTGAACGTCAACGATCACGGCGGCCTCCTTTGGTTCTATGGCAAAGTCTCGACCCAATTCGCCGGCAGGTCAATCATGAACATGTCGGTCTGGTTCGTGCCGGTGCGGCCCCAGTTGGTGCTGAACAGGATACGCGTCAGGTCTTGGTTCGCCGTGGCGTGCGGCTCGGCCCAGTAATCTTGCTCGTCGCCCTCGGTATAGACCGAATGATGGTGCGCCAGACGAACCACCCGCCCGCCGGCCCGTAGCTCGACGGCGAACACCTGGTCGTCCATCCAAGTGTAATCCGTCGGGTGGCCGCCGTTGTAGGTCGAAACCACCGCCCAGCCGGGCCGGTCGAACGCACGCCCCGAAAAATGCAACCCCAACGAGGTGTGGCTGAAATCAATCTCCCACAGGTTCGTGATGGCGCCCGTGGCCAGGTCGAGCATGGCGATGTGATCGGTGTCAATATCCTGATAGACCAGCACCTCGCGCCCCTGAGCGTCGAGCGCCACATCGGCGTGGCCCACAATGGGCAGCAGGTTGTCGTGCGCGTCGAGGTTGCGGTCGAACACCAACAGCCCGCAGGGATAAGGCAACCGCGACGTGGGGGCCGCGCTCGCGCCGCCCTCGCAACGCTCGTTGCAGAACGCCAGGAAATAGTTGCCCAGCGGGCTGATGGTGACGCTATCCACGTCGAACGAATCCACCGCGCGTTGGGCGATGATCTGATCTTCTTGCAGATCATAGATCAGAAAAGCGACCGCGTTCCAGCTCTCGTCCTCGGCCATCAAGCCCCAATAGCGGCCATCGCGCGAGGGGCTGCCCTCGTAGCGCGTCCACACCGCCTGGATATTCTGGCCGGGGAAATCCTCATAGAAATCGCGCACCAGAGTCTCGACGTGGGTCGCAACGTTGTAGGCCAACAGGCGCGTATCAGCGATGTGATAGACCACATCGGGGTCGGAGGCGCTCCAGCGCGGCTCGACGCTCAGGGGCAGCGGCTCCAGCGGCGCCAGCGTCTCGGCGTCGTAGAGATACCAATTGCCCTCGATGCTGCGGGCGATCAGCCGCGAGCCATCGGCATTGAACGCCTGCACCCGCGAATACTCGTTGGTGATCCCCTCGGATGGGTCGCCGGGGTCGAGGTCGGCGTTGCGATCCGTCACGCGGACAAGGCACGCGCCAAACACTGGGTCGCGGAAGGGCGCGCGGGCGGCGGGTTCCGCCAGGGCGGGCATTTGGCGCACCTGGGTATCAACGATCCAGGGCGGCTGCGCGCCGGAGCACAACACCGGTTGCGGCGTGAAGGTGGCTGTGGGCGTGGCCGCCGTAGGCGTGCGCGTCGGCGTGGCGCGCGGGGCGCTGCGCGCCAGCGGCAAGTAGGCCCGATCCTTGATCGCTGATGTGCGGGTGACGGTGGGCGTACCCACCGTTGGCGTGCGCGTGGGGGTGAGCGTCAGGGCGGGCATCCCCGGAGTTGCCGTGCGGGTGACGGTGCGCGTCGGGGTGCGAGTTGGGGTGGCCACGGTAGCGCTGGGGGTAGGCTGCGTCGTCCCCTTCCAGCGATGATAGAACACGTTGAGCAGCGGCGCAAACTCGGCGCTGGCTTTTTGGTTGCCCGCCGCCGTCGGATGACTATCGCCGGAGG
>CAZYPJ010000305.1:2287-4955 GCA_964649365.1 uncultured Anaerolineales bacterium | reverse complement strand
AGAGGCTATCTTGGGTCATAGCGCCCCATCATGGTTCGCGCAATGAATTGATCCAACAACTCGTCCGAAAAGTGCCCGCCGCTCTCGTGGGCCTCGAACGCGCAATGCGGCAGCAGGCGCGCCGTCAGCTCCGCCGCCCTGAAGGGGATCTGGTCGTCCATCCGGCTGTGCTGCATATAGACGGCGCAGGGCACATCCGCCAGCGTAAAGCCCCAGTCGCGGCCCCGCAGGCGCAAATCTTGCGCCACGCCGTAGCAATCGTTCGCCATCGAATCGCGCACGTCGGCGCGCTGTAGATCTTCGGGCGAGGGGTTGGGGAAAAAGATCGCCCTGGCCAAAGCCTGGAACTCGGCCAGCTCGCCCTCGCGCTTGATCTCATAGGGCCACAGGCGGGCGATCTCGGCGTCGTAGAGGGCGGGCATGCCGCTCAAGATAAAGACGCGGCGCGTCTTTTCGGGCAGCCGGCGCGCGATAGCATAACTGTAGGGCGCGCCCGACGACACGCCCAACACGTCGAACTCGCCCAGCCCCAACTGCTCCACCAGGATAGCGACGATCTCGCCCCACTCGGCCAGGTCGCGCATCTCATAGGGCGACGATGCGCCATAGCCGGGCCGGGCGATGCTGAGGACGCGCCCGCCCGCCGCGATCAGCCGGCCGAACAGGTGGTGATCGGCGATGCTGGCGATCATGCCATGCTGGATGAGGATGGGGTAGCCGTGGGGGTCGCCAACGTCCGAATAGGCGAGGCGGTAATTGCCGGCGTATCGAACAGCGCGATTCATGCACACTCCCTTGATCTCGATATGGCGCCCACGAGGGGCGCGGCTACGGAAGAACGCCCGGGTTATCGTGCGCTCTGGCGCCCACGAGGGGCGCGGCTACGGAAGGAGAGGGGCGCGGCTACGGAGGCTTGGCCTTTTGCAGATTTTCGGCGACGCGAAAGCGCACGATCCGCCCGATCAGCTCCAGCGGCAAGGGCTGGCCGAGGGGGAACTGCACCGCGCCTTTGGAGCTTTTGTAGGCCGATAGCTCATCCTGGAACGCCGCGACGCCGCTGGGCGTGGGGTAAAAGCCGATGTGCTTGCTGTACGCGGCGAAATGAACGAGGTTGCCGCGCAGGTCGTAGGTGGGCATGCCATAGCTGATCTTTTCGGCGGCGTCGGGGGCGGCGGCGCGGATGGCGGCCCGCAACTCGCGCAGGATACGCTGCGTCTGCTCGGGAAAGGCGGCGATATAGTCGTCTATCGTGGCGTAACGGCCCCTGCTGCTGGCCATGAATCGTCCCTCCGGCGCGCTGCGCCGCCCCAAAATGCGCTTGGCTGGGGTCATCATAGCGCCTCACGCGGGGGGCGTCAAACTCGAATGCGTCGGCGCGGTTTCAAACCGCGTTTCCATCGCCCGATCCAACCAAACGCGCTTGGCAACCGCGACGCCGGCTCATAAAACATCATTTCACATTAAGCTTGAAGCAGCGCCCTTTCCGCGTCGTCCGTGTTGAGATTCCCCTCGTTTTGCGCTACATTACCCTCGACCTTACCGCCCCACGCCCTGTGCGGCGCAGAATCCAGAAAGGAGATCGCCCCATGACCAACATCTTGACCGTTCAGGCCGCCTCTAGCCCGGCGACCATCAGCCGCAACATTTATGGCCACTTTTCCGAGCACCTGGGCCATTGCATTTATGAAGGCTATTGGGTGGGCGAAGGATCGGCCATCCCCAACACGCGCGGCATCCGCAACGACATTGTGGCGGCGCTGCGCAAGGTCAACATCCCCATCCTGCGCTGGCCCGGCGGCTGCTTTGCCGATGAATACCACTGGATGGACGGCATCGGCCCGAAAGAGCAGCGCCCCATGATGGTGAACACCCATTGGGGCGGCGTCACCGAAAACAACCATTTCGGCACCCACGAATTCCTCGACCTGTGCGACCAGCTCGGCTGCGCGCCCTACATCTGCGGCAACGTCGGCTCGGGCACGGTGCGCGAGATGCAGCAGTGGGTGGAATACATCACCTTCGACGGCATCTCGCCCATGTCGAACCTGCGCAAGGCCAACGGCCACGAAAAGCCGTGGGCGCTGCCCTATTTCGGCGTGGGCAACGAGAACTGGGGCTGCGGCGGCCACATGCGCCCCGAGTTCTACGCCGACCTCTACCGCCAATACCAGACCTACATCCGCAACTTTGGCGAAAACAAGGTCTATAAAATCGCCTGCGGGGCCAACAGTTTCGACTATCGCTGGACCGAGGTGCTGATGCGCGAGGCCGAGCGCTTGATGGACGGCCTCAGCCTGCACTATTACACCGTGCCCAACGACTGGCGCGCCAAAGGCTCGGCCACCGCGTTCGACGAGGCCGCCTGGATCCGCACGCTGCGCAAGGCCCTGGTGATGGAAGAACTGGTCACGCGCCACAGCACCATTATGGATCAATACGACCCCGCCAAGCGCGTGGGCATGGTGGTGGACGAGTGGGGCGCCTGGTACGACGTCGAGCCGGGCACGAACCCGGGCTTTCTCTTCCAGCAGAACACCCTGCGCGACGCGCTGGTGGCGGGCGTCACGCTCAACATCTTGAACAACCACGCCGACCGCGTCAAGATCGGTTGCCTGGCGCAGACGATCAACGTGCTGTCGTATGATCCCAATCCTCAACAACGAATACA
>CAZYPJ010000305.1:0-2277 GCA_964649365.1 uncultured Anaerolineales bacterium | reverse complement strand
CTCTGCACGCCCACCTATCATGTGTTCGATCTCTACCAGCCCCACCACGACGCGGCGCTGCTCCAGAGCACGCTCTCGTGCGGCGAATACGCCCTGGGCGAAGAAAAAGTCCCGGCGCTGAGCGCCTCGGCCAGCCGCAACGCGGCGGGGGCCATCCACATCTCGCTGTGCAACCTCGACGCCAACCGCGAAGCCGCGCTCGACATCACCATTTGCGGCGGAAAGGCGAACCGCGTCAGCGGGCGGATGCTGACCGCCGGGGCGATCAACGCCCACAACACCTTTGACGCGCCCGACCAGGTGGCGCCCGAGACGTTCGCCGCCGCGCGCGTCGAAAATGGCGTGGTGCGGGCCACGCTGCCGGCGAAATCGGTGGTGGTGTTAAAGGTGGATTAACGGCGCTTGCCAAGTAGGGGCGCGCTCCATCGCGCCCACGGGGCGCTTGACGCCGCCTGGCGCTCTCGCGTATCATCCACCCCTGAAGGTGAGCATCGGGAAGGGTGGGCCATGTTGCCGATTCTACGCTTGGGTTCGTTTAGCATCAGCAGCTATTGGGCGGCGCTGACGGCGGGGTTGGCGGTCGCGGGGATGTGGGTCTTTCACCGGCTGCTCGGCCTGGGGCGCGAGCCGGGGGTCGTCATGGTCGGGTTCATGCTGATGATCGCCGGCGGCTTTGCGGGGGCCTTTGGGGCCTCCGAGGCGCTCACCGCCGCGCTCGCGGCGCTCAACGGCCCCCTGGCGCGCCCCGAGGGGCTGAGCATCATCTGGGCGGTCAGCGGCGGCCTGGCGGCGATGGCGCTTTATTGCCGGGCGCGCGGCCTTTCGATAGCGCAAGTGTTCGATTGCATCGCCCTGCCCCTGCCGCTGGGCCAGGCCATCGGGCGGCTGGGCTGCCTGGCGGGCGGCTGTTGCTATGGCCGCCCCACCGCTTCGTGGCTGGGGATGTTCCTGCCCGACCATGACGGCGTGTGGGAACTGCGCTACCCCACGCAGCTCCTCAGCGTCGGCGCCAATCTGTTGATCCTGTTCGCCCTGCTGGCCGCCGAACGCTACGGGCGGGGCCGCCTCGCCGCCCCCGGCCCCCGCCGCCGGCGCTGGCCTTTCGATGGGTTCCTCTTTTTGCTCTACGTCGCCCTGTTCAGCCTCAAACGCTTCGGCGTCGCTTTTCTGCGCGAATCGGGCAGCCACCCGCTGCTCGGCTCGTTGAGTTGGATGCACCTCAATGCGCTGGCCGGGATGATCGTTGCGGGTGCGCTGATCGCCTGGGGGCTGGCGCGCCAAGCAAAGGAGGGTTCGGCATGAACGTGCGGTGGTGGGGTCGTCTGCGGCAGCGGCTCAAGGGCAGCCGCGCGCCGTACTATTTGATCGTGGCGCTGTTCCTGCTGGCGCCGGCGGGGCTGGCGGCCTACGACGGCCAGGAGCCGCCGACCAGTTGTATCCAAGAGTGCAGCGACGATTGCGAGCGGAACCGAAGCTGCGGCAAGTCGCGCTACCTCGGCGCGCCGGGCGACGCCTCGGCGCCGCTGGCGGTGGACGCCTCCGCCGACGGGACATACGCCTATGTGTGGCTCGAATTCGGCGTGACGGGCGTGTTCACGCCCACCCAATACGCACGGGGCGTGACGCTGGCCTCCGCCGACGGCGAGACGCCCCCCATCCCCGACGAGTTGGCCGAAAAGGGCTACTTGGCCATCCGCGTGCCGCACGCGCCGCCCGCCTACACTCTCAGCAGCCTGTTGCCCGGCATCCCACCCGATGAAGTCGAGCCGATGCTGTTCAGCTATTATGCGCCGCCCAACTCGGCCACGCTGACCGAAGTGCAAGTGCCGCTCGTCCGACGGACGGAATACGAAGCGGCGGTCAACGCCCGCTACCCCATCAGCGACGGCCGTTCCCACTGGGAGGTGTGGTGGCTGCCCGAAGGCGAGGGCTTCCCCATGCCCAACCAACCCTTCCGGCTCAAATCCGGCGACTGGCCGCCGCCGTTGCGGGTGCGCTTCCGGGTTGATTTCGGGGACGCCGACGCGGCGGCGTGCTCCAACTGCCAGGCGCAGGCGTTGCTCTACAACGGCTATGTGTTCATCGGCCCCTACGACATCGCCGTGCGCTACACCCAGCTGGACGTCGAAGGGCCGCTGGTGACGTTCGGCGATTTTTGCGGCGATATGCGCGACGACCTCTCGAGCACGATGGGGCGGGTCATCGAGCCGGGCCAACGCCTCACCTACACCGTCTGCCTGGAGAACTGGGATACAACGGCGCGCACGTTCCACATCA
>CAZYPJ010000304.1:0-4975 GCA_964649365.1 uncultured Anaerolineales bacterium | reverse complement strand
CCATCGGTGATCACCTGGCGAATGGGCAGGGCGGGCCGGGCGCCGGCGGCCAGCGCCTCGGCGCCGCCGGCCGCCTCGATCACCGTGTAGCCCAGGCGGCGCAACAGGCTGGCCAGCAAGCGCCGCACGTCGGGCTGGTCTTCGACGATCAGGATGGTCTCGTCGCCGCCGGGCAGGTGGGGCCGCGCCCGCCCGGTTGCGCCCTCGGCGGGGGTTTCTTCTACCAGGGGCAGATCAATGTGGAACGTGGCGCCCTGGCCCGGGGCGCTCTCGACCTCGATGGCCCCGCCGCAATCGCGCACCACGCCATAGACCACCGCCAGCCCCAGGCCCGTGCCCTTGCCCACCTCTTTGGTGGTGTAGAACGGCTCGAACAGGCGCGGCGCCGCCTCGGGGGCGACGCCCACGCCCGTGTCGCTCACGCTCAAGCGCACATAGCGCCCGGCGGGGGCCTGTAAATAGGGCGAGACGTCGCCCGGGCCGCGCGTGACGTTGGCGGTGCGGATCGAGACCACGCCCCCCTCGCGGGTGCGCTCTTGAATGGCGTCGCGGGCGTTGACGCACAGGTTGATGATGAGCTGCTCGATCTGGCCGCGGTCGGCGCGGATGCGGCCCAGGTTAGGCGCGAGGCTGGTCGTCAGGCGGATCTCTTCGCCGATGATGCGCTGCAACATCTTGCTCATCTCGTCGAGCACCTGGTTGAGGCGCAACACTTTGGGTTCCACCGCTTGCTGGCGGCTAAAGGCCAGCAAGCGCCGGGTGAGGTCGGCGGCGCGCTCGCCCGCCTGGTGCACCTCGGTCAACTCGGCGCGGAGCGGGTCGCTGGGGGGCAGGCCCCGCAGCATCATCTCGCTATAGCCGTTGATGACGGTGAGCAGGTTGTTGAAATCGTGGGCGATGCCCCACGCAAGGCGGCCCACGGCCTCCATCTTTTGCGCCTGGCGCAGTTGATCCTCCAACCGGCGGCGCTCGGTCAGGTCGCGGATATAGACCACCACGCAGCGCTCGCCGCCAATGGCCACGGGCCGCACGCTGACCTCGTTGGGAAAGGTGGAGCCGTCTTTGCGCCGATCCTCGAACTCGCCAGTAAAGCCCTCGCGTTCGCGCTGCTCGGCCAGCCCAGCCACGCGCGCGCGCGTCTCGGCGGTCATTAGGTCGGCGGCGTTCAGGGCCGTGAACTCGTCCTTGCTGTAGCCGTACAGGGCGCAAGCGGCGGCGTTGCAATCGAGCACGCGGCCATCCAGCGCCTCGATCAGAATGGCGTCGGTGGAGGTCTCGAACAGGGTGCGGTAGCGCAATTCGCTGTCGCGGAGATCCGCCTCGGCGCGTTTGCGCGCCGTGATGTCGCGCACATAGACCACGGTGCAGCGTTCGCCCTGGAGCGTAACGGGACGGGTGGTGACCTCGCAGGGGAAAGTGGAGCCATCCTTGCGCCGATCCTCGAACTCGGCGCGGAACCCGCCGGCCTCGAGCGCCGACTGATAGTCGCGCAGGCGTTTCAGCGTCTCCGGCGTCAGCAGCTTCCTGGCGTTCGTGGCCAGCAATTCCTCTTTCGTATAGCCGTATAGAGCGCAGGTGGCGGCGTTACAATCCAAGATGCGGCCGTCCAGCGTCTCGATGCGGATGGCGTCGGTGGAGGCTTCCACCAGCGTGCGATAGCGCAGCTCGCTCTCGCGGAGGGCGCGCTCGGCGCGTTTGCGCGCGGTGATGTCGCGCACATAGACCACGAAACGGCTCTCGCCGTGGATCGTGACGGGCCTCAAAACGACCTCGTTGGGGAAGGTGGAGCCGTCCTTGCGCCGATCCTCGAACTCGCCGGCAAAGCCCTCGCGGGAGGGGCGCGCCAATGGGCCAAAGATCCGCTCCCGCGTCTCGGGGGTCATCAAGTCGCGGGTGTTGAGCTTGGTCAGCTCCTCTTTGGTATAGCCGTACAGGGCGCAGGCGGCGGCGTTGCAATCGAGGATGCGGCCATCGGGGGCCTCGATGCGGATGGCGTCGGTGGAAGTCTCGAACAGGGTGCGGTAACGGGCCTCGCTCTCGTGGATGGCGGTAATATCCACGCCGATGGTGAGCAGATACTCGATCTCGCCCGGGTCGGCGGAATCGGCGTTCAGGCGCAGGGGCAACTTGGTGAGCTGAAAGAGCCGCCGCGAGCCATCGCGCCGGGTGGCCGGCAGATCGCTGATGTGCTGTTCGATCTCGCCGCGCAGCAACGCCTGGTCGGCGGCCTCATAGCGCTGCACGTCGGCCATGTTCCAGTGGTGCGCCGCGCCGATCTCGCCCAGCGTGCGGCCCTCGATCTCGGCGATGGGGATGTTGTACGCCTCGGCTGCGCCCTGGTTGACCAAGACGTACCGGCCCTGCCGATCTTTGACCATGATAAGGGCGGGGGCGGCGTCGAGCACCTGCCGCAAGAAACGCTCGCGGCGGCGGGCGTCCTCTTCCAGGCGCTGGCGCTCGCTGATCTCGGAGGTGAGCCGGGCGTTGGCCAGGCGCAGCGCCAGCGTGCGGGCGTTGACCTGGCTTTCCAATTGGTCGCGGTGCTGGCGCAATTCGCGCTCGGCTTCGACGCGGGCGGTGACGTCGTTGATCACCACCACCACGCCCGCGAATGCGCCGCGCTCGCCCGTCAGCGGCGCCACGCTCAGGTTGAGCCAGGCCACCTTGCCCTCGGCGCGGCGAAGGCCGATGACCACATCGCGCACCGCCCGGCTCGGCGCCTCGGCGTACTGCGCCGTGAATTCGGCGTGAGGGTACGGCGAGCCGTCGGGCCGGAGCAACTCGAATTGGGCCGCCGCGTCGAACGCGCCGATGAGTTGCTCGCGCGGCGCGCCCAAAATGCGCGCGGCGGCGGGGTTGGCCGCGGCGACGGCCCCCTCGGCGTTGATCAGCAGCAGACCCTCGCTCATGGTGTCGAACAGCAGGCGCAGCTGGCCCTCGCTCTGGCGCAGCGCCTCCTCGACCTGGGCGCGGGCCTGTTCGGCCAGCACTTTCTCGGTCACATCGCGGAACGAGGCCAGGGTGTATTGGTGCGCGCCCGCCGCGTCGAACACGGGCGCGGTGGTGAGGCTAATCCAGACGTCGTCGCGCCCGGCGCGGCGCAGGCCCATGACAAAATCAGTGATCGGCGCCGCGCGCGCCGACTGGATAAAAGCGCGGATTTCATCAGGGGCGGCGGTCGAGCCGTCGGCGCGCAGATGGGCGTCGCTCAGCTCGAACCAACGCTGGCCGATCATCTCGGCCACCTCGCGCCGAAAGATACGCCCGGCGGCGGGGTTGGCCTGCAAAATGCGGCTCTCGGGCGAAACCCACAGCATTCCCTCGCTCGATAGGTTGAACAGGTTCCACAGGCGCGCCCCTTGCTCAGCCTGGGCTTGCAGGGCTGCGCGCGCCGCAGCCAGTTCCTGGCGCAGCGCCTCCAACTCGCGCCGCGTAGCGATCAGTGCGTCATCGGCTGTATCGCTTTCAGATGTCATGGCGTCCCCCTCGCGCACTCATCCGCCGGCTTGCTTCCATTATAACGCGGTTGGCGCGAAAAACAAGGGGGGAGCGGGGCAAACCCCGCCCCCCTAGCCAACGCCGCCCATTTGAGCTACACTCTACCCGCCGCGAGGCTTTACCTTTCACATGAGGAGAACGTTTCATGAGACAACACACCCTGTTCGATTCCGATTGGCGCTTCTTCCTGGGCGACCCGCTCAACGGCTACGCGCCCGACCTCGACGACGCCCGTTGGCGGCGCCTAAACCTGCCCCACGATTGGAGCATCGAGGGCGATTTCGACGAACGTCACCCCGCCGGCCGCCAGGGGGCCTATCTCCCCTGCGGCGTGGGTTGGTATCGCAAAGCGTTCACCCTGGCCCCCAGCGCGCGCGGGCGCACCGTCGCCGACACCTTTGACGGCGTCTATCGCAAGGCCGACGTGTGGCTCAACGGCTACCACCTCGGCTTTCACCCCTACGGCTACACCAGCTTTCAGTACGACCTCACGCCCTACTTGAAATACGGCGCCGAGCCGAACATCCTGGCCGTGCGGGTGGATAACGCGTTGCAGCCCGATGGCCGCTGGTACGCCGGCTCGGGCATTTACCGCCACGTCTGGCTCACCGTCGCCGACCCGCTGCGCATCGCGCCGTGGGGCGTTTACGTTACCACGCCCGAAGTAACCGCCGATCTTTGCACCCTGCGCGTGCGCACCCGCGTCCGCAACGACGGCGACCGCGAACGCTTCTGCACGCTCGCCACTGCCGCGCTCGACGCCGAGGGCCAGGTCTGCGGGCAGGTCGCCTCGAGCCACCCCATCGCGCCCGGCCAAGAGCACCAATTCGTGCAGACGTTCCAGGTCGCCAAGCCCCGCCGCTGGTCGGTGGACGCCCCCTACCTCTACACCTTGCGCTCCGAGTTGAGCGAGCGCGAGTCGCCGGTGGATGAGGTCGCCACGCCGTTCGGCATCCGCACGATCCAGTTCGACGCCGACCGGGGCTTTATCTTGAACGGCCAGCGCGTCAAGATCAACGGCGTTTGCCTGCACCACGACGGCGGCTGCGTGGGCGCCGCCGTGCCCGAGCGCGTCTGGGAGCGCCGCTTGCAGACGTTAAAGGCCATGGGCTGCAACGGCATCCGCAGCAGCCACTACCCGCCCGCGCCCGAGTTCCTCGACCTGTGCGACCGGCTGGGCTTCCTGGTGATGGACGAGGCCTTCGACGAGTGGGCCTACGGCAAGGAGCATTACGGCTATCACGACTATTTCGACGAGTGGGCCATGACCGACCTGAAAAGTCTGCTCCACCGCGACCGCAACCATCCCTCTATCGTGCTGTGGAGCGTGGGCAACGAGATCCCCGAACAGTGCCGCCCCGAGGGGCTGCCCATCCTGCGGCGGCTGACCGAGGTGGTGCGCGCCGCAGATCCCCCCCGCCCCATCACCGCGGCCGGCGAGAACCTCGACGCCCCCGCGCGGAGCAGCGGCCCCGCC
>CAZYPJ010000303.1:0-4979 GCA_964649365.1 uncultured Anaerolineales bacterium | reverse complement strand
CAGGTAGGGGCTTCGCTGCTTTCGGATGCGCTCTATATCCTATCGCTGGCGCTGACCGCTGTATTTTGCGCGCTCAACTGGCGTGTGCCCGGCGTTTTGGCGTTGGGGCTGGGGTTGATGCTGAACGCGGCTGTGATCCTGGCGAACGGCGGCCACATGCCCGCCTCGTTGCAGGCGCTACGAATTGCTGGTATCGTGGATTCACGAGAAGCGTTCGAGGCGATGCGCATTACCAATTCCTCGCTCATTGATGCGACGACTCCTCTCTGGTTCCTAGGCGATGTGTTCGCTGTGCCCAAACAGGCGCCGTTAGCCAATGTGTTCAGCATCGGCGATGTGCTGATCGGCGTCGGGGCTTGCTGGTTTTTGTGGGCCAATATGCGCGTTCCTGGCAACCCAAAAGAAGAGTGATTGACTCCCCTTTTGATTTTGTGTTCCCCCCTGCTCGGCCTATAATGGCCCTATGCACGAGCTATCCGTTACCGAAAACATCCTCGAGATCGTTCGTCGCCATGCCGAGCGAGCGTCCGCTCGACGCATTACGCGTATCCACCTCGTGATCGGCGAGCTTTCTAGCATTGTGGATGATAGTGTGCAATTCTATTTCGATTTCCTGGCGCAAAACACTATCGCGGCGGGCGCCGAATTGGTGTTCCAACGTCTGCCGGTGACGTTGCAGTGCGGGGCCTGTGAACACCGTTGGCAGCCCGACTCGGCAGATTGGACTTGCCCGTCCTGTAACGCTGCCCAGGCGCGTATTGTCGCCGGCCGCGAGTTCTACGTAGATAGCATCGAAGTGGAGTAGCGAACATGGGAGCTGGGCGAATACCCATTGTGGAACGTATTATGGGGGCCAACGATGAACTGGCGATCCATAATCGGCAGATGCTAGATGCGTGCGGTGTGCACGCTATCAACGTCATGGCCTCTCCAGGGGCGGGCAAGACCAGCCTGATTTTGAGCGCCATCCGGGCGCTGCGTGGTCGGCGGCGCATCGGGGTAATCGAGGGCGATGTAGCGTCGAACGTGGATACTATCAAGGTGCAAAACGAGGGCAGCCCGGCGATCCAAATCAACACAGGCGGCGGCTGTCATTTGGATGCTGGTCAGGTGCAGCGGGCGTTGAATGAGCTGCCGCTCGCCGACCTGGATCTGCTCTTTATCGAAAATGTAGGCAACCTGATCTGTCCAGTGGGCTTTGCGCTGGGTGAGCATACTCGTCTGGCTATTGCCAGTGTGCCAGAGGGTGACGACAAGCCTTACAAGTACCCATCCATCTTTGCCAATGTGGATGCTTTGGTGATCAACAAATCTGACCTGTTGCCCTATATCCCTTTCAATATGCCCGAATATCTGCGCTTGGTGCGCACGCTCAACCCCGAGATTCGCATCTTTACCCTGTCTTGCGCCACCGGCGAAGGGATAGATGAGTGGATCTCTTGGCTGCTCGAATTGGCGCCGAAAGGGTGAGCTTGTGGGCAGCGCGCGACGTCTGGATGTGCGGGGTGTGGTGCAAGGGGTAGGGTTCCGCCCTTTTGTCTATCGCCTGGCGCATTCCTACAAACTGACAGGTTGGGTTCGCAACACCTCGTGGGGCGTCGAGTTGGAGGTTGAGGGTGACGAACAGGCGCTGGAGCGTTTTGCTGAGGCCCTGCGCCAGGAATCCCCGCCGTTGGCGCATATCGAATCCGTTGATGTCCGCGAGGTTGCGCCCAACGGGTATGACGATTTCGTGATCTTGGCCAGCCAGCCGCAGGCTGGGGCGTACCAACTGGTCTCGCCAGACATCGCTACGTGCGCCGATTGCCGCCGCGAGATATTCGATCCGGCGGATCGTCGCTATCACTATCCATTTACCAATTGCACCAATTGTGGGCCTCGTTTCACTATCATCGAAGATGTGCCCTATGACCGCCCTCGCACCACCATGCGCGCCTTCCGCATGTGCCCCGCTTGCCAGCGCGAGTATGACGACCCGCTCGACCGACGCTTTCACGCGCAACCGAATGCTTGCCCGGTGTGTGGGCCGCACTTGACTTTGGTGAACCGCGATGGAGAGGTTATTGCGAAAGAGGATGCGTTGGATCACGCCGTGATGATGTTGCGCGCCGGACATATCGTTGCCATCAAAGGCCTGGGCGGATACCAATTGGCTTGCGATGCTACGAATGCTGAGATAGTGGCGTTACTGCGGCAGCGCAAACATCGCCCGCACAAGCCTTTGGCGGTAATGATAGCCGACCTGGATGCGGCCAACATGCACGTCGCGCTCACCGACGCCGAGCGGGATCTTTTGAGTTCACCGAACGCGCCTATTGTGCTCGTGCTGCGCAAAAGCAACACAGCCATCGCTGCCCAAGTAGCTCCTGGCCAACGATATTTGGGCGTGATGCTACCTTATACGCCGCTGCATCATTTGCTGCTGGCTGCTGTGGGATTGCCGTTGGTGATGACCAGCGGTAATTTGAGCGAGGAACCCATCGCCCGCGACAACGATGAGGCGCTGCGCCGCTTGGGAGCGATTGCCGATGGTTTCCTGATGCACAACCGTGATATCTATGCGCGCTACGATGATAGCGTCTGGTTCGCGCCTGCCAGCGGCCCGCAGCCGATCCGCCGCGCGCGAGGCTATGCGCCGTCGCCGGTGCGCCTGCCTTTTGAGATGCGGCCCATTCTGGCTTGCGGCGCCGAACTCAAGAATACGTTTTGCTTGACGCGCGATCGCTACGCTTTCCTAAGCCAGCATATCGGCGATATGGAGAACCTGGAGACGTTCGAGCATTACCAAGAGACCGTCGCCCTCTATCGCCGTTTGTTCCATGTCGCGCCCGAGATCGTCGCTTACGATATGCACCCCGACTACATGGCCACGCACTATGGCAGAGAGCAAAACGGCGAGAAGATCGCCGTGCAGCACCATCACGCGCATCTGGCTGCTTGCCTGGCCGATAATGGGATCGCAGAGCCGGCCATTGGCGTGATCTGGGATGGTACGGGCTATGGGCTGGATGGTTGCATCTGGGGCGGCGAATTTCTGGTCGGCGATGGGCGAGGATTTCAGCGAGCGGCGCATTTGCAGTATCTGCCGCTGCCGGGCGGCGATCGCGCTACGATCAAGCCTTATCGGGTGGCGTTGGCCTATCATCAAGCTCTAGCGGGTGATGATACGTTGCCGGAATCGTTAACGAGCATACCTGCTGTCGAGCGTCAGGCGTTGCGGCAGATGATAGGGCGCGGCATCAACACGCCGTTGACCTCCTCGGCGGGGCGGTTGTTCGACGCCGTTTCTTCGCTATTGGGCGTTTGCCGAGAGACGAGTTATGAAGCTCAGGCGGCGATTGAGATGGAGATGATCGCTGAACCGGATAGCGATGCAGTCGCCTATTCTTGGGGCTATGCCGAGACGGATGCGGTTCAGAGTTGGGGCGTCGTTCGTCCGTGGGGCTCTCGGAATCTAGAGCTGGGTCTGGCCTCGCTGTGGGCTGGTCTGGAGCGCGATCTGGCCGAGGGGCATACCATCGCCCACATCGCCTGGCGATTCCACTTTACTGTGGCCGCGATGATCGCCGATACTTGCGGGCGCTTGCGCGCCGAAACGGGGCTGGATCGCGTGGCGTTGAGCGGCGGCTGCTTCCAGAACCGCTTACTACTGGAGTTCGTCGTACCACGCTTGCAAGCGATGGGGTTTCAAGTGCTCTTGCATCGGCAAATACCTTGCAACGATGGCGGATTGGCGTTGGGGCAGGCTGTGATCGCGCATTATGCTGTTGGGGGAGGGTAGTATGTGCTTGGCGGTGCCTTTGTGCATCAAACGCATTGAGGGGACGATGGCTGAGGTAGAGTTGGGCGGCGTCACCCGTCGAGTGAGTTTGTTTCTCACCCCCGAAGCGCAAGTGGGCGATTGGGTGCTGGTGCATACCGGCTTTGCCATCAGTGTGCTGGATGAGAACGAGGCGCGCGAGACATTGGCTCTGTTCGACGAGATGGAAGAGGCTGCGCGTCGGCAAGATGAGGCCGACGCCCAAGCAGGCGCGACTGAGGCCGCAACATGAAGTACACCGACGAATTCCGCGACCCGGTCGCGGCGCGTCGCCTGTTGGAAGAGATCTCGACTCTGATTTCTACACCCATTTCGGTGATGGAGTTCTGTGGCGGGCATACGCACGCCATCATGCGTTATGGCTTACGACAGGCGCTGGCGCACAAGGTACGTCTGCTTTCGGGGCCAGGCTGCCCGGTGTGCGTTACCGACGATTCCGACATTGACCACATCATTGCCTTGGCCCAACAGCCGGGCGTAGTGGTGGCGACCTTTGGCGACATGGTGCGCGTGCCCGGTACGCGTTCGAGTTTGCAAGAAGCCCGCGCTGCTGGCGCGCAAGTGAGCATCGTCTATTCGGCGCTCGATGCCCTGGAGCAGGCGCGCAATGCGCCGAATCTACAAGTAGTCATGTTGGGTATCGGCTTTGAAACCACTGCGCCAACCGTAGCGGCCTCGCTGCTGCAAGCCCACGAGCAGGGTGTTGGCAATTACTATGTCTATTCGTTGCACAAGCTGACTCCCCCTGCTATGCGCGCCATTTTGGACGCTGGTGAAGTGCGGCTCGATGCCATTCTCGGTCCCGGCCATGTGACAGCGATCATTGGCGGCCGCTCTTGGGAGTTCCTTGCGCGCGAGTATGGCATCTCGTGTGCTATGGCGGGGTTTGAGCCTGTAGATATTTTGCAGGCGATCTATGCTCTGGCCCGGGCAACTCACGACCACGCGCCCCAGATCATCAACGCCTATCGGCGCGGCGTGACCGATGAGGGCAATCGTGTGGCGCAAACCTTGCTCACGCAGGTGTTCGAGGTCACGACGGCGACCTGGCGAGGGTTGGGCGAGATACCAGCCCGCGGCTTGGCGCTGCGCGCCGAGTTTGCCGCCCCCGACGCGCAGCGTGTCTTTGACCTGCCCGATGCGGACGCGAGCGCCGATC
>CAZYPJ010000302.1:0-4988 GCA_964649365.1 uncultured Anaerolineales bacterium | reverse complement strand
CTTGATACGTTCGGCGACGGTGAAAAAGTTCATGGCGGGCTATGAGATGCTGGCGAACCCCCAGCGCGACCTCACCGCCGAGTCGGCGGCGGATCGCCTGCGCGGACTATCCGAAGTGCGCTACGACCAACGATAATCGCCGCGATTTGGCGACAAAACGTCGGGGCGCGACATGCCCCGCCCCGCCGTTTTGCGTTATAGCCCTAGATCGTGATGCCGCCTCTATGCTTGGGATAGGATCACCCCGCCGCGCCCCGCGCCGCGACGCTCATCGCCGGCAGCTTTTTCCTTATCTTTCTCTAGCGCCTGAAG
The DNA here is from genome assembly GCA_964649365.1 of uncultured Anaerolineales bacterium. GTDB lineage: Bacteria > Chloroflexota > Anaerolineae > UBA1429 > UBA1429 > CAZYPJ01. Next base: position 4,676 of record CAZYPJ010000302.1, on the reverse strand, counting down.
CCGGGCGGAAAGCGCCTCGATGTCGACTAGATCTAGCCCATAGCCGGGCGTGCCCTCGACCAAACGAGTGATGAGCGCGCGTTCCAAATGGTGGATGAACTCCTGAGGCGTCTGGTATTGCTCCCAGACGACGCCGGCGTTGCGCATGAAAAAGGCCGCTGCCGGAGAGATGATACGATTCGAGTTGCGGTAGGCAAAAGTGGTCACCCGCGCCTCGCGCGCGGCTAACCATTCTACTCCCATCGGGGCCGTGATATCCATGCCCAGCAGCATCAAATAGAAATGGCTGCGACGCAGTGTCTCTATATCGGGGTTGCCCCCCTCGTGCGCGCCAGGCGGGCGTTTGATGACCCAGCGCGCCGATTTGGGCAACTCGGCCAGGCGTTGGCCCACCAGTTCGCATTCCGCGTCCATCTCGGGCGCTGCGCTGATATAGAGGATCAACTCCTTTTCCATCGGCATCCTTCTGCGATCAGAGATGAGGATCAATCAATGCTTTGACGGTGCGATAGTGCTCCACATCGTCGAGCGCTTGGTTGGCTTCACTGAGGCTATAGCGGCGGGTGATAAAGCGCTCCCATTGGTAACGCTCGCCGTGCTTGGCCAAGACGCGCATCCCGCGCCAAAAGTGGCTGAAATCGCTGCCCCAACTGCCGCGCACCTCCAGATGCTTCTTGTTGATATCGAGGTGGGGGTTCATGCGAATATCGCCTACATCGGTGTATTGCCCGACGATGACATAGCGGCCCGCATCGCGCGTCATACTGAATCCTTCGGTGACGGCTTGGGGGTTGCCGCTGGCTTCGATGGTGATGTCGGCGCCGCGCCCTTGGGTCAGTTCGCGCACCAAGGCCGCGCGCTCTTCCGCCGAGGTCTTTTCGATGTCAATAGTCACGTCGGCTCCGATGCGTTGCGCCTCGGCTAGGCGCTTGGCGGGGCCGCCGATCACAATGACCTGGGTGGCGCCGCTGAGTTGCGCCAGGATCGCCGCCGTTAGGCCTACTGGCCCGCTCCCTTGCACCACGATGGTATCGCCCAGCATGATCTCGGCGCGCTCGATGGCGTGTACCGCTGTGGGCAGGCCGCACCCCGCGCCGATGAAACGCTCTGGCGGCACGGATTCGGGCAGCGGCAGCACTTTGACGCCGGGTTTTAGGTAGATCATCTCAGCCCAGCCGCCCAGCAATCCCTCGCGAGCCGAGTAGGTGATGCCGTACACGCGCCGATGCGGACAGCGGGTGGATGCTTTGGCCACCGTGCAGAACCAACACTGGCCGCACGTCTCGTGCACATCGAGAAAAGTCACGATCTGGCCGACGCGCAGGGGGTTGTTATCCAAATCCACAGGATGGCCTTTGATCTCGACGATCTCGCCCACGTTCACGTGACCGGGGATAAGTGGATAGGGTACGCCGCCTAGTCGCCCGTGATGCAGGTGGACGTCGGTGCCGCACACTTCGCTGTACACCGTTTTGAGCAGAATCGCACCTTCTTCCATCGTCGGGATCGGGAACTCTTGAACTTCGAGCGGCGCTTGGGCCGCGGTCATTACGGCTGCTTTGACCATCGTTCGCCTCCAAAGGGGATTGCCTTGTTCGAGGCTCTCATTATAACCCTCGAAATTGCGGGGGTCAACCGTTGTCTTTTGCGCGTCGATTTGCTACAATATGACCCGACCATGTGAAGCTGTAGGGGGTGAGGCATGGCAAAGACCGTGAGCGATGCTTCGCAGGGCTTTTATCGCGCCGTACTCGACGCCATCCCTTCGCCAGTGCTCGTCGTCGAGGAGGATGTGCGCATCGTATCCTACAATGCTGCTGCGGCGGGCTTACTATCCGGGGATGCAACCGCAGTTTTGCACCGGCGCGCTGGCGAGGCGTTGCGTTGTTTGCATTCTACCGAATCGCCCGATGGCTGCGGCCGCGGACCAGCCTGTCTGGATTGCGTGGTGCGCCAATCGGTCAACCAGGCTCTTGAGGGCAAGGGAACAGTGCGACGCAAGGCCAGGATGGAAATCGTCAGCCATGAGCAGGTCACGCCGATTTTCTTGCTAGTGACCGCTACGCCGCTGCAATACGAGGGACGCGATCTCGTCTTGGTATTGCTCGAAAACATCGGCGAGCTGATCTCGCTACACGGCCTATTGCCGATCTGTGCGGGTTGCAAAAAGATCAGGAGCGAGGATGGGTATTGGCACCATCTCGAAAGCTATTTTGAGTCGCACCTGGACGTAGATTTCACGCACGGCTTGTGCCCTGATTGTATCAAAAGGCTGTACCCGGAATATGCGGATGACGAAGACTGATCGGAAAGGATGAGCGCTTTGCCAGAGAAGCCGGGCAAACATACTCCTTACTTCGAATTGGTCGAAGCCCAAGCGATGTCGGGTTGTCCCGTCTGCCGCTTGGTGTACAAGGCGACGGATCGCTATCTCGACGGTTTGATCTACGAGGCTGTGCTCGACCCCGATGTACGCGCCAAGACCAAGCGCTCGCGCGGCTTTTGCGCCGAGCACGCCGAGATGCTGCGCCGCCGACCAGGACGCGCTCTAGGAGTGGCGTTGATCTATCGCGACATCATCCGCACCCTAGCCGACATCGCCTCTAGCGCTCATTTCGAGCCAACGCCCCAACAGCAGCCGCGTGGGTTTGTGGCAAGGATACGTCAGGGCGCTCGGTCTAGATGGTTTGGTAATCTGGTGATCCCGCGCCTGGCCGCTCAACAGCCTTGCCCAGCCTGCGCCATCGGCGAGGAAGCCGAAAAGCAATACATCGGCCTGCTGCTGGCTCATCTGGACGATGAAAAGCTATATCGCGCCTATTCCGAGGGAGAGGGTTTGTGCTTGGAGCACTTGTTGGCCGCCATCGCGCAGGCGCCCGATGAGGCCGTCTACCGACGATTGGCTGACCCCCAGATCGCGCGTTATCGCGCGATGGTCGCCGACCTGGACGAGTTCATTCGCAAGCGCGACCATCGCTTTCGCCAAGAGAAATACGGCGAGGAAGGCGATGTCTGGTTGCGCGCCATGAACGCCGTCACCGGCGGCGCCGGGATGGGCCTTAGCGCCCGTTCAGGCGGGCGCCTTGCCGACGATATTGTGGACAAGCGCCGTTGAGCGCCCTATTGCTTTCGAGGGACGTACCATGTCTAGCGATCAGGCTCTCACCACTGGGCAGGTAGCCGAATACTGCGGCGTAAGCTCGGTGGCCGTGTGGAAATGGATCAAACAGGGCAAGCTGCAAGCCTATCGCTTGCCGGGCGGACACTATCGCATCACCAAAGGCGCGCTCAAGGCGTTTTTACAGGCCAACAATATGCCCGTGGACCCCGCATTCTTTGCCTCGTCCACCAATCGGGTGTTGATTATTGACGATGAACCCGCCGTGGTCGAGGTGATCGTGCGCGCCTTGCAACAGGTGGGCGGCCAGATGGTGCTGGCCACAGCGGGCGACGGTTTTGAGGCAGGCCTGCAAGTGGCTACTTTTCGGCCCGATCTGCTCATCCTCGACCTGATGATGCCCCATCTCGATGGTTTTGAGGTGTGTCGCCTAGTGCGGCGTGACCCGGCCACCTCTCACGCCAAAATCTTGGTCATCACCGCCTTTGGCAGCCATCGCAATTTGCAGCAGGCTCTCGACGCCGGCGCCAACGATTTTATGCACAAGCCGCTCGACATCGAGCAGCTCAAGGCGCGGGTGCGCGCTTTGCTGGCGGCATAAAAGGCTGCGACTGGGGCAGGCCATATGATCGCCCAGCCGCCGCGCCATATCACAGCTTCAGCCAATGGTTACGGCGTAATCGGTGGGGACAAGTTGAATCCAGGTGCGACCGGGCTTGAGCGGGATTTCACGTCCCTGAGCGTCGTCGTAATAGCGGATCAGATCGCCGGTCGCTTTTCGCTCCCAACGCGCCTCGATTACCACCCCGTTGCGACAGACTTGCGCCTTGCCCGACCCTTCCAGCACGATATCAATCGCCGTGCTGCCTAGACTGTCTTCCACGATGTCGGTTTTCTTGTGCTCAGTATAGAGTATAATCACATTCTCGGCGGCGATCTGTTGCTGGGTCAATGCTTCCAAATGGGGTTGCCCTTGCACCGAGCGCAGATAACGCCCGCTGGTCGAATCGTAGGCCCAATCTACCACGCTCGACTTGGGGTAAGGGATGTGAATGCTGGTCGCGGGTTGTCCCAGGGGTGCCGCGACGTCAAAGACATAACCGGCGATGGGCGTCTCACGCTCCCATCCCTTTCGCTTGAGGTATTCGTGAAGCTTGGCCGTCGAAGTGTAGGCTCGCCCGCGCCAGTCGTACCCTTCCAACATACCATAAGGGGCCTCGTGGAAGAACTGGTCGAGATCCACAAACTTGGCCTGTGAGATCAACCAGCGGATTTTGTCGCTGGCGCCTGAATGCACTAACGCAGCGTCGTATTGTGGCGCGATGGCCAGGCTGCTCAGGCGGGCGCTGCGAATAGGGCGAATACGTTCGGCGTCGCTATCGAGGTAGAGCGCCGTGAAGCGGGTGATGGTCCAACCATCCATTACTTCTTCATAGACGATATCGGCCAATCCTAACCCCTCCTGGGGCCTGATCTGTGGATCGTTGCCGATACGCACTGCCAGCACGCGTCGTTTGAGCTTGGCAGGATCATCTACCCGCAGGCCGGTCAATGGGCT
>CAZYPJ010000301.1:0-5004 GCA_964649365.1 uncultured Anaerolineales bacterium | reverse complement strand
AACCTACCTAATTCGATTGTAGCATAGCGCTGCACGTTTGTCAATGAAGGTTGCAAAATTTCAACTATTTGTTATATATTTTTGAAACAATTAATCACTCAAATCCGGGGCGTAAAAAGAAGCCCGGTTCTTCACCGGGCTTGCTTTTGCGGATTCTTAACAGACCCCCCGCCCGCGAAGCACCGCGGGGATGGTGGCAAAGAGGATTTGCAGGTCGAGCCAAAACGAGCGGCGTTGGGCGTATTCGATGTCGAGCTGCACCATCTCGTCGAACGATAGCTCGTTGCGCCCGGCCACCTGCCACACCCCCGGGAGGCGCTGCTGTACCGTGAGGCGGTAGAGATGCCACGGCTTGTACTGACGCACTTCGTAAGCGATGGCGGGCCGAGGCCCCACCAGGCTCATCTCGCCCTTGAGCACGTTGAACAACTGCGGCAGCTCGTCGAGGCTGGTCTTGCGCAAGATACGCCCCACACGGGTGACGCGCGGATCACACCCTAGCTTGTAAAGCTTTTTGTCGCCTTCTTGCTGCGCCTGGGCCTGGCCATTGATTAGCTGCTCGACGTAACGCTGATGCACACTCTGATCGGCCTTGTGGTACATCGAACGAAATTTGTAAAACTCGAACTGGTGCTCTTCGGGGTGCTCGTCACCATAGGCTTGGTCGCCCAGCACGCGCTTTTGACGAAAGATGATCGGCCCGCGCGAATCGAGCGCGATGGCGCACGAAATGAGCGCCAACAGCGGGGCTAACAGCACAAGCGCAATGATCGCCAGGACAATATCGCACCGTCGCTTGCTGGCCAGGTACATCTGGTCGGCCAGGGGGGCGCTGAGTTGCGGCAAAAAGGTTGTTGCTTCACGGATGTGAGCGATTTTGGTAGCCACGGCTTCACCTCATCGGGCGGTGACGAGCAGCGGACACTTGCTTGCTCTGTGCTTACTATATCCTGACGAGATGAAGGGGGCATGAAAGAAGACAAGGGGTGAGATGACAGATTTTTCATATTGCAGGTTGTTGTGACAGCGGGATCGTCGCAAAAAAGATCGGGTTTCTTGCGAAACCCGATCTTGTCATCACAAACTGATAGCTGAGAATCGACAACCCTTACTCGTCATTCCTCGCCAGCGACGGATCCAGTGGTTTGGTATCTTTGGATCGCGGCGCGGGCGGCTCCGGCGCAGCAGGCGGCTGCGTCGTTGGCGCGCGGTGGGCGGGGACCGGCCCGCCGAAGGGCGTCGAGCCGGGCATGGCGCCAAATCGAGTCAGCACGGCGGCGCCCACGCCCCAGCATACTACCACGAACCCCAGCAACGCGCCCAAACCGGGCAACATGGCTACAAGTGAGAGGCCCAACGTGCCCACCAGCGTCTCGCGCAAGGGTGTGGCCAGCTTGATCTTGAAGATGGGAGCCAGCTTTTGCCCGGCTAGGCGGCCCGCCGCCACCCAGCCCAACAGGGCGGCCAGCACCAGCGCCAAGCCCAGTACGATGGCCACCGGCAAACCGATGCAGATGGCGATCAGAATAGGAGTGAGGATCGCCGTCACCACCAGGGTCAGCAAGCCGATGCCTACGCTCAACGCCGGGGTGGTAGTCATCTGATGGGTCACGCGCTCCAGGTTATCGGGCGCAAAGTTGGCGATCATCACAGCGACAAAGAGCACTACCACCAGCCCGGCCAGCGACCCGCCCACGCGGGCTGCTCGCTTGACCATGCGCGGGGGCTGCTGGGGTTGCTCAGGCGCGGCAGGCGCCGTCTCGACCTCGGGCAAGGCGGGGGTGGCCCGATCCTGGATGCCTTCGGGCAGTTCGCGCAGGCGCCCGCCAACGTCCGAGCCTTTGACCAATTCGCCTTTGATCTGCGCCTCTGAACTAATCTCGGCCTGGCCAAAGATGGTCACGTCACCTTCGATAATGGCGGTACCCTCGATTCGCACCGAGCCGCCCATCGCGGCGAGATCGCCGTTCACGCGCCCGGCGATGACCGCTTCGCCGCCCAACAAGACCACATTCCCCTCGACGATGCTATCCGCTTCCAGCGTGGCCTTGCCGCCAAACACGGTCAGATCATCGGGCAGGGTCTGACCCGTTTTCAACACGTATTGATCTCCGAACACAGTATGTCCGCCCTCGGCCAGGGCTGTAGTGGGCGCCAGCGCCAGCAAACCGATCAGCGCCAGCATCGCCCCTATGACACGCAACGTTTTCATCACAACCTCCATACTCAAACAAAGACGAGCTTATCGGCGCTCTGAAAGCGAGTCGCCCTACTCGCAGGGACAGGCAAATCCTGCCTCTATGAGCGCCAACGTGTTGGCGATGTTACTTGGCCGCAGTTGGAGCGGGGGGCGGCGCCACCAGGCGCAACCACACGCACAGCAACCCCAAGGCCAGCGAGCAATACGCGATGACTAGAAAGACGCTCGGGCTGCCGAACACCCCCTGGGCGATTAGGCCGATGGCCCGTAGCACCGCGCCAGCGACCTCGGCCACGCGCAACGCCAGGCCCACCAGGGCGCTTACCAATGATGGATTGTCGAGCACCGCGCCTAGCGCCGTGAGCAGGGGGGCCAGCCCCAACGCCGCCACAATTACCAGCCCCAGGAACGCAATCGCGCTCCGGCGCACGATCATCAACCAACGATTACGGCGATGCACCTTGCCCAACACGCGTTGCGCCAGGAGCGGCGGCGGCGCGACGAGCGTTGCCCCTTTGAACAGATCGTCCACGCGCTGTAGTTCGCGAGACATTGCGCGGCAGGCCTCACAACTCGCCAGGTGCTCCTGAAGCGCTTCCTCGTCGCTCGCGGACAACGCCATATCGAGCCGCAGCGAGATTAACTCAGAAGCTTCGGGACAAAGCATTTTCTGGCATCCTCCTTGGATTAGGATTCTTTTCTTTTTTGGCCATTTCTCGTTCCTGCAATTTGGCGGCCATCATCTCGCGGGCGCGGTGCAGGCGCGATTTCACCGCGCTTTCGGTGGATTGGGTAATCTCGGCGATCTCGTCGTACCCCAGGTCGTGCCAATAACGCAAGACAATCACCACACGATATTGCTCCGGCAAACAACCGAGCATCTGTCCGATGACCGCGCTTTGTTCGCGGTCGAGCGTCTCTTCCTCGGGTTTGGGGTGTTCGTCGGGAACCCAACTCGCCGATTGCATCTCGTCGAGCGAGGCCACCTTGCCGTGTTGCCGTCGCAGGCGGTCAATGCAATAGTGTGAGGCGATAGAGAGAATCCACGAAGAGAACTTGCGCTCTGACTCATAAGTGTGCAACCGTGTATAAGCGCGCAGAAAAGTCTCTTGCGTGGCGTCTTCCGCCTCGTTGGCGTTGCCCAACATCCGATAGGCCAGGTTATAGATCGGAGCCTGATAGGCCTCGATCAATTTGGCAAACGCATCCTCATTGCCCCGCTGGGCCTGTAGGACCCAGAGGCGCTCCTGATCCGTTCCCACCCCACTCCTCCATCCGATCGTGACGCCCGGTCGTACCGCCGATCTCACACCCTATACGCGCCTGATGATTCTGGGTTGCGCACAACAGAATGTAATTTTGGACGCGGATAAACGCGGACAAACGCGGATGGGGAAGAACACATCCCTAGATCCGCGAGCATCCGCGTCTATCCGCGTCCAGCTACAACTGCAAGGTTAGCGAGCGGCCAGAAAACCCGCCACGCGCGCCGCTTCGGTGGAGGCAGGCGCCTTGCCCGATAGTCCCGCCGCGATAATCGCTTCGCGCTGTAGCTCTTCCATAGCCGCGTCGCGGTCCAATGGCTTGGGCGCAGGCCCCACCAGGCGGGTGAAATTACCCCCATATATCTTGGCCAAGACGTCATCGGGCAGGGCCATACCCCGGATCACCCCATCCTCCGGCTTGCCGAGCAAAAAGTCCACACCGGCCGGGATGCGGAAGGTATCCTCAGTCTCTAACCAGCGATAGATGATGCCCGCGCGATAGCGCCCCTGATCCACTGTCAACTGGCTCATCAAGTCGGTACCATAGAGGATGCGCTCGGCATAGCGCACAAAGAAGGCGCGGCTGGCGTCGGGGTCGCGCGAGAGGTTGTAGAGGTACTCGATGCCCGGCGCAAGATCGAAACTCACGTTGGGATGCTCGTCAAGAAAGCGCCCGGCGCGAGGCAAATCTGCCGAGAGGAAATAAAAGTGCGGAAAGATTACCTTCAGTCGTGGGTGGCGGGCCAACACCTCGGCTACCTCGGCATAGAGCTGTTCCTTTTGTACATCCTCAGGGCCATAGCCCCATTTCAGCTCGCGCGCCCAAGCGGGGAGCTTGTCCGGCTCCCAGAACTCTTCAGGGTCGTTGACATGCCAGACGATGGGCAGGCCCAACTCTTCCACGTGCGCCCAGTAATCGGCGAAATAGGCATCGGTTACGGGGATGTTCATGGCCTGGCGCGAGGTAGGCTTGCCCTCCACCATCTTTAATCCGTCGCAGCCGATAGCAACAAAGGTATCCACCTGCGCCGCGAGCGGCGCCGCCTGGACGCGCCCTCCGGAAAGGGCCGTAGCGTGGTTCAGCCCGGCCATGACGTAGAATTGTTTGGGGTGGCGGGCCTTCATATAGAGCGACCCGGCCAGACCAGAGCCAGATGCCGGATCCTGGATCGAGACCAGCGACATCTTTTCGATGCCGGTCGCATCCATAATGCGAAGCATGGCTATCTCATTGGCCATGCCCCCCATGTGAACGTGGTTGTCTATAATGCTCTTGAAGCGTGAACTCCATTCGCTCATCGCATTCCTCCTGATGACGGATTGGTGTAAGACTTACATCGCCACAAAAACGCCAACAGTGAGATGGTACTCGAGATCGGCGGATGGCGCAATCCAGAGTGAGGACTTGCCTATTACTCGCTGGCCCAAATAAGTCATAGTTTCCAGTGGTAAAATCACCTTTTCACCCCCGATTTGTGCGCCCTGTTCGTTGACAACGCCTACGCGGAGCGATACAATCACAACAGTTTTTGCCGCGTA
>CAZYPJ010000300.1:0-5046 GCA_964649365.1 uncultured Anaerolineales bacterium | reverse complement strand
CGTCGCGACGCGCGGCGAGCCGTTGCGCCGCGCGCCGCGCCAGGCGGTAGATCGCAACTTGGCCAGCGATTGCGCCAGCGGCAAGCAGGGTCAACGTGGCGTAAGGCCGGGTGTTCAGTCGTGCGTCGAGCCAGCGGCCCAGCCACAGACCGAGCAAGGTCAAGCCAGCAGCGGTCAATCCCATCGTCATCCCCAACTCGGTCGCCATACCGATGATGCGATCCCACCGCTTCATCTCGCTCTCCCTGTCAGGATAGACGTAGGCCGCCTCGCCGCTCCGAGCGCATACAAAACGAATGATAGTCTTGCCAGCGGTGTTTGTCAAACATTTTGGCGCATAGTCAGGCCCGCTCCTGTTCCCTTGCCCGACTTTTTGTGTTATAGTATCCTCGCCAGCGCGACGGCAATACCGGAGGATGAGGAGATACCATGCCCGACCGACCGAATGTGATCTTGATTATGGCGGATCAATGGCGCGGCGATTGCCTGAGCATCGCCGGGCACCCCGTGGTGCATACGCCCTATCTCGATCAATTGGCGCTCGATGGGGCGCGCTTCACGCGAGCCTATTCCGCTACGCCCACCTGCATTCCGGCGCGAGCGGCGTTGTTCACTGGCCAGACGCAGCGCACCCACGGGCGCGTGGGCTATCAAGATGGCGTGCCGTGGGATTACCCCGTGACGTTGGCCGGCGAGTTCACCCGCCACGGCTACCAGACGCAGGCCGTGGGCAAGATGCACGTCTATCCCGAACGCTCTCAGATGGGCTTTCAGAACGTGATCTTGCACGATGGTTTCTTGCACTTTGCACGCAAGCGCGGGCGCAGCTATGATCTGGTGGATGATTACAACCCCTGGCTGCGCGAGCAACTGGGGCGCGACGCCGACTATTTCGATCACGGCGTCAACTGCAATTCCTACGTGGCGCGCCCGTGGGACAAGCCCGAACACCTGCACCCCACCAATTTCGTGGTGACGCAATCGCTCGATTTCCTGCGGCGGCGCGACCCGCGCAAGCCGTTCTTCCTGTTCATGTCGTTCCATCGCCCGCACCCGCCTTACGACCCGCCGGCCTGGGCCTATGAGATGTATTGCGATGAACCTATGCCCGACGTCCCCGTGGGCGACTGGGTGGATCTCTTGGCGGAAAACGACAACCCCTCTCGCCCCGATTGTTTCCGGGGGGCCATTGACCCGCGCGCCTTGCGCCGCGCTCGCGCCGGGTATTACGGCCACATGACCCATATCGATCACCAACTCAACCGTTTTATGGAAATCCTGGCCGAATACAACCTGGCCGATAATACTTATATTTGCTTTACCTCCGACCACGGCGAAATGTTGGGCGATCACCACATGTTCCGCAAGGCCTACCCTTACGAAGGGTCGGCGCACGTGCCCTTGATCTTGAAGGCCCCCAAGGGCGGCGACATCGCGCCGCGGACGGTGTGCGGCCCTGTGGTCGAGCTGCGCGACATCATGCCCACGCTGTTGGAATGCGCGGGGCTGCCCATCCCCGAGACGGTAGAGGGGCGCAGTTTTTTGCCTTTTGCACGTGGCCAGTCGCCGGCCTGGCGACCCTATCTGCACGGCGAGCACACTGTGCTGGGGCAAGCGTTGCACTGGCTGACCGACGGCCACGAGAAATACGTGTGGTTCAGCGGCGCCGGCCACGAGCAACTGTTCGACCTCGACCGCGACCCGCAGGAATGCCGCGACCTGGCCCGCGACCCGGCGAACGCCGCTCGCGTGGCCGCCTGGCGGCGGGCGCTGATCCAGGAATTGGCCGGGCGCGAGGAAGGGTTCACCGACGGCGAGCGCCTGATCGCGGGGCGGCCGGTGCGCAACTGCTTGGCGCACCTGCGCGAGCAGGCCGGGCTGAGCGATGATGTACGGGTGATGTAAATAAAGCGAACAACCCTGTGAAGGAGGCAAGATGCAAATGAACGATTGGGAAAACCCCCAGGTCATCGGGCGCAACAAAGAGCCGGGGCATGTGACGCTCACGCCCTACCCGGATGAGCGCCAAGCGTTGGCGGGCCGGCGCGAAGCCTCGCCCCGCTTCTGCCTGCTAAACGGCGACTGGGCCTTTTACTGGTCGCCCACGCCGGAGGAATCGCCGGAGGGGTTCGAGCGCGAGGATTACGATGCCTCCAAGTGGGGCGCCATCCCTGTGCCGAGCAATTGGCAGATGCACGGCTATGGCCTGCCGATGTACACCAACGTGCAATACCCCTTTGACATCAGCGCCGCGCCGGCCGTGCCCCACGAGACCAACGAGACGGGCTGCTATCGCACGCGCTTTATCTTGCCGCCCGAATGGGCCGGACGGCAGGTATTCATCGTGTTCGAGGGGGTAGATTCGGCGTTCTACCTGTGGGTGAACGGCCGGGAGGTGGGCTATAGCCAGGATAGCCGCCTGCCCGCCGAGTTCAACCTCACGCCCTACCTGCGCCCGGGCGAGAACCTGATCGCGCTGCGGGTGTATCGCTGGTCGGACGGGAGCTATCTCGAAGACCAAGATCATTGGCGGTTGAGCGGCATCCACCGCGATGTGTATCTCTACGCCACGCCGTCGGCGCACCTGCGCGATTTCTGGGCGCGCCCCGAACTCGACGCCGCCTATCGCAACGCCGCGCTCTATATTCGGGCGGCGCTCAAGCACTATGCCGCCGGGAGCCTGGCCGGTTACAGCGTGCGCGCCGCGCTGTACGATGCGGACGACCAACCTGTGTGGGCCAAGCCGCTCGCGGCGACCGTCTCGGCGGGCGCGGGCAGCGAAGCCACGTTAGAGATGGCGGGGCAAGTGGCCGCGCCTGCCAAATGGACGGCGGAGACGCCTTACCTCTACACGCTAACCCTAGCGCTGCTCGACCCGGCGGGCCAAGTCATCGAGGCGACGAGCTGCAAAGTGGGCTTTCGTAAGGTCGAGATTGTGGATGGGCAGTTGCTCGTCAATGGCGTGGCTATCAAGCTCAAGGGCGTCAACCGCCATGACCACGACCCCATCCGCGGCAAAGCGGTGACGATGGATAACATGCTCCAGGATGTGCTACTGATGAAGCGGCACAATATCAACGCCGTGCGCACCTCGCACTATCCCAACGACCCGCGCTTTCTCGACTTGTGCGACCGTTACGGTCTGTTCGTGTTCGACGAGGCTAACCAGGAAGCCCACGGCTTGTGGGATCGCCTGGCCAAAGACCCGGCCTGGGAGCGTGCTTTTGTAGATCGCGCCATTCGCATGGTCGAACGCGATAAGAACCACCCTTCCATCATCGTTTGGTCGCTGGGCAACGAGTCGGGTTATGGCCCCAACCTCGACGCCATGGCCGATTGGATCCACGAGAATTACCCCACGCAGCCGGTGCACTATCACCCGGCGGTGGACGCGCCCATTGTGGACATGATCTCGTATATGTACCCCAAGGTCAGCAAGATCATCGAAGCCGCCGAGGACCCCAACGAGACGCGCCCCATCGTGATGTGCGAATACGCCCACTCGATGGGCAATAGCACCGGCAATCTCAAGGAGTATTGGGACGCCATCGAATCGCACCGGCGGCTGATCGGCGGGTTCATCTGGGATTGGATAGACCAGGGCTTGCAGCAAACCACGCCCGATGGCGCGACTTGGTACGCCTATGGCGGCGACTTCGGCGACGCGCCCAACGACGACAACTTTTGCATCAATGGTCTCATCGGCCCCGACCGCGTTCCGCACCCGGGGTTGATCGAGTACAAGAAAATCCTCCAGCCGGTCAAGGTGGAGGGCGTGGATCTGGTTCACGGTCGCGTCAAGGTCACGAACCGCTATTTCTACGCTTCGCTCGATCATCTGGCCATTTCGTGGGAACTGAGTGAGGATGGCTACGTGATAGCCAGCGGCGCGCTCGACCAGCTCAGCCTAGTGCCCGGCGAGAGCCAGGAGATGACGGTTCCCTTCCGTCAGCCGCCGCTTGTTGCAGGGGCTGAGTATTGGCTGACGTTGCGGTTCACGCTGGCCCAACCGACGCTATGGGCCGACGCGGGCCATGTGGTGGCGTGGGAGCAGTTCGCTGTGCCGTTTGCCGCGCCGAAAGCGGCGGCGTTGCCCATCGCGACGACGCCAGCGTTGCGCTTGCGCGATCTCGCCAAAGAAATCCTGGTGCTGGGCCACGATTTCCGTTTGGTGTTCGTCAAGGCCGACGGCGCGATCCATTCCTTCCGCGCCGTCGGGCGCGAGTTGGTGATGCGCGGCCCGCAGCTCAACCTTTGGCGCGCGCCCACCGATAACGACGCCAATACCTGGGGCGATATGCGCGCCGCGATTCATTGGCGCGAGGTGGGCTATGACCGGCTCGTCCATCAGGTAGGCGAGATCACAGCAGCCCAGCCGCAGCCGCAGGTCGTCGTGGTCACGGCGCGGGCGCGCGTCTGTGCGCTCGACCGCGCGGCGGGGTTCGATTGCGATTATACCTATACTATCTATGGCTCAGGCGATGTGGTCATCGAGACGCACCTCGTCCCCGACGCTGGCTTGATCTATCTGCCGCGCGTGGGCTTGCAGATGACCCTCCCCGGAGGCTATGAGACGATGACCTGGTATGGGCGCGGTCCGCACGAAAGCTATGTGGATCGCAAGGGGAGCGCGCCGGTGGGGGTGTATTCGGGGACGGTGGACGAACAACACACGCCCTATGTGACGCCGCAGGAGAACGGCAACAAGACCGACGTGCGTTGGTTGGCGCTCACCGACGCTAACGGCGCGGGGTTGCTCGCCGTGGGAATGCCGTTGCTAGAGGTCAGCGCACACCACTATACCACCCAAGATCTTGCCCAAGCGCGACACTGGCACGAGCTGCCCCGCCGCCGCGAGATCACCCTCAACCTGGATCATCGCCAGATGGGCCTGGGCAACGCGAGCTGCGGGCCGGGCACATTGCCGCAGTACCTGATTCAGCCGGAAGAGATGCGCTTTTCGGTGCGCCTGCGTCCCTTGCGCCCCGGCGACGCGCCGATGGCGCTGAGCAAGCTATCCCTTTCTAGCTAACGCCTTAAACTGCC
>CAZYPJ010000299.1:0-5069 GCA_964649365.1 uncultured Anaerolineales bacterium | reverse complement strand
CGGCGCGAGAATGGAAACTGGCAGGTTCAACTGGCGTGGCCTGCAGGTCGCCCCATTCTTCTCGTTATTGATGACAATGAAGAGTTCACGGATCTCTATCGGCGATACCTAGCCGGCCGCAACTGGCATGTGGTTGGAGCAGCCAGCGGGCGCGAGGCCCTGGCGCGGCTGGTTATGGTGCGCCCGACCGTGATTTTGCTCGATGTGCTAATGCCCTCTGAAGATGGCTGGGAGCTGCTCGTGGCGCTCAAAGCGCGCGAAGAGACGCGCAGCATTCCCGTTATTGTATGCTCGGTGCTCGATCAGCCTGGATTGGCGCTGGCCCTGGGCGCAGCGGGATATCTCGCCAAACCGGTCGCACAGCGCGAATTGGTGCGCGCCCTGGCGCCCTGGCGACGGACGATCCCAGCGCGCTAGAATTATGGGCAGCGCCCACTTACCACCCCGGAGCCAATGCGCCGAACAGCGCCCCCAAGATTTGCACCGTTTCCCCCAACTGAAAGCCCTGTTCGCGACTGATCTGAATTGGCCCAGAGATTTGCACGCTGGCGAAATCCTGCCCACGCGCGGTAACAAGTAGCACCGGGATTTGAGACAAACGAGGATTACGGCTTAGGTGGGCCAATACTTCTTGCCCGTCCACTTCCGGCATAACTAGGTCAAGAATGACCAGGTCGGGCGTATGAGCTTCGATCATCTCTAGCGCTTCGCGTCCGTTATGCGCCTCTAAGCACTCCTGCACCCGGTTGCGCAACATGCGGCGAAAGAGCCGCACCACGTCGGGGTCGTCATCGGCGATGAGCACGCGCTGCACTGGGCGATTGAGCCTTTCCATCGCGGCAACGAGTTCGGCGCGCGAAACCGGTTTGACCAACAAATCTTCGGCGCCTACCGAAATGGCGGCGCGTTGGCCGCTGGGCAGCGGGCAACGTATGATCGGTATCCGACTGGGGAGATCGGGCAGCGTTTGGGCGCTATCTACGATCAACGCCAACGCCTTGACATCTTCTACTAATGCGATCCCTTCGGCAGCGTCCTCTGCTCCGATTACTCGATAGCCATCCAGGTAGCGTTGCAAAAGGGGCGCGACACGCGGGTCTTCGTGGACGGTAACGATGATCTTTTCCGAGGCGCCCATGCGTCGGGTGGGGTGCGCGCGCATCATGCGTCCTATCTCCGTCTGCCCGCCGTCGCACGGGATCGTGAACCAAAAAGTGGTGCCTTGCAAGTAGATGCTTTCCACGCCCATTCGCCCGTGGTGCAATTCGACGAACTTTTTGCTGATCGGCAAACCCAGGCCAGTGCCCGAATGCCAGGTAGAAACTGGCTGTTCTGTGGAACGAAACTCTTCAAATATCTTGGGCAGGTCCTCTTTGGGGATGCCCCGCCCGGTGTCGCTTATACGCAGCACTACTTCGCCGTTCTGTTGCGCCGCCTCAACGCGAATGGTGCCGCGTTCAGTAAAACGCGCCGCGTTGACCAATAAGTTGAGCAGCACTTGGCGGATGCGCATTCTATCAAGGGACAGCTCGGGCAAACCTGGCTCGATTTGCATCTGCAATGTCAGTCCTTTGGCTGCGATATAGTCGCGCACCATGTCAATAGCTTCCTGAATCAATGCAGGCAAATCAACCCAGTCGCGCGCTAAAGCAATTTTGCCCGCCTCGATGCGCGCCAAATCAAGCACATCATCTACTAAAGCCAACAGGTGGCGTGCGTTGTGGTAGATCGCGTTCAGGTCGCTGCGATAGGGGCCAGGGATAGGCACGCCGCCATAGCTCTCCGGCGCGGTGGTGATCATTTCGGAAAAACCGACGATTAAGTTGAGTGGGGTGCGTAACTCGTGGCTCACGTTGGCGACGAACTCGGCGTTGAACCGCTCGGCGTCATCGGCGGCGCGCCAGGCCGCTACGAGCGCAGCATTGGCGCGCTCCAAGCGATGGTAAGCCTGGTCGAGATCTTTGACCACGCGGGCCAATTGGCCGCGATGCTCGCGCGCCTTTTCCATATTCTCGCGCGCCTGGTTGTAGCTGTAAACCAGCCAGTGGGTGACGGTATATAGCGCGTGAGATGAAGACCAACCTATCAGTACAGTAAACCCGCCCATGATGACGATGCTGATGGCATAGCTGAATGGGATCAGTGGCTGAGGCAAGGCATAGGCCAGAGTCGCAGCCAAGCTGGATGCAAGGATCTCGATCACAATCCCAGCGTACCAGCTCATCGTGACAGAGGCCATAAAGGGAAGCAAGACAAACAAGAAAGCAATTTCGGGTTGGCGATAAAAGCAGAGCGCCGCCGTGATGACGCCGAGCAACCCCAAATGCCAACACCATTGCGCGGTATGGATATGCCTAGGCAATTGCCACATGGTCAAACCGATAACTAGCCCCATACACGCCGTCACGCCCCACGTTGGCACGCCAAGTCGCTGCGACCAACTTACTGTGGCGACCAGATGCCAAACCAGATAGGCGCTGCCGGTCGCCCAGATCAAGTTGCGAAACGTCGTTCTTACAAGCTCGTCAGCGGACTTGGCGAAATCGGCATCCAGATTCGCAGAGGTGTGCAGAGTTCGCCACATGGTGGGCCTCCTGGGATTTTGCTATAAGGGGGCGGACATAATCCATCATATCACAGTATATCCCAAGAGGCCTGTCTGTCGAAGCAGCTAACATTATCGCGATGATTAGTCATCACGATGCACAGTCATCGTGCGGCCGGCCATATCCTATAGATGAATGGTCAGTTCCTTGCTTCCCGTCGCCGGCGTTACGATGACGCCTAGAGGATCGTCTGCGACTGCACCGCCATCAACCCCATGTATTCCATGAATACCCCTAAACAGCACGCGCCAATTCTCGGCGTCTCCTTGTGTGCGAACGCCGATTTGCTGCCCATCGCGGGTCAGCGTGACCGTCATGACCTTATCTCCGGTCAAGCTACGCACGCATGTCGAAATCGTCGCCCCGTCCGCGATCTCAAAGGCATGGAAAATGACGCCCTTCGCATAGTCATAGTCCGGGCGCTGCTCGTCCGCGCCGACTGCGATCACCGAGCTAGGGCGCGCCATCAGCGGCAGGCTCAGATAACCATGCTGCTCGCGGACCCAGCGCCCACCTTCGATCACCTGGCCGGTGAACCAATTCGTCCAGCGACCGGACGGCAGGTAATAATCCACCACGCCGTCCGCCCTCATGATCGGCGCCACTAGCAGCGAATCGCCGAGCATATACTGTCGGTCGAGATAGTCGCTTGCGGGATCGTCCGGGTATTCGAGCAACATGGCCCTCATGACGGGGATGCCCTGTTCGTGCGCCTGACAGGCGGCGTCGAACAAATAGGGCATCAAGCTGCACTTGAGCTTGGTAAAGCGCCGCAACACATCTACAGCCTCTTCGTCAAACAACCAGGGAACGCGATACGAACTGCTGCCGTGCAGCCGGCTGTGCGAGGAAAGCAGCCCGAACGCGCACCAGCGTTTATATACGTCGGCTGGCGCCGTCTGTTCGAACCCGCCGATGTCGTGGCTCCAGAAGCCAAAGCCCGATAGGCACAACGACAGGCCGCCTCGCAAGCTTTCGGCCATCGATTCGAAGGTGGCCGTGCAGTCGCCGCCCCAATGAACGGGAAATTGCTGGCAGCCAGCGGTGGCCGAACGCGCAAACAGCGCCACCTCGCCGTTGCCGCGCTTTTCGTGTAGCACCTCATACACCGCCTGGTTGTAGAGGAACGTGTAGTAGTTATGCATCTTGATCGGATCAGAGCCATCATAGTACGCCACGTCAGTGGGTATTCGCTCGCCGAAATCGGTCTTGAAGCAATCTACGCCCATGTCGAGCAGGGCGCGCAGCTTGTCGCCGTACCAACTCCGCGCGTCGGGGTTAGTGAAATCTACCAGCCCCATGCCTGCCTGCCACCGATCCCACTGCCACACATCGCCGTTCGGGCGCTTGAGCAGGTAGCCGTGCTCCATGCCCTCATCGAACAGCGCCGAACGCTGCGCGATGTAGGGGTTGATCCACACACAGATACGCAGTCCACGTTCTTTGAGCCGTTTCAGCATTGCCTCGGGATCGGGGAAAACGCGACGATCCCATTCGAAATCGCACCAGTGAAACTCTTTCATCCAGAAGCAATCAAAGTGAAACACGTGCAATGGTATATCGCGTTCCGCCATACCCTGGATAAAGCTGGTGACGGTATGCTCGTCATAGTCTGTCGTGAATGAGGTGCTCAACCACAATCCGAAAGACCAGGCCGGCGGTAACGCCGGGCGTCCCGTCAGAGCCGTGTAGCGGCTCAGCACCTCTTTGGGGGATGGCCCATAGATCACGTAATACTCCAGGTACTCTCCCGCTACGCTGAATTGCACTTGCTCGACGTTCTCCGACGCAACCTCAAGCGACACTCGCTCGGGATGATTAATGAATACGCCGTACCCACGATTGCTCAGATAAAAGGGGATATTTTTGTAGGCCTGTTCGCTCGATGTGCCGCTGTCCTCGTTCCAGATATCTATCGCTTGTCCGTTCTTGACGAATGCCGTAAAGCGCTCACCCAGACCATAGATGCATTCGCCCACGCCCAGCGACAGCCGCTCGTGGACAAATCGGCCCTCTGGCGTGTCCATCAGGCCCATGCCGCGCAAGGCGCTGCTGGTGATGCAACGGTCGCCATCTCTGAACTCGATTCGCCAGTCGCCGGCCTTTTGGACGTGCACCGTCAATTTCCCACTGGTCAAAGTCGCAGCCTGAGCGTCATCGTGGATCTGAACGTCGGGCGCTGGCTGCGCCTTGATCTCAAAGGCAGGTTTGCGCGCTCGTCCGCCCTTGTGATGATAGAATTGCACGCGAATGACGTTGGGCATGGGCGAGGAAAAGCGCGCCGTCAACAGTGCCAAGTCATGGGTGTCGCCGCGATTAGTAATTTGTTTGACCGGCCCATAGGCGACCAGCGCATCCGGCTCAATCTCGATTTCATGAACGTGCACGGGGTGATAGGGTGTCACCCCAGGGCGCATCAGCCAGGCGCCATCATTGAATTTCATGTATCTCCTTTCGTTCGCT
>CAZYPJ010000298.1:0-5090 GCA_964649365.1 uncultured Anaerolineales bacterium | reverse complement strand
GACCCCGACAACAAGGAAACCCGCGACCAGTTGCTGGCCAAGTTCCGCAAACTGCACCCGGGCAAAGAGCCTGCCTGATCTGCCATCACGCGCCTATTCGACCCTCTTGGATGAACCAAGAGGGTCTCTTTTTTTGTTCTTTGCAGTTACTTGAACTGCGGGAGGTACTGAGCCTGAGCGGCCAGTAAATCGTCGGCCAAAGCCTCCGCCATCGGGAACGAGTTGATGGCGCCATCGAGCAAGAGCGCCTGAATGAACTTGCTCCGGCTTCCCTCCAGCGCCGCCTCGACGACGGTCTCGACCCAAGCCAAGCGGGTAGCCAATGTACCCACAATACCGACCGGCAACGGCGGCAGCGCGATCGGTCGCGCGCCGCTGCCATCGGCGACGCAGGGCGATTCAATGATCGCTTCGGCGGGCAGATTGGGGACTTGGCCGCGATTGGGGAGGTTCATCGAATAGATGCGGCCCAAGTCGCGCCGGATACTGGCGATGATGTCCACCACTTGCTCGTGCTCTCCGCCGATGCGCGAGAAATAGTCGGCGGCCAAAGGATCGGGCGAGAGAGCATCTTGGCGCATCTGTTCGTGAATCTCGTCGCCATGCGCGATGGTCCGCTCAAAGCTGTAAGCGTCCACGCCCAGAACTCTACCGAAGTAGCGCCCTTGGGCATAGAATTGGGGAAAGAACTCGGTCACGTGGCGGTCGAGCACAGCGGGGAAAGCGCCGAATAGGTCGAACAACTGCCAACTAAAAGGTTGCTCCTGCTCGGGCGATAGTCTGTCGCCCTCGGCGCGGATGCGCTCTAGCCGCTGTGCAGCTATCTCGCGCAGATGAGGCAAGGCATCCTGGCCGTTCGCCCTTACCTCGGTGAACCAAGTGAGGTGGTTCATGCCCACGGCGGTGTAACGCAGCGCGTCAGGCTCTATACCTAGAGTCTGAGCCAGATAATGACCTACATGATTCACGCCGTGGCATAGCCCTATCACATTAGCGCTCGTCGCCTTGCGTATCGCTCGGCACACCGGGGCCATCGGGTTGCCATAGTTGAAAAAGAGAGCGCGCGGTGCAAGGTCGAGCACGTCCTCGGCGATAGCCACCATAGCCGGAATCATGCGCAGCGCCCGTGATGCGCCCCCGGGCATGACGCTATCGCCCACCGGTTGATAGATGCCATATCGGCGTGGGATGAACACATCTTGCTCCCAGGCGCGCCTGCCGCCCACACCCACGGTGCAGATAACCACCGTTGCTTCGCTCAGCGCTTGCCTGCGATCGGTGGCCGCCGAGAGTGCAATCGGTGCGCCGCTAGCGGCGATCATCTTGTGCGCCAGGCCCTCAACCACGGCCAATGCTTCGGGGTCGATGTCCACCAGCGCCAAGTCAAGCGCTTCGCCGCGCCGAATCATGTCAGCCAACAGGCCGCGCGTGAACATGGCGCTGCCAGCGCCGATCAGAACGATCCTTTCTTTCATGCAATTCCCTCAGTCTGTCTTGTGCAATGCGGCAAGTGAACAATGCCCCGCGCATAGCGCGCCTTATTTGACGACGATAACCACCAGGCCCAGTTCGTTCTCCAGCGCCTCTAATTTGGCCAAGTCCTCGGCAGATAGCTCCTCGGGTCTGACGGGCACACGACGTAGAGCCAATGCCTTCTTGCCCGTCTCGGCCTCAAACGCTTTGATCTTGGCCAGTTGTTCATCAGTCAGGTTGGCATAGCAGTACAGCATGGATCGTCCATCCTTTCCAGGGGTTCTTCTATTCACACCACGCCTACAAGATAGCCGATGCCGCGCCGAGCGTCAAGCAAAAGCGCGCGCCGCGCCCAAAGGGGATCTGGGCGTGACGCGCGCAGAGGATCGGGATCCGGCAATCAGCCCTTGACGGCGCCAGCTAACGTGGCTACGAAATAGCGTTGGCTATATGAGTACAATCCTAGCGGCCCAAGCGCCGCGGTGATTGCAGCAGCGATGACCACTGGGCGCGGATAAGGGTCGGCCACGGTGAGATTATTGAGGCGCGCGATAGCCGGCATCAATAGCATCTTTTTCTCGTCAGTAATAAGGATCTGCGGCCAGAGAAGTGAGTTCCACACCCCACGCAGCGAGAGCGTTGCCAGAACACCAATCGGCGCCAACATTGTGGGCGCCACCACGCGCAGAAATACGCCAAATTCAGAGGCGCCATCCATGCGTGCTGCTTCGAGCATTTCGGTAGGAACTTGTAGCATAAACTGGCGCATGAGGAATATGCCAAAAGCGCCGCCGCCCACTGATGGCAAAATCAGGCCCCAATAGTTGTTGACCAGCTTGAGCTGACGCATGACCACGAACTGCGGGATGAGCATCGTCTGGCTGGGCAAAAGCATAACGCCCAGGATAATCATAAACAACAGATTACGTCCAGCGAATTCGCACTTGGCTAAAGCATAGCCTGCCAGCGCGCTAGCAAACACATAGAGCGCAGTTTAGACTGCGGCTACCCACACCGAGTTCAGAATATAACGGTGGAATTGATATTTGGTCACCATCAACTCGTATAGTTCAGTAGTGAATTTGGCCGGGATAGGCAGCAACGGTTTCATGTAAACATCAAGCCGGTTAAAGCTCTGCGCCAGCATACAAAAAAACGGCCAGACGAATCCAATAGCCAGAATCGCTGCAACTGTAGTGCTAAGAATTGCACCCAAACGAAAATAACCGACGATGGGCTGCTTGACCTCACGCGTTGAGGTAGTTACGTGCTGCGCTATATCGAGGTTTGCCATCTTACCGGGCCTCCCCAAAACCGAACAGCTTGAGCTGCAAGATGGTGATCGCAATCGAAAGGAAAAAGACCAGCCATCCGATAGCTGTCGCATAGCCCATACGGAATTGATCAAAGGCCATCCAGGCAATATAAGTAATAAAGAACCAACCCTTGCCCGCCGGGCCTCCGTTGCTAATCATAATATAGGGCACATCGAAAACCACCAGCGACCCCGCCGCGGCGGTGATCGAAATGTAGGCAAAAACAGGACGCAGCAGAGGTAGAACGATATGACGAGCGCGCTGCCATGACGTAGCGCCATCCACGATAGCTGCCTCGAGAATGGACGGCTCGATACCGCTCATGCCCGCAATGAGAAAAACGGCATGGTTGCCCATCCATTGCCAAAACGCAATTGTCAACAACATCGGCATGAGGTGCGCCGGCAACATACCCCAGGGGATGCGTTCGGCCCCGCCCAAGGCCAGCCACAATTCGTTCACAAAGCCGCGCGACTGGCTGAACAACCAGACGCCAATGACGCCCATCGTTACGCCAGGAAGAACCGAAGGGACGAAAAAGACAGTGCGAAAGAATCCGCGTGCTCTAAGGTGTGGCGAGGTCAGCAAAAGCGCTAACAGAAAGGCGGCGGGCAATTGTGTGGCCAGGCTGCCAACCGTATAGTACAACACGTTCATGAAGGCGATGCCAAATACCCGATCTTTGGTGAGCGCCTCTCTGAAATTATCCAACCCGACCCATTCCCACTCATTGCTATAACCTACTGATTCTTGGAAGCCCATAGCGATGGCGCGCACCATTGGATAAAACGTAAAAATAAAAAACGTAATGAAAAATGGAGCTACGAATAGGTACGGAACCCAACGGCGCTGGTCATGGAAAAAATAGCGTAGACCAGTTCGACGAACGTGAGCAACGCCCGAGAGAGTGGCCATTATATCTCCTCTCTTGTGATTGCGGCGAAGGAGCCAACGCGCACCCCTTCGCCGCCGTAGCAACAGCGCCAAGCGTCTGATTCAAGAACTAGGGTGTGCGCTTATTCGGCTGCTGCAATCTTTTCGCGAGCGCTCTTATCGGCCTTTTCGATAGCTTCATCAACGCCGATCTCGCCAGCCCACAACAGCGAGAATTGTTCGCCCCATGCATCGCTCACCAGACTAGTCTTCCAGTTTTCCGAGTAGCTCGCCAAGTCGTTGGCTGCAGCGATAAACACCTCAGCGGCCTTTTGGCCTCCGACGTACTGCTCGGTCTCATGGAAACCTGGCCCTTCCCACGACGTCTTGACCGGGGGCAGGATGCCCGTATCCTTGTAGCGCTTTTCCAGTTCGCGCTTGCCATTCTCAAAATAGAGATAGTTCATCACTTGAACGGAAAGCTCACGTTCTTTGGTCATCTTGGGCACCGAGCAGCCAGTGCCACCCCAGGTGCCAACATGCGGGCCATTAGCGACGAAATCGGGGATGCGCATGACGCGCATAGGCGAATCGGCCAGCCAGGCTGTATCTTTGGCTGTGCCCTGCTTGTGGATACCATAGAGCCAGTCGGGGCAGAGCTGGCTAAGAACCTGCCCATCTTTGACCATAGCTACCTGGTTAGCCCAGTCGATATCCACCCAATAGGGCTTGAAGCGCAACCAGTCCTGAACGCACACCTTGAAATCGGGATGGGTCAACATCGGCTCGCCATTCTTGTCGGTCCACCACAGGCCCTTTTCCAACATGCGCGAAGGCAGGTTCGTACAAGCGGTGCAATCCATCAAAGCATAGCGAGGGCGACCGTCGGCCATCTTGGTAGTCACTTTGGAGCAAGCCTCTAGATAGTCGTCCCAGGTGACCACTGTAGAGAGGTCAACGCCCAACTCCTTCCATGCTTTGTCGTGGTAAAGCATCACAATAGGGTGTACATCGTGCGGCGCGGCATAGATCGTACCGTCTTTGGTGAAACGGGCCCAGCGGCTCTTGAGCACTTGCTCAAAATAGGGGCTGGAATTGAGGACTTCGTTGAGGCCCAAGAAGGGGATGATCTTGTCATCGCCCTTCAAGTATTTGACGGTGTCGCCGGCGTTCATCTCGATAATATCGGGAAAGCCGCTGCCCGCCATAAGGGTGGCCGGGAACTTTTTGTTCATCGCATCGCGCGATAGTAGCTCAAAAGAAAAGCTGATATTGAACTTGTCGTTCAGTTCTGTCACACGCGATTCGTATTCGGGCTTGTGGTTCTCGGCCTGGAACCAGAACAGAATGGGGACTCGGCCCTTGGGCGCACCCGTCGGGGTGACGACCTTTTCTTGGACGACAGTCGCTGTGACGCCCGTTTCTTGG
>CAZYPJ010000297.1:4463-5116 GCA_964649365.1 uncultured Anaerolineales bacterium | reverse complement strand
GAGTCGGTCGTCATATTGCTGCGTCGATAGGGCATTCCCGAAGCGCGCATCGGCTTGGCGCGCCCTGGCGACCGCTTCACTATCGGCGACGCTGAGATTGTCGTATGGCCCGGCAACGATCCCGGCGAAAAACAAGCGGTGTGCTACACCGTGGCCTCTGGCGGCGCCAAGTTGTTCTTTGCTGGCGATAGTCTGCCTACCGACTATATGGCGACCATCGGCGATCTCGATATCGCGATGATGGCCTTTGGGCGCATCTGGTATATGGACGAGGCGCAACTGCTGGAAGCGGTCGCCAAGATCAAGCCTCGTTTGCTTTTGCCCTATCACTGGGATCTGTGGTGGGGTCACACTGGCGATCCGTTGACCCTCGGGCGGCTGATCGAGCGCGCCAAGCCCGAGTTCGACACACAATTGCTGTTGATCGGCGAGTGGCTGCACTATGTCGGCGCTGGTCGCTACGAGCGCAGTGGGCATAAATAGTCAGGGCGAAGCTGAGCACTGAAAACCGACCACTTGGAGAGTATCATGCACGGACCTGATTTCACCCGTCCCAGCGTGGAGACTATTGAGATTCTCAGTCGCGCCAGCACAGCGACCATCACTACCATTATGAAGCGCAAGGGCATCAAGAATATCTGGATGCCGATCAA
>CAZYPJ010000297.1:0-4453 GCA_964649365.1 uncultured Anaerolineales bacterium | reverse complement strand
CCCGGCGCTCACCATCCGCAGTGTTCATGTTCTCGACGATGTACAGCCTATCGCATACGAAAAGGGCACACTCTTTCCCGGCCACCCCGATGATGCCATCGAAGCCGTTCAGCCCGGCGATGTGGTTGTGCTCGATGGGCGCGGGGCAACCACTGAGGGACTCTTTGGCGACCTGCTCACCTTTCGCATCAAAAAAAAGGGCGCGGTGGGGTTGGTGTGCGATATGTGCGTGCGCGACAAGCCCCACATGCTCGAAAAAGAGATCCCTATCTTTTGTCTGGGATCGGCGGCGCCCGGCGGCACGGTGTTCAATGTAGATTACAACGTGCCCAGCGGCTGCGCGGGGGTGTTGGTATGTCCGGGCGACATCATGCTTGGCGATGACGACGGCGTAGTGGTCATTCCGCAAGCGATGATTCCCGATGTTGTGGACGAGGTGCTGACTTTTGAAGCGCGTGAAGAATTCATCCGCCTCAAATTGGCCGAGGGTATCCCACTAGAGGGGCTGTATCCGATGGGGCCAGTCTGGGAAGAACGCTTTCAAGAGTGGCGCGCCGAGCAGGGGAAATAACAGGGGTCGAGTATGAGTTGGGATGATTGGTCGCCCGGTTCATTGCCCAAGATCAGAAATCCGTATCGCGGCGGCGTGTTGGCCCTCAGTGTGTTGTGCAGCGTTCTGGGGATCCCGGCCATTATCGGTGTAGCGCTGGCCTGGCAGCGCGGCGACTGGCGCGAGCCGTGGATGATCCCGGTCGCTGTCATTGCCGGGTTAGCGATCCTGTTCGGTGACATTCTGTTGACGATTTGGATTCTGGGCTATGCCAAAGCGCAACGGATCGTGGGGTTTCTGGTCAGCGAGCGACCATTGGTTCGCTGGACTTACTCGCCTGATGAGTGGCGACAGATCAGGGAAGCTCGGTGGCAGGAAGAGAAGGGGGATTGGAAAGTACAATGGGGCTGCCTCACAGCCCTCTTGGGGATTGCGGGCCTATTGGCCGGAGTGTTTATCGGCGCAGAAGAAGGCCTTTCGGAAGCGCTGATTGATGGGTTCATCGGCCTGCTAATCGGCGGCTTGTTCGGCGCGTTCGTGGGGGCGGCGGTTGCAGCGGGCAATCACCTCGCTTCTCGCCAGGCGCACCAGCAAGCTACACCCGATCCGGTGGCGCTGGCCCCAAACGAGATCTATGCCAATGGCGACTATTTTCGAGGTGATGGGCAGCAGCGTTATATCCAAGAGGCGCACATCGAGCGGGGTGACTGGGATGAATTGGTGCTGACGATTATTGCGCCCAAGTTCCGAGGATCGCCGGAGGAAGAGTGGCGCGTGCCGATTCCGGCGCGGCAATACGAGGCGGTCGAAGCGATCCTCCCAGCGCTGGCTGGCCCCCCGCCCGATGACCTGTGACCGATTCGGGCGGGTCTGTTTCAACTCAATTAGGCTTGGTCTGCTCTTGCTCCTGCGGAGGAGCGCTTTTGCGCAGACGCTGTAAGGCTGTGGAGGCTCGTCGAGCATAGCGCGCCTTAGGCCAAACGTCGAGTACGCGGGTGAACTCGGCTTGGGCTTGGGTTTCGATTCCCTTACGCTGATAGGCGACGCCCAGGTTAAAGCGGCAACCGCACTCTTGCTTGAGGCCCAAGTAGCCATGGACGGATGATGCATCCAGGGTCTGCTGTAAGGTCTCAATGGCGGTATCGAGCTGTCCCTGTTGCAGCGCCAGCACACCTTGGTTGATATGCACGATAGCCTGACCCGTTTGATCGGGCCACAAACGCAACGCAAATTGATATAGCGCTGCTGCTGCGTCGTGACGACCGTTACGCCCTAACGTGTTGGCCATGTCCACCAGCAACCGCACGCGCATCGTGTTTACATAAAGCACCGCCAAAAAAACGACCGGGCTACAGGCAGCGCCCCATAGGCTCGCTGCTATTACGACGATCCCTGTGAGGATCAAGGTCTCGACGGCAAAACGCAGCGAAAGCCCTTCGCGCCGCAACAGCGCCAGGCCGCCAGCCAGGAGCGCATACAGCAATCCTACCACCGCCAGGATCATAGATGCAGGCATGGGCGTTTCCTCCGACGAGTATGCCGTGAGTATATCTGGCCCGTTAGCAGACGTCAATTGACTTGACACGGCTCTTTATTGAGTACTAGAATCGGCACACTATTGTGTGCTTGGTTCGAACCGAAGCACAGAGGACGCTGATGTCCCTTGGTCGCGGCTCAGTGTCGCTGTGCTTTTTCGTTGGGGCGAAAAGAAAGGAGGCTGCCTGGCAACAATTTCCATCTCGACTGGGTCTGGTTGGGCCGATCATCTTGACAGCGTCGTAGTGCGCCCGAGCGCCTCGGGCAAGTGCCTGCAAGAGGAGTGCAGAAATGAACGCGATCGTCGCTCTGTTGCTCGGCATCGTCGCTATCGTATTGGGTTATGGCCTGTATGCCAAGACCATCAACAAATCGGTCATTCAGCCCGATGACCGCAAAGCCACCCCTGCCACCATGTACATGGACGGCGTGGATTTCACCCCGGCCAACCGTAACGTGTTGTTCGGCTATCAATTCAAGTCTATCGCGGCCCTGGGGCCAATCGTCGGGCCGATTGTAGCCGTACAGTGGGGGTGGGTGCCGGCCTTGTTATGGATTATTCTGGGCACTTTTTTCATTGGTTGGGTTCAGGATTATAGCAGCATCATGCTGGGCGTGCGCGAAGAAGGCCAGAGCTTTGGCGCCTTGAGCTACCGGCTGATCTCGCCTCGGTCGCGCATGATCCTTATCACCTTTATCTACTTTTACCTTTGGTTGATTATGGGCGCTTTTGGCACCCAGGTGGGCTTTGGCCTGATGATCAACCCTGCTGTGCCATTGGGTACGATCCTGGTTATTTTGGTGGGCATCCTGGCCGGGCAGATGACCTACAAATGGAAGCAGGATATTATCCTGACTAGCGTCGTCACCGTGGTGCTGGCTTTCGTCGGTATCTGGCTAGGGGCGCAGCCCTTTGTGACTCAGTTCTTTGCCTCGCTCTATGGCACCGCTGGCGGCGCCGCCAGCCCAGTGATGTTCCTCACCGTGACCCGCGCCAAGTTCATCGGCAGCCTGCTGGTGGTCGTTATCTGTTACTTTGGCTCGGTCTTGCCGATCTGGCGCTGGGCGCAACCGATCAACTATGTCTCGTTCTGGATCGTGCTGCTCGGCATCGCCGGCGGCATCGTGGGTCTATTGATCTGGCGGCCCGGCATGGGCGATTTTCCCGCCTTCACGTCGTTCAATGTGCCAGGGCTTGGCCCGTTGTGGCCGATCCTCTTTGTGACCATCGCTTGCGGCGCGATCTCGGGCTGGCACAGTTTGGTCTCTTCGTCGGGCACGGCGCGCCAACTGGAGCGCGAGACCGATGCGCTCTATGTGGGCGGCGGCGCCATGTTCCTGGAGATGTTCTTTGCCATCGTCGCCTTCCTCACAGCCACCGTCGCCTTTGGAAGTTTCCAGGGGTATAAGGATGCTGGGGCTGCCGCAGCGGTCTTTTCCAAGGGATTGGCCGCCTTTATGAACCAATGGGGGCTGGATAGTCTGCTGGGCAAAGGCTTTGGCGTAGCCTACGGTTCGGTATTCCTCACGCTGATGGCGCTGACGATCATGTACCTGGTGGTGCGCTTTATGCGCGTAGCCAGCGCCGAAGCGCTGGGCGACAAGTTCCCGGCGCTCAAGAACGTGCACGTCGGCACGGTCATCGCTTTGCTGCTCACCCTGGTGCTGATCTGGCTGGTGCCGTTCCTGCAGATTTGGGTGGTGTTCGGCGCGGCGAACCAGTTGATGGCCTCGCTGGCCTTGTTGCTGGTCACTTTGTGGTTGATGTCCAAAGGCAAGAAGTACATGTGGACGCTGATTCCTTTCTTGTTCATGTTCATCACCACTATCGGCGCTTTGCTCTACAAGGCTTATGAGGCGTTTTTTATCAACTTAGCCAAAGTTGATACGCTAGCCAAGGCGCAAAAGCTGACCGTGGGCGAAGTGACCGCCGCCAATGTCATCATTGGCCTGGTCTCGTTGGTGCTAATCGGCGCCGCACTGGTTTTGGCTTGGGATGCGCTCAAAGCATTCCAAAAGCTCCGCGCAGCCCCTAAATTGACTACGGCCAAGGCGAAGGCGTAGCTGTGTTTGCCTGGCTTAAGCGCGCTGCGCGCGTCGCCAACGACATGCTCTATGGCGCGACAGTGTACGAGATGGTGCGCGACTTGCGCAAACAGCGCGCCGAGCTGGAGCGGTTGTTTGTACTGTCGGTCTTTGGCGATCTGCTGGGCGTGCCGATCTTGCCGCCCTACTATGCGTTACGTTTGCTGCCCTATGTCGCGCCGGCGATCCCTATTTGGAAGCGCCACTATCTCTGCGAGCGCGACATTACTGACTTGTGCGATCAGGAGATTACCTGAGCCGTTGGGCCGAGCGTACGCGCGG
>CAZYPJ010000296.1:0-5136 GCA_964649365.1 uncultured Anaerolineales bacterium | reverse complement strand
CTTCCAGGCGGCAAGGGACCGCCTGGAAGGCGGCGCTCCTTGGCCCCTACCCGTTCCCGGGGTGCTTCATCCAATAATTCGGGTCTTCATACCTGCCGAGGTTGCGCTCGCAATCTATCATCACCGGCTGGAGCGCGCCGGCGACGACGTAGGGGCCGCTTTCGGGAAAGGCCATGCCGGTCCACTCCTCCCACTCGGCCACCGTCCCCTCGACGGTGAGCGTGTTGGGGGCGACGCCCAGCCCCTCGGCGCCCAGCCGCCAGTGGACGCGAATCCACGGGTCGAACGGCGCGCCGTCGCTGCGCCGCCAGGCCGCATAGCGCTCCATCGGCGTGAGGGGATAGCGGCTCTTCCAGGGGGGCCGCACCGGCGCGAGCAGGGCGTCGCAGCCGCGCCGCTTGGCCAGCGCCCGCATCTCGATCACCACCTGGCTGCTGAGGGCGCGCCCGCGCGCAGCCGGCGTCACCATCGCCGCCACAGCGGAGAGGGTGTTGGGCGCCTGCTGGTTGAGGGCCGCCCGCTCGCCGCGCAGCAAAATCTCTTCGATGGATGTGGGCAAGTCGGCCCAGGAACCATCCCAGACAAAAGGCACAGTGTGGCCCACGGCGAGCAGTTCGCCGGCCTCGTCGCACAATAAAAGCTGATCGTCGGCCAGCAGGTCGAACAGCAAATCCCAATGATGGGTGTCGCCGTGCAGCAAAAAGGCCGGCCACGATGCGGCGCTCAGCTGGTCAATGCGCGCGCGATAGTCGGGCCGTTGCGACAGGGTGGAAACGGTGTAATCCATCACGATCTCGCTTTCCGGGCGGGCGGGCGGCCCTTTCCGCGCCTCAACCCGCCGCTTTCTTCACCAGCGCGCTGATCCTTTGCTCTTCGTCCTCGGTCAACTCTTGCAGCGCGAAAGAGGTCGGCCACATCGCCCCTTCGTCGAGGTTGGCCGCGTCGGTAAAGCCGAGCGTGGCGTACCTCGCCCCGAACTTGCGCCCGCTTTGGAAAAAGCAGACGACCTTGTCGCCCTTGGCGTAGGCGGGCATCCCGTACCAGGTCCTGGGCAAGAGGTGGGGCGCGCTGGCGGCGATGAGGGCGTGGAGCCGCTCGGCCATGGCGCGATCCGCCCCTTCCATTTCGGCGATCTTGGCGAGGAGCGCCTTTTCCCCTTCCGCCCGGTTCTTGCTCAGGCGCGCCTCCGCCTTCAGCTCTTGGGCGCGCTCCCGCATCGCGGCCTGTTCCTCGGCGGAAAATCCCGTGGATGATTTGGGTGTGCTCTGCTTGGAACTCATCGCCGCCTCCTTAAATGCGAACCTGCGTTTGGGGCCGCGCCCCTTGCGCGCTTGGGCTTGGACACAGGGGATCATATCGCCTGGCGGGGGCGGCGTCAAGGGGAAGGGCGGGGCAAACGCAACCTCGGTTTACGGCATCGGGTGATTGGCTGGCGGCTGATCCTGAACCCTAGGGCCTACTAGCGCGCAGCCTGTCATCAAAGGAAGCAAGGGCGCCAGCCCGCGCGCCTCACCCCTTCGCCAACCGCGCGACGCTCGCCGCGATGAGCCACTGCGGCCCGGCCTCCAGGCCCTGATCGGCCAGCGCCTCGGCGTAGTCGGGGTGCAGGCGGAACGCGCCTTCGCGATAGATTTCGCGATCCCAGGGGTTCAGCAGCAGCTCGTCCGTAATCAGCCCGATGTAATCGGGCGTCTCGGCGCCCCAGGTGTGGGCGTACAGCACGGCGCTCTTGATCTCTGCCGCGCCCAGGCTGGCGACTTGGTCCCTGGCCAGGCGCAACGTC
This sequence comes from uncultured Anaerolineales bacterium, assembly GCA_964649365.1. Taxonomy (GTDB): domain Bacteria; phylum Chloroflexota; class Anaerolineae; order UBA1429; family UBA1429; genus CAZYPJ01. The sequence goes on along the minus strand of CAZYPJ010000296.1, from coordinate 3,353 downwards.
TCGCCCACGTCGCAAATGTCATCTACGACCAACACCCGACGCCCGGCGACCGCCTCGGCCGGCGGCTCGACGATCCACTGCGGCGTCTGGCGCACGACTATATCGTTCACCCGCCGCGAGAGGCGCGCCGGGTACAGCTCGACCTGGAGCATATGCGCCAGCAGCGTCCCCGGATAGTACCCGCCGCGCCCCAGCGCCAGGATGATCTCGGGCCGAAAGCGCGCCGCCGCCAGGGCCAGGGCTTTGCACAGGCCGTGGAAATCTTCCCACGAGATCGGGCGAACGCCCTGCCGCGCAGCGTAATCATACGGTTGTTGCACGTTGCTCACTCTTTTCGTCTGTCTTCATATAATCCAAATACCGGTTCGCCGCCCGGAACCCGATAGATTCGTACAGGCTCCGCGCAGGGGCGTTGGTCGCGGCGGTCGAGATGCAGACGCGCTCCATGCCGTGGGCGCGCATTCGGCGCAGGCCCTCGACCAGGGCGGCGCGCGTCAGCCCCCGGCGGCGATAGGCGGGCAACGCCCCGACGGGGCCGAAATCGCCGATGCGGTTGAGCGGATCGGCCCAACCGTTGACGTAAGCGGCGACGACCCCATCCGGCGCGACGGTCACGATGTCGAGGTCGCGCTCGTAGCCGGGTAGCCGCGTGAAACGCCGATAGTCGTTGTCGCTGATCTGCCCCACCGACCAGGGCTGCCACACCTCGCGCTGCGCGTTGGCGCGCTGGGTCAGCTCGCTTTCGCCGGCGTAGGCGCGCACCTCAAAGCCATCGGGCAGGGGGGCATCGGGGATCGGCTCGTCGAGCGAGCGGATCATGTGGAGCTCGGCAAAGCGGCCCTGATAGCGAAAGCCATGCCGCTCCAGGAAGGCGATCCGCGCGGCGTCATCCTGCCGCGCGCCCGCAACCAGCGGCCCGCCCCAGGCGCCCGCGTCGCGGCGGCGCAGCCCGGCCAAGAGCGATTCGGCCCAGGCCAGCGCCTCCTCTTCGATCCCGGCCCCTTCGTGTTCGGGCGCCGCCTGCCAGTTGATAGCGGCGTCCTCGCCCAGGGTGGCGTAGCCGATCAATGCGCCCCGCTCATCATGCCACAGGCGGATGTGTTCGCGCGGGTCGAGGCGGCAAAGGATCATAAAGAAATCCCATTGCAGCTCGCCCACGTGGGCGTAGCGCCAATCGTTGGTGCGCGCGCGGGCCTCCATCAGCATCCGCCGCATGGCGAGCAGGTCGCTCTCGCCCTGGTAGGCGCGGGCGCGAGGCGGGGCGACAGACGATGACATGGGCGATGGCTCCTTTCGGTTCAGGGGGGATGGCCCGGCGATGGTGGTGGGCATGATGTATCATGCCCCTACGACCCGGGGCAGGGTGCGTCGGGGCGCGGGTCGGGGCGGCCCCACGGGGCCGCCCCCGACGTGGCCGCCCCTACCCCCAAACCCTGAACCCTATCCCTTCAAATACCGCTGCGCCCAGCGCAGTTTCTCCTCCCACAACGCCTCGACCACCTCATGGTTGTGGTAGGGATAGACCTTCATCTCTTTCGGCGCGGCGATGCGGTTGTAGGCCGCGAACACCGACGACGGCGGGCAGATGTCGTCGAGCAGGCCCACGTCCCTCAACACCGGGCATTGAATGCGCGGCGCCAGGTTCATGTTGTCGAAATAGCTCAGAGTCCGCCAGACCTGGCTCTCGCGCTCGGGATAGACGCGGATGTAATCCGAGATTTCCAGGTACGGCTGGCGCATGGCCATATCCACGGCGCGTTTGAAATGGCACAGGTAGGGCATCTCGGGCATGGCGAGCGCGGGGCGAGCATCGAGCGCGGCCACGGCCAGCGTCAGCCCGCCGCCCTGGCTCATGCCCATCAGGCCGATTTTATCGGCCACGACTTCGGGCCGGGCGCAGAGGAAATCAATGGCGCGGACGCAATCCACATAGGCCCCGCGATAGTAGTAGGTGCGCGGGTCGAGGATGCCCTGCGTCATCCAGCCCTTGATGTGGCCGCCCGGGTAGGGCAGCGGGTCGTCCGAGTTGCCCGATTGCCCGCGCGTATCCACCGCGAGCACCACATAGCCTTGCAGCGCCCACATCAGGTAGCGGTAGATGTCCATCTTGGAGCCGCTATAGCCGTGATATTGGATCAGCGCGGGGAAGGGGCCGGCGCCATCGGGGACGAGGTACCACCCGCAGATGCGCGCCCCGGCCCAGCCGGTGTAGTACGCCTCATAGACCTTGCAGCCGGTGACGGGGTAATCCACCGGCTTGAGCGCCGGCTCGAGCGCGCTGTGCGCGGCGTGGGCGAACGTCTCGGCCCAGAAGGCGTCGAAATCGGGCTGGGCGGTGAGCGGCGGCTGGTATTCGCGCAATTCCGCCAACGGTTTGTCGAACATGGGCATGGTGTGTCTCCTTGAGTTGATTTTTGGACATGATTTACAAGATTAACAGGATTCTTTCTCCTAAATCTTGTTAATCTTGTAAATCTTGTCCGATTCTTATCGCAAGCGGACGAATTCGGTGTGTCTCCTGGAGTTGATTTTGGGACATGATTTACAAGATTAACAGGATTCTTTCTCCTAATCTTGTCCGATTCTTATCGCAAGCGGACGAATTCGTCGAGCAGGGCCATGAAATTGTCGTAGCGGGCGCCGACGGCGATGGAGTGGGTGCTGCCCAGGATGAACCCGCCCTCGCGGGCGATTTCCAGCGCAGCGCGCACATCTTGGCGCACCTCCTCGGGCGAGCCGCTGACCAGGTGTTCCACCGGCACGCCGCCCCACAGCGCCATCCGCCCGCGCACAGCGGCGCGCACGGCGCTCAAATCCATCCCCGCCGAGGCTTGGATAGATTGGTAGCAATCCACCCCGGCGCGCATGAAATCTTCCAGGATGGCCCAGTTGTTGCCGCAGGCGTGCTGGATGAACGTCAAACCGTGAGCGTGCGCGGCGCGGGCGTTCGCCTCCAGCGCGGGGTAGCAGAACCGCCGCCACAGCGCCGGCGACATGAACGTCCCCGAGCGGTAGGCCCAGTCGGTGCCGTCGAGCACGCCGTCTATGCCGGGGTTGCGCCAGTGCGCCTGCTCGACGCGGGCGCGCTCCAGCGAGGAGCGCAGCGCCCGCTCCATCACCTCGGGCTGCTCCACCATCGCCACTAGGCTGCGCTCCAGGCCGCCCGGCTGCGCCCATTGCGCCGCGCGGGGGAAGGGGCCGAGCAGGTAACGCTCGTCGCCCGAGCCGGGGCCGAACGCCACATTGGGCGACCACGCAGGGTCGCCCCTACCCGGCGACGCGCATCGTAGGGGCGGCCCTGTGTGGCCGCCCTTCTGTGTGGCCGCCCTTCTGTGTGGCCGCCCTTCTGTGTG
>CAZYPJ010000295.1:0-5182 GCA_964649365.1 uncultured Anaerolineales bacterium | reverse complement strand
ATAAAAGCCTGTTCCTGGCCGCGCAGGTTCTTGTAGATCAAGAACGGCTCCGAGCCGCCGCCGCGAATGGGGTAATCCTCCCAGCCAACGATCTGCTGGGGGATGTCGCTATAATCGTACCAGTCGGGGCTGGGCCACTGGTAATTCGCCTCGATCTCGGCTACTGAGGCATATTGCGCCAGCGGATTGATGACGGCCTCGCGATAGACGCCTGTGCCATAGTCAATATCGTGATAGGTGATGCCGAATATGTCCTTGTCGGCGGGCACGGCGGGGCCAACATAGCGCGGCGAGACGGTAAAGGGCCGATCTATGTGCAGACGCTTAAGCATCACGGCCTCGTCGGCCACGCCCAGATATTTGAGCAATTTGGCGCGGGCCTCGTCCGTCGTCCAATAATCCATCGGCACACGATCGGGCGTGCGACGTTGCAGCACTGCTAGCCATCTTTCGCGCGGGGTCATCGTTTCGTGGGGCATATTGGCTCCTTTGCTTAGTTCGCATTCTCGACGACTGACCGTGATTGTAGCTCAGCAAGCAGTGAGCGTCAACCGCGCGTAACTTGACCGATTGGCGCGATAGGGGGATACTGGCGCTCAGCTTGTCGCGCAGCAGGCGCGCGGGTAAACTAGGGTCGTCGCAAGCATCGCGGCCCGCTCGCGGGTCGATCCTGAATGATCTGGAGGGCGATATATGAAAGGTGTGGCCAAGTTAGCGCGAGGCGAGGGGAATGTGGGCTTGCTCGATGTGCCCGATCCGCAGGCGATCCCTGGCCATGTCGTGATCGAGGTCAAGGCGGCGGGGGTGTGCGGCACCGACTTGCACATCTATCACGATGAGTATCCGGTGGAACCGCCGGTCATTCTGGGCCACGAGCTAGCTGGCGTGGTGGCGCAAGTGGGCGAGGGCGTAAGCAATTGCCGCCCCGGCGACCGCGTGACCAGTGAGACCTTTTTCTATTACTGTGAGCGTTGCGTCCACTGCCGAAACGGTTTCCCCAACATGTGCGCCAGTCGCAAATCTATCGGCAGCGGCGTCAATGGGGCGTTCGCTCGCTATGTGTTGGTGCCAGCGCGAAATGTGCATCTTTTGCCGCCCAATGTGGATGAATTGAGCGGGGCGCTGACCGAGCCTCTAGCTTGTTGTGTCCATGCTCTCTCCACTACCCGTGTTGACCCCGCCGACACCGTAGTGGTCTCGGGGCCAGGCGCGGTGGGGCTGTTGATGGCCCAAGTAGTCAAGGCGGCGGGGGCCAAAGTGGCGCTGCTGGGCGCCAACAGCGATGGCGCTCGCCTGGAGATGGCCCGCACGCTGGGGGTGGACCTGACGGTAAACGTGCAGGCCGAGGACCCCAAAAAGATCATTCACGATATGACCGGTGGTCTGGGGGCCGATGTGGTTTTCGAATGCGCCGGCGTTGGCACCTCGGCGCAAACCTGCCTCGATCTGGTGCGCCGTTGTGGGCGCTACTCGCAAGTGGGCTTGTTCGGCAAATCCATTTCCTGGCCTTTGGATCAGTTGGTAATGAAAGAGTTGCAAATGAACGGCAGCTTCTCCCACATCCCCAGTTCGTGGCCCAGGGCGCTCAAACTGATGGCCTCGGGCCAGGTGCAGACGCGCCCGCTCGTTTCACAGGTGTTGCCGATCAGCGAGTGGCAGCGCGCTTTTGACGCCTTTGAGCGCCGCGAGGGGTTCAAGATCGTGTTGATGCCAGAGTGATCGAGGAGGGGCCATGGCCGAACCTAGCCGCGCGTTATGGGCCGATCCGCGACTGAGCCGCTACGATCCGCTGCCACGCGTCATCATTTACGACGATTTCGACGAGGGCATCCACGGCTGGTCGGAATTGATCGGCAATTACGAGGACACGCTGGAAGCCATGTTGCCCGGCTTTGCCGATTTGCGCCCACCGATGTTGAGCAGCGCGACCATGTGGGATACTGGCTCGGCCGGTTCGATGGAAGGGACATATGCGCTCAAACTGGCCACCCGCGCGCGGCGTGGGCACATCGCCGCCGGCCTCAAACGCCTCACCTGGCGGGCGCGCGGGCCGATCCGCCTGGAGGCTTATTTCACTTTCAAGCCCGAAGCGTCGGAACTGCGCCTCTCTGAGACCGATGTGCGCTCGGTGGGCGTGCTGTTCGACTTGCAAGACGCCGAATACCGCTGGATGCCCCACCTGCGCTATCTGAACGCGCAAGATGACCAGCAACTGGCTAGGTGGCAGTTCAAGCGCCATCGCGAGCCGCTGCAACAGGTCGGCGGCACGGGCAAAACGCGCTCTCACTTTCATCTAGCTCCCACCGGCTGGGAAGATGTGCCCAACGGCGGGCAGATACTCTGTTATAACGAGATCGCCACCAAGCAAAACTGGCACTATTTGCGGGTGGATCTCGATCTGGCCGCGCGCCGCATTACCTGGCTGCAATGTAACGACCGCGTTTACGATCTGACGGGCGTCGAGCCGATGATGATCCCTGCGATGGCGAACCTTTGGTGCATGTTGAACGTGCTCTTCTGGGTCGAGACCGACGTGGACAAACGCGCATTCCTGTATCTCGACTCGGTTTTGCTTTCAGGGGAGTGGTGAGCATGGTGCGTCAAAGCTATACCGCAGTCGTAGAGCGTAACACGGTGTTCGAAGAGGCGCTGGCCACCGAACCTTACGAGTGCGGCTGGGCCAGTGAGGCGATCTTTTTCCTGCGCAAGCTGGAGGCCAGCGGCATTGAGGGCGAACCGTTGGTGTGGGTGCAAATTTCGCCCGATGGGATGCACTGGCGCAATGAAGGGACGACGCTGCGCATCACCGACGCCGAGGTGGATTTCTGCAAGGTGACGCATTTCGGCAATTGGCTGCGGCTCAAGGGCGACCTACCCGCAGGGGCCAGGCTCAAAGTGATCGTGACGTTGGCGCTCAAAGAATAGCAGGTTGGAGATCGAGATGTCGGATCAAGGGCAGTTGCGCATCATCAGCGTCAATAACCGGCGCATCGTCGAGGCGCGCAAGCTCGGCCAGCGCAAGCAGCGCGAGAGCCAGAGGCGTTTTCTGGTCGAGGGGTTACAACTCGTGCACATGGCGTTGGACGCCAGGCGCATTCCATTGGAAGTGTTCTACTGCCCAGAGCAATTCGTTGGCCCCGAAGCGCCGACGCTGCTAGAGCGGGCGCGTGCGGCGGGGGCCGAACTGGTCGCCGTCTCGGCGCAAGTAATGGCTTCGCTCTGCGAGCGCGACCTGCCCCAGGGTCTGGTGGCTACCTTTGCGCTGTTCGAGACGCAATTAGACGATTTACGGCTCACCGGAACAGAGCTGGTCGTAGTGGTAGATCGGCTGCAAGACCCAGGCAACCTGGGCACGCTCATTCGCACCGCCGACGCCGTAGGCGCGGCGGCAGTGGCGCTGATCGAGCCATGCGTGGACCCCTTTGATCCCAAAACCGTGCGCGGCACAATGGGATCGTTGTTCAACTTGCCCCTCGTGCGCGCCCAAGATGTAGGCGCCCTGTTCACCTACTTGCGGCAACAGGGGTTGCGCGCCGTCGGCGCCGACGCCCATTTGGGAGTGGCCTGGGGACAGGGGTTGTGGCGCGGCGGCTGCGCCCTGGTGTTGGGCAACGAAGCGCGCGGCCTTTCCGCCGATGTGCGCGATTACATTGAGCACTGGGCCTTTCTACCGATGGTGGGCGGCGCCGAGTCGCTGAATGTGTCCGTCGCCGGCGGGGTGCTGATGTATGCCTGGCTTCGGGAAAACATGAAACAGTAAGCTATACGAGGAGAATTGCTATGCCAAGTTGGCAAAAGTATCTGGAAACCAATAGGGCGCGTATGTTCGACGAACTGTTGGACTGGCTGCGCATCCCCAGCATCTCGGCGCTGCCCGAGCACGCCGCCGACGTGCAGCGCGCAGCGGAATGGGCTGCGGCGCGTCTGCGCGCCATTGGCATTGAAAAGGTGCAGATTATGCCCACGGGCGGCCATCCGGTGGTCTATGGCGAATGGCTGCACGCGCCCGGCCAACCCATCGTCATGATCTATGGCCATTTCGATACCCAACCGGTGGATCCGCTCGATCTGTGGGATCATCCGCCCTTTGAGCCGTTTGTAGAGGGCGACCGCGTCTATGCGCGCGGCGCCACCGACGACAAGGGCAACGCGCTCCTGGCCATCCACGCTGTCGAGGCGTTGCTCAAGACCGAGGGCAGGCTGCCTGTCAACGTCAAGTTCTTTTTGGAGGGCCAGGAAGAGATTGGCAGCCCGCAACTGCCCGATTTTGTGGCCGCCCAGCGCGACTTGCTCAAATGCGATCTGATCCTCGGCGCCGATGGCGGCCAGTACAGCGAGACCGAGCCAGCGTTGTTGGTGGGTCTGCGCGGCATTTGCGCTCTGCAACTCGACGTGCGCGGCCCCTCGCACGATCTGCACTCGGGCACTTATGGCGGCGCGGTGCAGAACCCGATCCACGCCCTAGTGCGCCTGCTCGATTCGATGCGCAGCCCCGATGGCGTGGTGACGGTGGCGGGCTTTTACGATGATGTGGCGCCGCTCACCGCTGAGGAGCGCGCGCGCATAGCGGCTGTGCCTTTCGATGAGGCTGCCTACAAAGCTGAAATCGGCGTGGAGGCGCTCTTTGGCGAGCCGGGTTATACCCCGTGCGAGCGTACCTGGGCGCGCCCCACGCTCGAACTGAACGGCATTTGGGGCGGCTTCCAGGGCGAAGGGTCCAAGACGGTATTGCCCAGCGAGGCCCATGCCAAGATCACCTGCCGTCTGGTTCCTAACCAGGATCCGCACAAGATCGTGCAGGCGATCACCGCTCATGTGATAAAGCACACGCCAATCGGCGTGCGGGTGAACATTCGCTCGCTGGAGGCGGGGGCCAGGCCCTATCTGATCCCCGCGGACCACCCGGGCAACCAGGCGGCGCGCGATGTGCTCCGCGAGCTATATGGTGTGGAACCGTATCACATGCGCATGGGCGGCACGATCCCGGTCTGCGGCATGTTTCTGGATGCGCTGCACGCCTACACGGTGGTGTTCTCGTTTGGCCTGCACGATGAGCGCACCCACTCGCCCAACGAGTTCTTTCGCATCAGCAGTTTTTACAAGGGGCAGAAAGCCTACGCGATGCTGCTACACCGCTTGGCGAAATAGTAGCCACATCCTACAATCAAGAGGCCAGGCCGCT
>CAZYPJ010000294.1:0-5191 GCA_964649365.1 uncultured Anaerolineales bacterium | reverse complement strand
TGAGGAGCTGCGCAGCAACATTGGCTTAGGCAACCGCGGGCCGCCCTACCCGCCTCGGCCAGCCACACAGCAGTTGACCCTATTCTGATCACGGAGATTCGAGATGAAACGATCCGTCGGAGCCAAAACAATCGCCTATCCCTCGCCGGTGTTCATCGTGGGCACCTATGACCCTGCCGGCAAGCCCAATATCATGGCCGCAGCTTGGGGGGGCATCTGTTGTTCGCGGCCTCCTTGCGTGGCCGTCGCATTGCGCAAGGCTACTTATACTTACGGCAACATCGTGGCGCAAGGGTGTTTCACCATCAGTATCGCATCGCAGGATCATGTTGTACAGGCCGACTATGTGGGAATCTACTCGGGGCGCGATGAAGACAAGTTTGCGGCGCTCGGCCTCACGCCCGTCAAGAGCGAGTTGGTCAACGCGCCCTATGTGGCCGAGTTCCCCTTTGTGCTCGAGTGCAAACTCATTCACACCATCGAGATCGGCCTGCACACCCAATTCATCGGCGAAATCCTCGACATCAAGGCCGAAGAAACCGTCTTGAGCGACAACGGCCTGCCCGACATCGAAAAAGTCAGACCCTTCCTCTACGCCTCCGACAAGGCCGCCTATTATGGCATAGGCGAATACCTGGGCAAAGCGTTCAGCATCGGCAAGAGCTTGAAAGGGGGTCAAGCCTAGTTTTGTAGCGTCGAAACTTGTGTAGCGGTGGGCTGTCGAGAGAACGGGGGTTAACTTGAACAGCACTCTACGCAAACTGCGGTTCATCGGGATGTGGGCGGCGTTGCTGGCAGGTTTGTGGGCCGCCAGCCTCTACAGCTATCTGCTAATTCATGCGCAGGCCGAGATATTTACCATCGCCGTGGCCGTCGCCATGTTCTTTTTGCTGTGGAACCGCCGCGAGCAGATAGACAATGGCTATCTCGTGTTCATCGGCATCGCCTATCTATTCGTGGCAGGTGTAGATTTAGCGCACACATTAGCCTACAGAGGCATGGGGGTCTTTGCGGGCTATGACGCCAACCCCGCCACGCAGCTATGGATCGCTGCGCGTTACATGCAGAGCATCTCGCTGCTCATCGCGCCGTTTGTCATGTCCAACAAGCTCTCGCCCAAGCTGATTCTGGCGAGCTACAGCGTGGCGTTCGGCCTGCTGCTGACCTCGATCTTGGTCTTAGGGTGGTTTCCGGTCTGCTACATCGAAGGGTCGGGGCTGACGCCGTTCAAAAAGGCCAGCGAATACATCATCTCGCTGATCTTGTTGGCCGCCGTTGTCCTGCTATGGCGCAAACGACGCGAGTTCGAACCGGATGTATTGCGCCGCTTGACATGGTCGCTGCTGGCCACCATCGGCTCCGAGATAGCATTTACTTTTTACGTCAGCGTGTATGATTTCTCCAACCTCATGGGCCACATGCTCAAGATCGTGGCTTTTTACCTGGTCTATCGCGCTATTATCGAAACCGGCTTGGTGCGCCCCTATGACTTGATCTTTCGCCGCTTGAAATTAAGCGAAGCGACGCTGCAGGAGCTTAATCGTAAGCTGGAACAACAGATCGAGGCGCTCACTAGAAGCGAGCAACGGGTGCGCGCCATATTGTCGAATGCGCCGCTCATCCTCTATGCCACCGATCAACACGGCGCCATTGAGTTCGAAGATGGCAAAGGGTTGGTTGCCCTGGGGAGCAAGCCCAGCGAACATTTCGGCCAATCGCTGTTCGAGTTGTACGCCGATCAGCCCCAGATCGGCGAGCATCTGCGTCGCGTTCTGGCGGGCGAGTCACATCGCGCCATGGCGGACTATCACGGCCTGGTGTTCGAGGCGTTTTATACGCCGCTGTTGGATAGCCAGGAACGGGTCGCCGGTGCGCTGATCGTCTGGTTCGACATCTCGGAACGACAACGCGCGGCAGAAGAGCGTGAAGAGCTGATTCATGATCTGCAAGAGGCGCTGGCGCAGGTCAAAACCTTGCGCGGCATGTTACCCATTTGCAGCTCTTGTAAAAAGATCCGCGATGATCGGGGATATTGGCATTCGGTAGAAACCTATGTACGTGAACACTCGGAGGTCGAGTTCACGCACGGCCTGTGCCCCGATTGCTTGCACCGGCTTTACCCCGATCTTGCCATGAAGCCTGATTCTTAGCCAGCCGATAATGCGCTGGCGTGGCCCAAAAGGAGATTCTCATGCCCACAATAAAAGACGGCCCGCGCTCCCCTCATTTTCATCCTTTGACGCTGCCGGGTAATATCACCGTGGCCGAACTGCCCCGTCTGGGGGTTTCATCCGAGATGGCCGCCGCACTGCCCTACGCGCCTTGCGGCGCGTGTACCTCGTGGGGCATCCCCTTTCAGATAGATCGCGTGGCGGCGCTGGTGGATCAGCCCATCACCCTGACGCTGAACCCAACGCACGGGAAATGGCTGGTTTTTCTGCACACCTCAGATCAACGCCCGATGACGCCCGGCCCTGGCGGGTTCTATTCGCCCATGCGCGGCCAGGGACAATTGAACGAGCACGCCGCCGATTATGTCATGCTTTATGAGGATGGCAGCGAGATGCGCATTTCCATCCGCCGCCGCCACCACATCGGCGCGTTTCAGCGTATCTGGGGAGAGAACTGCTTCCAATGCGTGCCCGACCACAAGCCCTACCCCATGCACGCCCACCACGAACAAATGATGCCCGACTGGGGTCGCAGCCAGATGCGCGCCAATCCGGGCGATATGGGGCTGTGGGTCAATTGGCTTTACGCTTGGGAGAACCCGCATCCCGACAAGGCTATCATCGGGCTGCGCTGCGAGCCAGTATCGGGCATCGTCATTCTGGCGGGGCTGGCCTATGGCGATGTCGCATCGCAGCCGCTGCGCTGGGAGCCACGCCGCAAAGCGCTGGTCACGCTGCCCGAAGGCGAGGCGTTCGCGCCCGATCTGGACAAGGATGGATTGCTGGCTCAAATCCAACTTGACCTGGGAACGGTGATCTCGGCCACGCGTCAGCCGCTCTATCCCAAAGAGGCGTGGGACGAGTCGTACAACAACCAGCTTCCCGAGCTATCGCCCAACCAGGTGCTCATCGAATACACCGCCCACCCCGAAGCGTGCTTTCATTTCCGCTTGGGCCAGGTAGCGCCATTGCAAGCCGCCGAGATGGCGCGCACTCCTATCCAGGCGGTGGCCTCTGCTACCCAGCGGGTAACGCTGCGCGCTATAGAAAAGAGCAGCGGCAAGGTCGTGCCGGTCAAGCTGCATGTCCATGGCGAGGCAGGGGAATACCTCGCGCCAGTGGATCGGCATCGCATCCCCAACCCGGCCTGGTTCGAGGATTACAGCGTAGATTTCACCCATCGCAATTTGCATCATTGCACGTATATCCCGGGCGAGACACGCATAGACTTGCCATTGGGGCGGGTTTATATCGAAATTTCCAAAGGGTTCGAGATTAAGCCGGTGCGCCGAGTCATCGAAGTGACGCCCGATACACAAGAGCTCACCATCGAGATCGAAAAGGTGTTGCCCTGGCGCGAGCAGGGTTGGGTAAGCGCCGACACGCACGTACACTTTCTTACACCTATGTCGGCCCTGCTAGAGGGCGCAGCGGAGGGGGTGAACGTGGTGAACTTGCTCGCCAGCCAATGGGGCGAGCTGATGACCAATGTGGGCGCTTTCGACGGGAAAAATACCTGGGGTTCCAGAGAGAACGGCGGCGATGGTGAGCACCTGGTGCGCGTGGGTACCGAGAATCGCCAGCACGTAATGGGCCACATCTCGCTGCTGGGCTATGAAGGGCGCATCATTGCGCCCATGACCACCGGCGGCCCCAATGAATCGGCGTTGGGCGACCCCATCGAAATCTTGCTCCCCGAGTGGGCTAGGCAGTGCAAGCAGCAGGGCGGGCTAGTAGTATTGCCGCATTTCCCAAACCCGCGCCTGGAAGGGGCCGCCGCACTGGTGGAAGGGGTGATTGACGGCGTCGAGATGACCTCGTGGGGCGATCTCTACAGCGGCATCAACCCCTATTCGCTGGCCGATTGGTATCGCTATCTCAATTGCGGCTATATGGTGGCCGCCGTGGGCGGCACTGACAAGATGACCGCCGTCACCGCCGTGGGCGCGGTGCGCACCTATGCGCGCCTCGCGCCCGACCGCGCCTTTGATTACAAGGGGTGGATGGAGGCCGTGCGTCGCGGCGAAACATTCGTCACCTATGGGCCGTTGCTCGATTTCGCTGTCGAGGGCCAACCCGCCGGAGCGAGGATCGCGATGCCCGCCACAGGCGGAACGGTGAATGTGGCCTGGCAAGCAGCGAGCATCACGGTTCCTATGTCGCGGGTAGAGCTAGTAGTTAACGGCGAAATCCGCGAGAGCGTGGCCGTCGGCCCGCGTGAGGCGGCTGGCGGTTGGAGCGTCAAACTCGACAAAAGCTCTTGGCTGGCGCTCCTAGTGCGGGGGCATTACACCGACAAGCCCGAGATCGTGGCAGCGCATTCGTCGCCAGTCATGGTGGATGTAGAAGGCTCCGAGTTCTATGCAGCCGCCGACGCCCTCACCATCCTAGAGCAGATCGAAGGCGCGCTGGCTTATCTTGACACGGTGGGCACACGCGCTGAGGCGCAAGCTTATAAACGAATGCGCCTGGTGCTGGAATCGGCGCACCGCAAGATTCACAACCGGATGCACCGCGCAGGCCATTTCCACGAGCACACGCCGATGGAAGACCACGCCGAGCATCATTAGACAAAAAGCAATAAATCATTACAATTAACCATACTGACGCTGGAACGGGCAGAGACTCGATCCTTGCGGATTTGGTCTCTGCCCGTTTGCGTGTCCAGGGTAATAACCTCGTTGGAAAGGAACGCGAGAATGATCATCCGCCCTTACAATCACGACACCGATAAGGATGCCGTTCATCGCATCTGGCGCGAAGTAGGCTGGCTTGACAAGGGCGAAGAAGAGGCAATGGATCACATTGTCACGGCGGGCCGGGCCACGGTGGCCGAACTCGACGGCAGCGCCGAGTGCATGGTGCTCACTGCGCCGGGTGCAGTACGCTACCTAGACTGCGACCTGCCCTTTTGCGGCGTCACCGGGGTAACCACCAGCCACGTAGCGCGCAAGCAAGGGTTGGCCTCGCGCACGGCGGCGCAGGCCATCGCGCTGGACGTGGCCGACGGCGCATTGGTA
>CAZYPJ010000293.1:0-5212 GCA_964649365.1 uncultured Anaerolineales bacterium | reverse complement strand
GTTTTCACGCTGGGGTTCGCGGGGTTGGATGTATCTCTGGCGCAGGAGATCCGCGCCTCTCGGATGGGGACATGGTTGCTTCAACTAGGCCAGTGGCTCTTGCCACTGGCGCCTCCCTGGGTTAGCGCCCCCTGGTGATAGTTAGTCGAGCCTCGCACATTGAAAAAAGTTATGGCTGACTGAGAATGCCAGTTCGTAGTGCATCCAGCCATTCGGTGGGCAAAAGGTTCAGCGCAGCGGGATACAGGCCGATAACCACCAGAAGCGCGATCAGGATCACGATCAAAAGGCTCGGCAGGTATGCCTCACGACGATTTCCCGGGCTGGGGGCCGATGTGATCGCCGCCGAGAGAAAGCGCATGAACGCCCACAAAGGGCCAAAGCTACATACCATGATGACAATAGCCAGCGAGGCGTGCTCGACGGCCAGCGCTCGATAGATAAGCAAGCGTGTAGTGAACCCCGCCGTGAGCGGCAAACCGCCGAGCGAAAGCCCGCCGATCACGATGCCCAGGATCGTCACTGGCGCGTTGCGTATGGCCCCATTCAGGCGATCCAAATCATCCCCGCCAAAGTACTCGCGCAACATACCCAACGCCATGCTAATCGCGGCGATGGCAAGACCACGATAGATCAAATGCAGTGTAGCGGCTACTGCGCTGGACTGCGCGCCTGTTCCCAAGCCAATCAGCACGATGCCCATATCGGCCAAGGCAGTGTAAGCTAGGGCGCGGTTGACAGCACGTTGCGCAATAGCCATCAGACTTCCCGCAATGCACGTCAAGGCGCCCCCGGCTAACAACAAGTTTGCGAATAGTTCTTGCCCACCCGGCCACATCGCCGTCTGCATCGTATCGTTCAAGCGCAACAGCGCTACGATATCCAGCACAACACTGAGCAATACCGTAGCAATGGGGCTGCCATAGCGAAAAACCGGCGGCAGCCAGGCATGGAACGGCGCCACCCCCAATGCAAGACCGAAACCGATCACCAGCGCCAGGCTGGCAAGCTGCCCTAGAAAAGCAGCGTCGGGATTGACGGCGCGACTCTCGATGGCCCAAGCCGATAGCAGAATCACTGCGCCTCCCAAGGCCAGCAACATCAACGCGCGCATCCCTGTCATGGCAGCCCCTTCTTGTCGCGAGGGGATAAGCATGATGGCGGCAAAAGCGCCCATTTCGAGCAACAAGCCCGCGATTGCGTTGTTACCCATCATCGTTGCGCCTGCGAATAATCCCATCGCGCCCAGGGTGAGCGCATAGGTTAGACTGCCGTGAGCGATGCGCGATGCATACACCACCATCATCGCCAAGAGTATGGCGCAAAAAGCCAGCGATTGCGCTTCCAATGGCGCAAGGCTGAGCGTGCGCCCGAAAAATAGCAGCGAGGCGGTGTATTTGCGAGTGAGAGCCAGCACAGCAACGGCAATCAGCGTCACGGCGGTCAATGGCGCCGAAATTAGCGGCACATCGCGCAGAATCAACACCACCAGGGCGATAGTCAAGGGCACGATCACCAAACCGAGGATCACGCCGCCGCCTCCCCCTTGAACGATTCAAGCCAGGCCTCTGTGCAGACGGCAGTAGCTAAAGCCATAATCATATCGCTGATACCTAGCAAGCTGATAACCATCAGACTTTGCTCTAGGACTAGATAGATTCCCTCGAACCCATTGACAAAAGTCAATAGCCCAAAGCCAATCCGCAACGGATCGCCGCTGATGAGCGCCATCAATAAGCCAGTCGCAATCAACCAATAGCTCGTAAGGCTCAATTCGGTGGAAACCATCGGCATAGGGTAGGTTCGCCATATACCATAGGCGATCAATCCGCCTAGCGCCATGACGCACAGGCGAAAGAGCGGTCCCAGTCCGGCTAGGCTCATCACGCGAAACGCCGCCGTCAACGAGGTAGGCCAATTCTGAGGTTCGGTATGCAACAAGGGGCGCAATATCGTTAGTTCGTGTTGCACGTGTCCGGCGGTGATATAGAGCATCAAGCAGATCGCTGCGCCTAATCCCATGCGAATGAACACAATAGGGCGATATATCTGCGAACTGATCAGCAACGCTACAAGGATATACTGGCCCAATAGGGGGATCAGTGAGAGGCGGCGATCTTCGACCACCAGCATCAATGCCGAGATGGCAATCAGTCCGATCAAAGTCAGTTGAGGTGTGAGCGCGCTGAGAAAACCAAGAAATCGATCAATCAACATGGATGATCCCCTATAATTCGAGAAAATACAGCACCAGCACCAATCCCCACACCAACGTCCAGCCAAGATAGAAAGCCTCTTCGATGGCGATTAGGGTGAGCGATGTCAGATAACCTAGCCGCTCTCCCACTCTGGCCAACCCCAGGTAGAGCCATTCCAGCTCGAGCAAAGCACTGACCAAGTCGAGCCAGTGGCCGATACGCTGAAGGAAACGAGTCGCTGGGCTGCTGAAAAAATAGCTAGCGGGCAATGGCGCCAACACAGTGAGGAATGCCAGAACGATGAACGTCAACCAGCCCGGCCAGAGCCAACCTTTCAGGTAGGCTAGATCGAGGGCGAAGGCGCTGTCTATGTTGATGGATCGCAACAGGCTCGGCGCGACGCCCAACACGATCAACAGCGCAGCGGTCAATGTAGCGCAAGAGAAGGCGAGCCAGATATTGCGACGCGGCGCATGGGCCAAATTCAGCTCACGACGGATGAGGCGCAAGCGCGGCCACATGGGCAAAGTGATGAGCGCCCACGAGATAGCCCCGATCCAGACGAGAGGGTGCGCGCCATTGCTCCAACAGAGCCGTAAGAACAACCAATGCGCTACAAAGCCCAGCGTGAGCGGCGCGCCTGCCAATGATCCCAAGGCGATGCCAAAGGGGATGCGCACCTTTTGGCCCAGAGGCGCTAGAGGGCGTATCTGCACATCCATGCGCAACAGAGCAAGGCACAACGTCAAATTGATGACCCACACCAACGCCGTAGCCACTCCTGCGCGCGGTTCAACGACCGGCCCTAAAACCATAGCTGCCGTACCGTTGAGCAAAATATAAGGCAGGGCAGTGGAAAAATCGGGCGCAAAGGCAGCAAGCAACCCTGTCACCAACAACGCGCCGCCGCCAATCGTGATACGCAGGTGGGAACTGGGTAAGGCCGTCGCCAAGCTGGCCAGGCGAATCCATAACGCGCCGCCCGCGCACAATGAGGCCAGATAGATATCCCAGCGCCGCTTAAAGCTACCCGGCAATGGATAGACGCCCAACCGCAACAGAGCCGCCAGCATCAACAAGCGAAAGGGCGCGCCGCCCTCGGCCAGATAGCTCCAATCGGAGGCGTTGTGCTGGCTCAACACCAGGGCGGCAGCGGCAATGACAGCCACCGTCGAAAGCAAACCATTCCACATACCGCGCAATCCTTGGGGAATGGTCTCTTCGGGCGCACGAATAAGCGCGACGCCCAGCAGCGTCAACTCCATTGCTCCCCAGGCGAGGCACAGCGTGAACAAATCTCCTGCGGCTAGCGCCGCCACGCACATCCCTACCAGAGCCAGAGTCATTGGCTCCAGCCGAGTGCGGGGGCGCGCCATCAGCGATAGGCCGATCAATCCCATCGCGCCCATTAGCAAGAGGCTCAAGCCGGTAGCCAGAGGATCAAACACAAACTTGGCGGGTGGGCTGTAGAGGGAAAGGGGATATTGGGTGTATTGCGTCTCGATGGTGAGCGTGCGGTTGGCGCTGGCAAATAGCAGCGCTAACCAGGCCAGGCCGAGGATCGCCA
The DNA here is from genome assembly GCA_964649365.1 of uncultured Anaerolineales bacterium. Classification (GTDB taxonomy): domain Bacteria; phylum Chloroflexota; class Anaerolineae; order UBA1429; family UBA1429; genus CAZYPJ01. The sequence continues at coordinate 1,447 of CAZYPJ010000293.1, read as the reverse complement.
CATACCCCCAGCGCCTGACACGCGCCAACGGCCCGCGCATGGGCAGTCGCCAAACCAGCACACTGCCAACCAGAGGGAGCCACATAGGCGCCAGGGGAAGGATGAGTTGAAAGGGTTTCATCAAGAGTCGTTCGCTGCCGCCTCTCGGTTCTGCGCCCCGCGCTATTGCACGGTAGCGAGCGGATTGTAGCATGAAACCCAGGCGCTGGCAAGCAAGATTATGGTTGGCGGGCGCGAGCGGCTTGCCTCTGTCTAGCGGCGTCTCTATACTATCAAAAGAATCCACGAGAAAGCGACTGCCATGTCGAGTCTGTGGCGCAAAGTTTGGCGCGACTTGGCCGAGCGACGCATCCGCACGGCGCTCACGATCTTGGGCGTAGCAGTGGGCGTAGCCGGGTTGGTGGCTATTGTCTCGACTTCGCGCAACATCACCCGCGCGCAACAGGCAATTTATGGCAATACCTCGCAGGCCGATATTACCTACTGGGTATGGGAAGCGCCCGCCAATCTGATCCCATTTCTGCAGGCCGACGACCGCATCGCCGCCGCCGAGTTACGCTTGACGCACGTGACTCGTTGGCGGGCGCAGGATGGCTGGATGGATATCGAACTGGTGGGCGTCAACGATTTCGAGCGGGTGCGGCTCAACCGTTTTAACCTACTCAAAGGAAGTTACCCTGCGGCAGGTCAGATTCTGTTGGAGAGCGCCGACGCACTCGCATCGGGTCTAGATACGGGGGCCGAGGGCGCCGTGCGCGACCCCTCAGCCCGCGAGCGTTACCTCACCATCAGCGGCCTATCGGCCAGCCCCAGCTATCTTTCCAGCGCCATCACCAAGGTCACAGTGGGCTATGTGCCCGCCAGCATGTTGCGAAGGATGCTGAACTTGGCGGGCAACAACCAACTGCTCATCAAGCTACATGACTCGCGCGATGCCCAAGATGTGGCCGAGCGTGTATCTCGCCTGTTGCGCCGCCAGGGTATCCAGGCCGCCGCGCCCGAAATCCGTCAGCCCGACAATTTCACTGGCAAGCGCGAGCTAGACGCACTGATTATGGTGATGTACCTCTTTTCTGGTCTGGGCTTGGTGTTGAGCGCCTTGCTCATCGCCAACACGCTTTCGGCCAGTGTGGCCGAACAGATGAGCGAAATCGGCATCATGAAGGCTATCGGAGCCACACGCGGGCAAGTTTTGGTAGTCTATCTGATCGAGGCGTTAGCCTACGGCTTGTCAGGCGTGGCTTTGGGCCTGGCGGGCGGCGTAGCGCTGGGATGGCGATTGCTGGCATGGATCGGTTCGCTGACCCACGCCGACGTGAGCTTTTACCTCGCGCCCGAGGCGCTGATGCTCGGCTCGGCGGTGGGGTTGGGCGTTGCATTGGGGGCCGGGGCCAGCGCAGCATGGCGTGGGGCAGGGGTGCGAGTCAAGGAGACGCTCGAATCGTAT
>CAZYPJ010000292.1:0-5213 GCA_964649365.1 uncultured Anaerolineales bacterium | reverse complement strand
CGTGTATCATCAACGCGATCATATCACGGCGTCGCAAATACCGATTCCACTCGCCCTTGCGCCTCTCTAAGCACTTGCCGCGCATCTAAATCTTCGGTGATGATCTGGTTGACCGCCTGCAAGAACTCACCGCCGACCTGTTCCAGAGATCCCTCCGTCTCGTTGGGAATCATAATCACCTTGTCGGAGAATGTGCGCGCGATGGCGGCTACCTCTTCGCCAACGGCCTGCTCGTACTCTTTGGTCGCGAGTTGCGAACGACGCGGCGGCATTTTTTGCCCTGCCGTTTGCCAATCGTCCGAGAGAAATCGCAATAGCTTGAGCACCTCTTTGGGATGCTGGCAATCTTTGGTGATATAGTATCCCTCTACATCTCCCAGGCTAAACTCTTCTTCATCGTGGGGTAAAGGCAGCATTTTCCAGGCGTTGGTCCATTCAAAGCCCGTGTCCGCGCCGCCGCGATTGCTATACCAACCCATCCACAGGCCGCAAGCCCCACGCACAGCGGCTTCATACGTTCCCCCTCGCGGAAACGCCGAGCGGAGCACCGCTTGAGAAGGGGCGACCGCATCGTCCAAGAACAAGTTGGCGTACCATTGTACGGCCTCGACGGTGAGGGGATCATCTAGGGTTGCCTGAGATGGATTGTTGAGATCGTCCACGATCCGCCCGCCGTGCAGATAGACAAAGATCACTGGGTCTATGTCCCTCATATTCGTGCACAAGCCGAACAGCTTGTTGCCAGGCGCGTTGGGCAACCCATCGGGGTAGTTCATCTTGATGGCCAGCTCGTTCAGGGTCATAAGAGACCATTTGCCAGTGGGCAATGCGACATTGAGCGCTTGCGCCTGATCCAAGTTGACGTACATCACCATCATATCCAACCCAGCCGGGATGCCCCATTGCTGTCCCTGGATGCTGAGACCTTCCCACGTCCCCTTGAAATAGTCATCGCGAATGCCCGCCCAATCGCCCAACTGCACATCATCGAGCGGCTTGAGCATATTTTCGCGGACATATTGTAGTCCTCCGCGATCTGTGCGAAACACATCTATATTGCCAGCGCGAATGTAGGCGTCGAACTGGCCGCCGCCAAAACGCTCGACTTCGACGGCCTCAACAGTGATCGAAGGATACTTTTCGTGAAAGGCCGCAAACTGTGTCTTCAGATCCACCGTCTCTTTCAGATAGGCAAAGCGAATGGTGATCGGCTCGGCAGTGGGGCCAAAAACTCCTTCGGGCATACAGCCTACGACCAGCATCAGGCTGAGGATGACCAAGCCCATAGTTACGGCGCGTTTTTTGGTTCGGTTGCTCATTGTTCTCCCTCGCCTGATGACATGTGTCTGGAATGTGAACATCATGCTGTGCAAGATAGCGCTGTTGCGCTTCAGAGTCAAGTTTCTGGACGCTCTGACTTGTTGCGCATACAATACGGGCATTGTTCCCCAGCGCAAGGGCAACAAGCAAAGGAACGCCTATATGCCACGGGTTCTCACCCCGTTACGCCCGTATTGGCTTCGCGGGGGCTGTTTGGCCGTCAACGACGAGGCTTTGCCGAAAGAAGGCGGCCAAACGTTTCGAGTGGAGAAATAAGCTCATGGGGTGGTTGGGGTGGATCGGCGCGAGCTGGCGAGCTTGGGCGCGCGCCGCGCTGGCCTCGCAGATTCCACGCGTGTCACGTAGCCCCGGCAGGCGGCGCGCCGCAATGCTATGGACGTTGCTGTTGGTGGGGGCGCTGAGCGCAGTTTGGGGGCTGGGCGCGCATCTGATAGTGGGCGTTCCGTGGCAGCGCGCGCCGTTGCTCGGCCTCGCGGCGTCAATCCTCAGCGGGGTAGCTCTCGGCGCCCCCACCGGCGAGGCGGATTGGAACCGAGCGCTGTTAGGATGTATGGGATTGGTCACGCTGTGGGAATGTGCGCTGCTCGCAGTGGGGCGGTGCTGCGCGGCGTTCCAACCGTATGCAGCCGTATTGTTACAGATCACACTGACGATGCAAGCGGCGGGATTGTTATTGGCTTTTGGACTGGCGGCTCTGGCTGGTCTATTTGATGCGTCGGCTGGTTTCTGCGTAGGGCTATCGGCGGCGCTGGCGGCAAGCCTGGGCATTCCGCTGGCATGGCAAGCGAGCTTGGGATTGCTCGTCGGCCTGGCGGTTGCGCCAGCGACGGGCGGCTTGCGGGAACGTTTGCGCCGAGTCGCCTGGGCGGCTGCTGCCGTTGCGGCGCTATTCCTGATGAATTGGCCCATGCTCGGCGGCGCGCCGGGTTTGCTGATCATCGGCGCAGAGATAGTCATCGCGGCCCGGGCGCATTCACGGTGGCTGGCCGGCGCAGTGTTGGCCGGGCTGGCCTGGGCGGCGCTGATGGCGTTGGGATTGCCCGACCTGGCGGCCTATGCGCTCAGCGGCGCAGCGGCCTTGACGGTGTTGGGCCGGGTGCGAGATAACAAGCGATAGGCAGGTATGATAAGGAGAGCGCTATGTCGAAATCACAAGACCCTGTCATTGTGTTCACATCGCAGGGGCCGCTTGGCGCCGAAGCGGCGAAAAGCCTGCTCGAAAGCCAGGGCATCCCTGCGATGCTGCGCTATGAATCCATCGGTCGGGTGTTGGGGCTGACGATTGACGGCTTGGGCAAGTGCGAAGTGTTGGTTCCGCCCTCCTTTGAGGACATGGCGCGAGAAGCGCTGCGCGATCTACCAGAACAGCCCGATGAGCAGCAATCCGCCGACTAGACCACCAATACGATTCCCAACACGGTAAGCACTGTTCCCGCCAGCACCAGACGCGAGGGGCGCTCGCCGAGAAACAGCCGGTTCATCGGCGCGGCAAAGAGCGGCGCCGCCGAGCCGATGATGGCCGCCCGGCCCGGCCCGAGGGCTTGAATAGATAACACCCAGAATGTGCCCGCTAGCGACCATCCCAATACCCCGGCGGCGACCAGCAGCCAAATGGTGCGCCAGGAGAATCGCGCAATCTCTTTGAGCGCCCCGCGCGGCGCGGCGATGGCCAGCGAGACGACCCCCACCACCGGCACCCGGATGCCCTTGGCCACCCACCCATTGCCGCCCTCTGCTCCTACCGAGAGGATGACACATTCGAGGCCATAGATGATGGCAGTCAACAGGGCAATTAAGCCACCACGGATCAATTGCCGACCCGGCAATGGATGGCTTTCGGCTTGGGCGCTGCGGTGCGCGGGCTGTACTACGAAATAGATGCCGACCAGCACCAAAGCGGCCGCCAAAAGCGTTTGCCATTCGAGCGGCTCGCCCAGGAACAGTACGCCAAAAAGCACAGTGAAGAGAGGGTAGCTATTGACAATAGGAAAGCAGCGGCTCATACCCAATAAACGCAGCCCAGCGACGTATAGCGTGTCGGCTACCACGCCGCCCAGAATGACCGATGCAATCAGATAGAATATCTGAAGGGTAGTCAGTGCGCGAAAAGCTTCAGGATCTCCCATCAAAGGAAAGAGCAAGCCCAGCGCCACTAGACTAAAGGCAGCCCGCACGCCATTGAGCACGAACGGATCCATAAAGGTCGAGAGCTTGCGCATAGCAATGCCCGAGCCAGCCCAACATAGGCTCATGCCCAGGGCGTAGAGGATTCCCAACACTCGCCGAGGCTCGCTTTCGTTGTGGTATGGATGGCGGCAGTCTAGCCGATGCGGATCGGATAGGCGCCATAGTCGCGTACAGCCTGGCGCGCTGCTAGATAGTTCTCGCGCCGTGTGCCGGGCTGGAGCACGTTTCCCGTCGTCACCACCAAGCCGCCTCCCGGCGCAGCGTGCTGGATGGCATATCGCACCTCGGCGCGCGCATCCTCAGGCGTTCCCTCAACCAGGGTCTCGCAGTTGACCCCGCCAAAGAAGCAGAGCTTGCCCCGGTAGCGCTCTTTGAGCAAATGCAAATCCATACCGATAGAGGGCTGGATGCCGTGCCAGCCATCTACTTGCGCGTCAATGAAGGTATCGAGGATGCGCCAGACGTTGCCATCGGTGTGCTTGATGAAATACTTGCCGCGAGCATGGGCGGCTTGCACCTGGCGCACCAGCCCGGGCAACACAAACTCGCGAAACCGCTCCGGCCCCATGATCGGCCCGCGATTGTCCGAATAGTCATCGGTGGTCATTACGGCGTCGCAACCGGCGTCAAGCATCGCTTCGATATAGACAATGGAGCGATTGACATAAACATCCACTGCGCGCCGCACGAACTCGGGGTCGGTGACCATACGGACGAGAAACTCTTCCATGCCAGTGGTCTCTTGCCAGGGGAAAGTGCCGTCTATCGGCGAACGCCCGACGATAAAATGCGTATCGCCCAATTCGCGCGCCACATAGCGCACGGCCTCTAGCTCCGACGGATCCACTTGAAACGGCTCATCGGGGTCGGGCAGGTCGGTGATGGTCATATCCGTGGTGTTTTTGCGCACAGCGATGTTGCCGCTGGCGGGATGATAGCTCACCTCGTATCCGTCGTCGCCGAGCCACGAGTAAGGGCCGGTCATGCGCGGGCGATGATATTCCTTGGCGCGGGGCACGACGGGAACGCGCACATAATCCCATTCGAGCGTTCGCGCTAGTTCAACGTGAGCCGAACCGTAATCAGCTACGACCTCGTCGCGACGCCCGTCCCACAGCGCCTCCAGCTCACGCCAGCGCGAGTTGTACAGCGTTGGGTGACCCAAAAGCTCCTCGGCCAGTTCGTAATCCACGGCGTTCTCGCCAGTGGGTACCCGGTCGCCCTCACGATGGTGCAACGCCGCTAACACCCGTTCTCGTGGCTTCATGGGGTTCCATCTCCTTTTGGCGTCTGTTTCATATCCAGCACGGTTCGTACTTTGCGCGCCAGTTTTTCCAGCGTGAAGGGTTTTTGGATATATTGCACACCGGCTTCCAGCACGCCATGGTGAACGACGGCGTCATCCGTATAGCCCGACATATACAAGATCCTGGCTTGCGGGTGAGTATCCATTAACTTGGTTACGAACTCGCGCCCGCTCATCTGAGGCATGACTACGGCGGGCAACACGAGCTGTACGCACTCTTGGGTTTGCTCTATCAGCGCCAACGCATCCGGCCCGCTTTGCGCTGCCAGCACGTGATATCCGAGGATATGGAGCAGGCGCTCGGTAAAGCGTCGCACATCAGCATTGTCTTCTACCACAAGGATAGTTTCGTCGCCGCGCGGCAGATGCGCGGCTTCGG
>CAZYPJ010000291.1:0-5219 GCA_964649365.1 uncultured Anaerolineales bacterium | reverse complement strand
GGGTCAACTCAGCTCCGACGGAAATGAGCTGCCCACAGACAAGCAAAAACCCACACCGAGCGAATTATACGCCTCTCGCAAGAGTGAGCAATAAGCGGGCGCGGTGTTTGACGGCGGCGAGAGTGGATTCTATAATCCAGCCAAAGTACTACCATTGGCTACCCGCTGCTATTCGGCCCTCTATATGGACCGCCCACGTGACTGTACTCCCCACTACACGACCGCGCCAATCTGTGGGCTATACGCTGATCCGCGTCGCAGGATCGAATGATTTTTGTCTCTCCCATCCGACCCAAACCAGCGTACTGCGAACCAACGCTATTGCCGCCGTGATGTGGACCTTGAGCAACGGCCAGCGACCCGGCAACTACAGCGTCACGCTTTTTCGCCAGGCTTATCCCGACGCAAATGTCATCAATTCCGATGTACAGCAAACGCTGACGACTCTGACGCAATATGGCGCTATCGAATGGTTAGCTGCTACTGGCTACGATATCCCTATATTGCTCTATCACAAAGTAGCCCCTGAACCGCCTCCTGGCAACACGGTATGGATCAGCACCCGCCTGTTCGCCGAGCAGATGGCCACGTTGAGCGCCCACGGTTATGTCACTGTATCATTTCAGGATTACTTGGCCTATCGCAGCGGGGCCGCAACGCCTCCTCCCCGCCCGGTGATCCTCACCTTCGACGATGGCTATGAGAATTTTTACACCATTGCGCGCCCCATCCTCAATCGCTATGGGTTCAAGGCGACGGTCTTTTTGGTTACCTCCCAGATTGGCGCCAAGCGTCACAAGGATAACCGTTGGGACGCCCCGGAGGCGCAACACCATGTCAGAATGATGATTTGGCCCGAAGTAACAATCTTGGCGGAGGAGGGGCATTCCTTTGGCTCACACACACGTCATCATATTTCCCTCGCCGCCATCCGCGAGGAGCAGGTTCGCCGCGAAATCAAAGAGTCGTTCACCGATCTCCGCGCGCATTTGAGCGCCGCGCCGCTGGTTTTTTCTTATCCGTTCGGCGACGGCGCTGGCATGACGCACATTCAGACCTTAGTGCGAGAGGCTGGTTACTCGGCTGCCGTTTCGACCATAGCCGGGATCGCCAATACGCTGACATCGAATATCTGGGCGCTGCCGCGTCTCAAAATCACCGAGGCAGACTCTATCACTTTGGACGCCCGCCGTTTGGGTGATTCGTTCCTGCACAAAATCGCTCCGCAGCGCCCTATGATGGAACCCGCCGCACGTAGTTTGTGCAAGGAGAAATAAGCGATGCTCGACTATCGCTGCCCGCACCAAGTCGGTAGCTACCAGGTCGCCGAGGCCGAAGGTCCAGAGCCGGGGTTTATCATTTCGCATCCCGCCAGGCGGCGAACGCTGCTTCTCAATTCTGCTGCCGTCGTCATCTGGGGATTATGCGACGGGCAACGCACGGTGATCGAGATCACCGATATCCTGATCGAAGCCTATCCTGATAATGCGGACAGCATCGCCGCCGATGTGCAGCAGACGTTGCTGACCCTAACTGAGTACGGCGCAATTGAGTGGTCTTGACGTACAAAGCCGCGTGGGCGACGCTTGACTCGGCGCAATTCCATGATATACTGACTTGCATAGTCAGATCGTCTCGGCGCAGCTTCATTGGGAGGCATCTTGATGGAAGAGAAACCAGATCAGACAATCGAATTGCCAGAGCAAGAACAAAGCTCACGCGAGCATCTCATCAACCGTCGGCGCTTAGTCAAGATGCTGGCCATCGGCGGGGGAGCAGTCGCTGCCGATTTATTGTTGCCCGAAACATGGTCTCCTCCAACAGTGGAGGCTCAGGGGCTAGAGGCTCGCAAAGTCAAGGACCCCATGATTATGGGCTTACGCATACGCCAATGCCAAGCCAAGTTCGAATATATTGATCCCCTGAAACAGGTGTATGACAACACCACCCTAATGGGCGTGGCGATTGACAATGTTGGGAATCTACAGTTCGATAACCACCCTTCCGACTATGATGGAAGTCTTTCAGGGAATAGCTGCGTGGGACAGATTCGCTTCTCGCTCGGGAGCGTTTTGTGCGGCTGGAATGGATCTCACCGATTGTACGTTCAACTACGCATCTACCCGACGCCCATCAATGCGTCGGATCCTATCGGCGCCTACCGGGCAACCAATATCCTCTCCGTATAGGACATCGCCCGACAGCTAAAAGTATATCTTGCAGGCATCGCCCAAAGTCCAAGCCCCTCTTGCGAGGGGCTTTTGTCTCCATAAGGAGGACCGATGGTTGCCATTGTTGATCGCGCCGACAGGTTATCCGCAGAGCGCGTTCCCGGCGACATACCCAAGGTCATACACCAAGTTTGGCTCGACGCCGAGACGCCCGCGGAGACCCGGGCGCGGCAGCAGGGCTGGCGAACTCAGCATCCCGATTGGAGCTACCGCCTTTGGGATTTGGCAGACATCCGCGCCTTACTCAACCAGCGTTACCCCGGTTTCTTCCAAGTTTTCGATGACCTCCCCGGTCCTCTGGCGCGCTCCAACGCGGCGCGTTATTTCGTGTTACACCACGCCGGCGGGGTTTGCGTGGACGCCGAGAGCGAATGCTTGGGGCGAGTGGACTCGCTTGTGATCGGGCAAAGGCTGGTGCTGGCGCTGCACTCTCCTGAAACTGCTGCTACCCTATTGTCAGGCCATCCTCATGCGTCAACGCCCATCAGCAGCATCTTGATGGCTTCCACGCCTCAGCATCCTTTCTGGATGCACGTTGGCCAGATGCTTGCCGCCGATCCTTTGGCCGCCGCCGATCCGCTGTTGCTGACGCAGGCATTGGCCGCCTATCATGGATCGGAATCGCTGAGCCTAGCGCCTGCCGATTTATGGGAACGAATCACCCGTATCCCTTGGGAAAGCAATCTCTCAGCCGGAAACATAGGCGGACGCCCGATCCCTCAAGCCGCTTGGGAGGCGGAGTATCGGAGCGGGCGCTGGGATTATCTGCATTCGTTGCCCGAAATGGCGCGATACTATGTCATCGCCAGCTATGCATCTTTCACCCGACCATCCGCGACGATCCTCGATGTCGGCTGCGGAGATGGCTGGCTGCTGACCATCCTGAACGCCCTGGGATTTGCAAGTTACCAGGGGATTGATTTCTCTTCCGAAGCGATCAGCAGAGCGCGGGCGTTGCACATCGCCAACGCACGCTTAACAGTCGCCGACATGGAAACGTGGACGCCGCTGGGATTGTTTGATGTCATCGTTTTCAACGAGTCGTTATACTATGCTCGGCAACCGATCCGGGCTATACTTCAATATGCTCATTGGCTGACGCCGCATGGCGCACTCATCGTCTCTATGCACCGCAATGCCGAAAGTCCGGCTATCTGGGATGCGATTAATGCGTTTTTTGAAACTATAGACGCCACGATTGTCCAGAATGATGGCAATGTTTGGGAGATCAGACTGTTACGCCCATTGGCCAAATGAGCGCCTCGATACGGCGGGGTAAAAAGAGCATCGGCTTCCAGGAGAAATACCCACATGGCAGACATCATCCTCTATTCCAGTGGTACGCTGGGCGATCATCTTCCGTTCATCGCCTTGGGGCAGGCGCTGAACGACCGAGGCCATCGCGTGAGATTGGTCATCAACCAGGCAATGCATCATAATGCCCACAAAGCCGGCCTCGAGGTAGTGGCGCTGACCGACGAAGAGCGCGGGCCCGAGGAGGCTCGCGCCAATGCCTGGGCTTGGGATCACTGGAATTATCCTCCTGACGCGTCCCCCCCCGACGCCAAGCCCTTCGATCTGGAACGCTATATCGCTCAAGCGCGCGAGATGATCGCTCTATGCCAGGGCGCCGACTTGCTCATCTCGACTTCGATTCGCAGCCTGGGATATGTCGCTCATGCGGCGCTAGAACTTCCCTGGTTAACCGTATCGCTGAACCCCTCGCTTTTCCGACAACCGGCCGCGACAGAGGAGCAATTGGCCATCCTCGAAGCGCGCTTGCGCGAGTACGACGCCCATAAGCAGCTTTTCAGCGATGTCTTTGCCGCGCTCGGCATTCATCGCGAGATGCCCTTATTCTCCAAAGCGTGGGCCTTTGCGCGGCATGTGCTCTTGGCCTCTAGCTCGCATTTCAGCCAGCCCGATGTCGAGCAGCTTCAGCCTCGCAGCAGCCTGGATTTGACTGGCTTTTGGTTCTACGAAGAACCCGATTGGCGGACATGGCAACCTTCGGAGAAACTGCGTCGCTTCATGGAGCGGCGCCCGCTGGTATTGAGTTTTAGCAGCCAGCCGCTGGAGAACCCTGGCGCAACCCTGGCGTTGCACGCGCACGCCGCCGCTCGGCTCCAAATGCCCCTTTTGGTGCAACAGGGTTGGGCCGGTTTTTCCGAATCGGATCTGCCGGGAGATATCATCCCGGGCGAAGTGATGTTTGCCGATTTTCTGCCGCACGATTGGCTTTTTGCCCGAGCCGCTTGCGCTATCCAGCACGGCGGCATCGGTTCCATCGCCCGCGCTCTGCGCCAGGGTTGCCCGATGCTCATTGAGCCTTACGGCAACGATCAGATCTACAATGCCAGCCGCGTGACGCGGCTGGGATGCGGCGCGGCGATGCACCCCTTCAAGATGACGGTTGACGGGTTGGCGCGCACGTTGCGCGAACAGGTGTTGGCGCCGGAATGTCGCGAACGCGTCCAGGCTCTAGGAGTGAGTATGCGAGCTGAGGACGGGCTGGCGACAGCCTGCCGAGCTATCGAGACATACCTGGAGCGGGTGCGCACAGGCGAAGAGTCGCGCTCTCTCTGGCCAGCGCCCTTGCTGGGCAACCCCTTTGCGCCGCCTGTTGACATTCCGACAGAGGAGACTGCTGCATCCCAAGAGCTGCGCGCCGAACGGCCTGAACAATCGGGCATCCCCAAGATCGTGCACCAGACTTGGAAGGACGCTAATGTCCCATCCCAGTTCTTGGCATACCAGCGCACGTGGCAGGATCATCACCCCGGCTGGCGCTATTATCTCTGGACCGACGCCGATAATCGCGCATTCTTGCGCCAGCACTATCCCTGGTTCTTGTCTATTTATGACAATTATCCCGAGCCGATTATGCGCGCCGACGCCGCACGCTATTTTGTGCTCCATCACTATGGCGGCGTCTATGCCGACTTGGACGCCGAATGTCTGCGCTCGTTCGAGTCGCTGCTAAATGAC
>CAZYPJ010000290.1:4419-5224 GCA_964649365.1 uncultured Anaerolineales bacterium | reverse complement strand
TCAAAGCAATTGCGCAGCAGGATAAACAGACATGCTGCAAAGACCATGAGATGGGCTTTCTTGCGCGATTTTCCTTTCCCCACCAGGTAATCTACGATCTGCCTCTTCGTTTCGGCAGCAACCACGAACGTCAAGGCCCTGGCATTCGAGAAAGCCAAGTAGGTATCCTTGTCAGTACGTTCGATTTTGTTGCTTTGGTCAATTTCGATAGCCATAGCGTCCTTGGCAAGAGTGGTTCTAGGATGGCGACACTTTCGGCAACGTATGTGATCTATACCCCCACTGGCATACCCCCCAACGCCATCGAACGATACGCCGCCAGCACGATCTCGAGCGGGCGGCGCTGGGCGCGCCCGCTGGTCAACGGCTCCTTGCCCTCGCGCACGCACTCCACAAAATGCTGCACCTCTAGGAAAAAGGTATCGGCCTCGGCCACGTGGATGGCGTGCTCCATCAGCAGGCCGCCCGGCATGTATTCGGGGCGCTCGCTGAACAGACGGATGGTGTGGCAATCGGTCACGGCGAGGTGGCCCAGGTCGCCGTCAATGCGCAAAGTGTGCACCTCGGCGCCGGCGGCGGTGGCCAGGCTCTTCATGCAAAAGCTCTCCACCAACGTCCCCACCGCGCCGCTGGCAAAGCGGATCAATGCGATAGAAGTATCGTCGCCCTCCATCTCTAGAAAGCGCTGCGGCGCGCGCAGCGATTGCACGCTGGTCACATCGCCCAAAATGGCCAACAGCGCGGCGAAACTGTGCACCCCGCCCGACATCATCATCCCGCCGGCGGCGGACTTGGCGTTGAGGAA
>CAZYPJ010000290.1:0-4409 GCA_964649365.1 uncultured Anaerolineales bacterium | reverse complement strand
GAGCGGTTCAGGTAACACTCGCGGTTCATCTGGACGAGCGCCGGCGCGCCGATGGCGCCCTCGGCCACGAGGTCGCGCACGCGGGCGTAGAGCGGGCTGAACCGTTCGTTTTCGGCCACCATCAGGACGACGCCGGCGCGCTCGGCGGCGGCGATCATGCGGTCGGCGTTGTCGAGCGTATCGGCCAGGGGCTTTTCCGTCAGGACGTGCTTGCCCGCCTGGGCGGCGGCCACGGCCACGTCGGCGTGCAGGTCGTGCGGCAGGCAGATGTCCACCGCCTCCAAAGCCGGGTCGTCGAGCGCGGCCCAATAATCAAAGGTCACGCGCGCCGCTTGGCCGGCGCGGGCCAGCTCGTCGGCCAGCGCCGGCGCGCGGGCGGCGTTGGCGTCCACGCACCAGCGCACCGCCGCGCCCGCCTGAGCGAAGGCTCGGGCGTGCCGCGCCCCGGCCCAGCCGCACCCGATGATCGCTACTTGCAACGGTTGCTCTACCATAGACGCCTCCACTCATCACAGAGTTACCATGAACTATGTCCGCCGCCAGGGGTGAAAACAGACTTGTGATCCGAGCGCGAGACGATAAACACTGCATGGCGCGCACAAGGCGCTATAGGCTACCTGTAGTCGCGTCCCTTGTGGGCGCCGGGGCGTTTAGAAAATCATACCCGGAGCAGTAATTCGTGTTCATTTGTGTAAGTCGTGGCTAGATGATCTCGAACAGCGCCCCGCGCCCGCGCTTGCCGGCGCGGCGGATCAGCCCCATCTTGGCCAGCGCATAGCTCATGCGGCGCGCCGTGTGAATCGAGAGGTCGAGCTGCGCCGCCAGGTCGCGGTTGCTGAACGGCTGCGGCAGGTCGGGCGGAAGGAAGCGGCGGTAATCCTCCGCGCCGCGTAAAGTCACGCGCTCCACCACGTCGAGCAAGCGGCGCTCCTCGATGCTGATCCCCTTGCGCCGCCAACTGCCTCGGCCATCGTCGCAGCGCGCCTCTTCTTCGCGGATGAGCAACACCTCGAGCGCAAAGTTGGGCTGGGTTGCGAGGTCGGCGATGCGCACCAACTCGTCGAACAGGTCGAGCAGCCGCCCGCGCTTGGGCGATCTGCGCCGCCGCAAGACCGCGCCGTCGGGCGCCGTCACCACGATCCACTTTTCCAACGCGATGGGGTAGACCAGCGTGACGCGATGCTGCGCGGCCAACCGCCGCAGTTTGGCGCCGATTGCCCCGAGTTGGCGCGTTTGCACCTCGATCAGCAGGCCGCCCGCCGCCGGGTCGCCGCGCACGATGTCAATGATCGCGCCATCCACGCGCGCCTCCAGCAGGTCGCCCGGCTGGGCGCACCACTGCTTGAGCGCGGCGTGCAGCGCGCCCTCGTTCTGCAGGTTGATGCCCGCCACCAGCGGGGCGGGCGCGGCGGAGCCGGGCGCGTCGAGATCAGTGAGTTTCATGCGGGGGATTATAGGCGGTTTGGGCAGGAAAGGGCAAGCGGCGATTGACAGGCGGTGATTTTCGAGTACATTAGAATAAATGTTTGACCTTGGGAATGAGCCATGCCCTACCAGCAACTTGGATTATACCCTTCCGCCGCCGGTCAGCCGGCCGTCGCCTTGCCGGGCGGCGCGCGCCGCGAGCGCCTAGCCGCGCTGCTACGCTCCGACTTGGATTTCCACGACGCGGCCAGCGGGTACGCCTCGCACAATTATCATTCGTTCCCGGCCAAGTTCCCGCCGCAATTGCCCCGCGTGTTCATCGAGGGGTTGACCGCCCCCGGCGACACGGTGCTCGACCCGATGGTGGGTTCGGGCACCACCGTGGTCGAGGCGCTGCTGGCTGGACGGCGCGGCCTGGGCTGCGATATTGACCCCTTGGCTTTGTTGTTGTGCAAGGTCAAGGCCACGCCGTTGCAGCCGCAACAGGTGGGACGGCAAGCGTTTGCCGTGCTGCACAAAGCGCGCCGGCTCGTCGCCGAGCGCCCTGCTGAGACGCTCTCCGCTTTGTTCGCCCGCTTGGACGACAAGGCGCAAGCCTTTATTGACTATTGGTTTCCCCCCGAGGCGCAGGTCGAATTGGCGGCGCTGACCGAGGGCATCGCCCAAGTCGAGGATAGCGACGTGCGCGCGTTTCTCAAGCTGGCGTTCTCGGCGGTGATTATCACCAAATCGAGCAGCGTGTCGCTGGCGCGCGACCTGGCGCACACGCGGCCCCACCGCGTCGAGGGCAAAACCATTCGCTCGCCGCTGGCGGAATTCGACAAGCGCCTGAGCAAGAACCTCGACAGCCTACGCAGCCTGGGCGAGGCCCCCGGCAAGGCAGAGGTTATCAGCGCCAACGCGCAAGCCTTGGGCCTGGCCGATGCCGTGGCCGACCTGATCGTCACCTCGCCGCCCTACGCCGCCAATGCCATTGATTATATGCGGGCGCACAAGTTCTCGCTGGTCTGGTTCGGCTACCCGATGGACGCACTGAGCCAGCGACGCGCGCAATATATCGGCAGCGATGCGACCACTGGCTTTTGCTACGAACCGTTGGCCCCGCTGGCCGCCGAGATGGTGGCGCGCATCGCCGTTGAGGATAGCCGGAAGGCCCAGGTGCTACACCGCTATTACTCAGAAATGACCCGCGCCCTCGGCGAGATGTATCGCGTGCTCAAGCCCGACCGTTCGGCGGTGATCGTGGTGGGCACGTCCACCATGCGCGGGGTAGATACGCGCACCCAAGATTGCCTGGCGGCCATCGGCGAGCAGATCGGGTTCGACGCGGGGGGCATCGCCGTGCGACGGCTCGACCGCGACCGGCGCATGATGCCCGCTCGTTGGGGCGGCGAACGGTCGCTACAAATCGAGCAGCGGATGCACGAAGAGTATGTGATTGGGCTGCACAAGCCAGCGCAAACCGATAGCGCCTATGACGACGGCGCGAGATACGCTCTGCCCCGCACCGAAAGGAGACCCCCATGTCCCTCTTTTACCGCCCCGACGACGGCGTCGCTGCCGATTTCATCCCTTTCTATTGGCAGGGGCGCTATCACCTGTTCTATCTGAAAGATTACCGCGACCCGCAGGGCCATGGCGAGGGCACGCCCTGGTGGCATTTGGTCACGGCCGATTTCATCCATTTCGAGGACTGGGGCGAGGCGCTGCCGCGCGGGGCCGAGGGGGCGCAAGATGTGTGGGTGTTCACTGGCTCAGCCATCGCCGCGCCGCAGGGATTCCACATCTATTACACCGGCCACAATTCGCATTTCGAGAACACGGATCGGCCCGTCCAAATGGTGATGCGCGCCGCCAGTCCCGATCTGCGCACGTGGACCAAAGACCCCGATTTCCGTTTCGTCGCCCCCCTCGCCGACTATGAAAAGGACGACTGGCGCGACCCGTTCGTCTTTTGGAACGAGGAGGCGGGCGAGTATTGGATGCTGCTGGCCGCACGGCGGCGCGCCGAGCGCTACCCCGCCGCTGCGCCGCGCCGCCAGCGCGGCTGCACCGCCCTAGCGACCAGCCCCGATCTCCAGACCTGGACGGTGCGCGAGCCGTTCTGGGCGCCCGATGAATACTATACCCACGAATGCCCCGACTTGTTTCGCATCGGCGAGTGGTGGTACCTGGTCTATTCCACCTTTAGCGAGCGCTGCGTGACGCACTATCGCCTGAGCCGCAGCCTGGCGGGGCCGTGGATCGCCCCAGGCAACGATACCTTTGACGGGCGCCCCTATTACGCCGCCAAGACGGCCGGCGACGGCGCGCGGCGCTATGCCTTTGGGTGGCTGGCCACCCGCGAAGGCGAGACCGACGAGGGGCGCTGGCAGTGGGGCGGCAACCTGGTGGTGCACGAAATTGAGCAGCAGCCCGACGGCGCGCTCACCGTGCGCCCGCCCAAGACGATCTTGGCGGCGTTCGCGCATTCCTTGCCGCTCGCGCCGCGTCCGCTCTTGGGCGATTGGCGCGCCTACGGCGACGGCTGGGCGGCGCAAGCCGTCGGGCGCGCGTCGGCCATCCGCCTGACCGACGCGCCGCTGCCCGATGAGTGCCTGGTCGAGGCTACGGTCGCCTACGAACCAGGGACGGCGAGCTGTGGCCTGTTGCTGCGTCTCGATGACGCCCTGGACGCCTATTACCAACTGCGCCTGGAGCCGGCGGCGCAGCGGATGACGCTCGACCGCTGGCCGCGCCCGGGCGACCAGCCGTTCATGATGGAGCGCCCCCTGTCGATGCAGCCGGGCGCGCCGGTGCGCCTGCGCGCCTTCCTCGATGGGACGTGCCTGGTGGTCTATGCCAACGACCAGGCGGCGCTCTCGTGCCGGCTGTACGACCACCACGTCGGCGCTTTGGGCGCGTTTGTGACGGAGGGCGCGGCGCAGTTCCGGGCGGTGAGCGTCAAAGAACGATAAGCGCTTGTAAGGACAAAGGATCGCGGC
>CAZYPJ010000289.1:0-5258 GCA_964649365.1 uncultured Anaerolineales bacterium | reverse complement strand
ATCATCCTGTAAATCTTGTGAATCATGTCCGTTTTGATTGTCAGACAAGATTTACAAGAGGAACAAGATGATCTCTACCGTTGAACCATTTTGCAAATCCTGTCAATCATGTCCATTATTGGGGGAGAAAGAACCTTGAGCGAAACAATCGTGGGCGTTTGGGAAAACCGGGTGATTGAAAAGCGCGGCGACCAGCCCCCCACCGATCCGGCGATGATCGCCAAGCTGGAGCAACTGGGCGAGTACGCGCCGGGGAACAGCATTCTGGCGGTGATGGGCTGGGATGGCTATTTTTTGTTCGATGAGCGCGTGGATGTGGTGGATATGGCCCGCGCCTATATGGAGGTGGTGCAGGGCGAATCGTGCGGCAAGTGCGTGCCGTGCCGCATGGGCACGCGCGTAGCCGCCGACATCCTCACGCGCATCGCCGACGGCAAGGGCAAGGAAGAGGACTTGGCGACGCTGCGGCAGATCGGCAATCTGGTGCGCGAGGGTTCGATGTGCGAGCTGGGCCACAGCTCGATGCAGGCGGTGATCGCCCTGCTCGACCGCCACGAGGACGCCTTCTTAAAGGCCATCCACGACGGCGTGCGCCGCCCGCGCGGCAAGTATCACACCAAAGTGACGGCGCCGTGCATCGAGGCTTGCCCCGAACGCCTCGACATCCCTCGGTATATTGAGTATATCAAGTCCGGGCGCTACACCGAGTCGCTCTCGGTCATCCAGGAAAAGAACCCGCTGGCCTCGGTGTGCGGGCGCGTGTGCGTCCGCTTTTGCGAGTTCGCCTGCCGGCGCGGCAAGCTCGATAACCCGGTGAGCATCAAGCACCTCAAGCGGTTCGTCTCGGATGTCGAGATGGACCACGCCATCAAGCGCATCGAGCAGCGCCCCCAGGTCGCCCCCGACGCCAAACGCATCGCCGTGATCGGCGCTGGCCCGGCGGGCATGACGGCGGCCTATCACTTGCTGCGCAAGGGCTACCGCGTCGAGGTGTTCGAGGCGAACGAGGAGCCGGGCGGCATGGCCGCGCTGGGCATCCCCGATTACCGTTTGCCGCGCGAAGTGCTGCGCGCCGAATGGGATGTCATCCAAGAGATGGGCGCGGTGATCCACTACAAACAAGTGTTGGGCCGCGATTTCACCCTGGCCGATCTCAAGGCGCGCGGGTTCGACGCCATTTTCGTGGCCATCGGCGCGCAACTGGGCAGCCGGCTGGGCGTCGAGGGCGAGGATCAGAAACCCATTGGCTACTATCCGGGCGTCGAGTTCCTGCGCAACGTCAACCTGGGCAAGACCATTGAGGTGGGCGCGAGCGCCGTGGTGGTGGGCGGCGGCAACGTGGCGATGGATTGCGCTCGCTGCCTGCTGCGGCTGGGCGTCAAAGAAGTGCACCTGGTCTATCGGCGCGACCGCAACGCCATGCCCGCCGACAAGGCCGAAGTGCACGACGCTGAAGAAGAGGGCGTGATCTATCATTTCACCACCAACCCCACCAAGTTGGTGATCGAGGACGGCAAGATCATCGGCGTCGAGTGCGTGCGCATGGAGTTGGGCGCGCCCGACGCCAGCGGCCGGCGCAGCCCTGCGCCCGTGGCGGGCAGCGAGTTTGTCATCGCGTGCGATATGGTGGTGCCCGCTATCGGCCAGAAGGTGGATACGCGCTGCCTGGGCGCCGACGGCCCCGCCGCCAGCAAATACGGCACGGTGCAGGCCGACCCCGACACCTTGCTCACCAACGTCGAGGGCGTCTTTTCGGGCGGCGATTGCGTTTCCGGCCCGGCCACGCTGATCGAGGCGATGGCCGCCGGGCTGCGCGCCTCGAACTCGATTGACCAGTATCTGCGCCATGGCCAGGTGACGCTGACCGAGGACGAGCGCCTGAGCCGCGTGTTCCGCAACATCGCCGCCGTGGACGACGACCCGGCGGAGCGCTTGGGCGGCGTCGAGCGCGTGGATGTGCCCATGCGCGCCGTCCAAGACCGCATTGACGATTTCGACGAGGTCGAGGGCGGCCTTTCGCCCGAGGACGCGCTGCTAGAGGCCGACCGTTGCCTGCGCTGCTACCGCATTTTGCTGGTGGCGACGGAACACTAACCCAACCGACGAGGTGACGATATAGATATGCCATCACTAAAACGAACCGACCTGCGCCGCATCAAACTGACCATCAATGGCCGCGAGGTGTTGGCCCGCGAGGGCCAGACCATCCTCGACGTGGCCCGCGAATACGGCGTGCGCATCCCCACGCTGTGCTACCACCCCAAGTTGCAGCCCATCGGCGCCTGCCGGTTGTGCATCGTGCAGGTGAACGGCGCGGCGCTGCCCGTCACGGCCTGCACCACCCCAGTAAGCGAGGGGATGGTCGTCGCTACCGATACCTACACGCTGGAAAACCTGCGCCGCGAAACGCTCAAGCTGCTGCTGCTCAAGCCCCCGCTGAACTGCTCGGCCTGCGAGCTGAACGGCAATTGCCAGCTGCAAGATCTGGCGCACGAGTACGACATCGCCCATGAAGACCTGCACACCTACGACATCAAGCCCATCGAGATCGAGCCGGAGGCCTACGCCACGCCGCTCATCAAGTACCATCCCCGGCGCTGCATCCTCTGCGGGCGCTGCGTGCAAGCCTGCGCCGAGATCACCGGCGCGGGGGCCATCGCCTTTCGCGGGCGCGGCGCCGAGACGCGCATCGCGCCGGTGGAGCTGGCCCCAGGGCAACCCACCCCCTGCGTCTCGTGCGGCGAATGCCTGGCCATCTGCCCGGTGAACGCCTTGACCGAGGCGATGGGCCAGCCCAAGGGCAAGCCCTGGGAGACCAAAAAGGTCAAGACGGTCTGCGCCTATTGCGGCTGCGGCTGCGAGCTGGAACTGAACGCCGTGGGCGACCACATCACCGGCGTCACCCCGGCGGACGGCGGCCCCAACAAAGGCGCGCTGTGCGCCAAGGGCCGCTTTGGGTACGATTTCATCAACCACAAAGACCGCCTCAAGCAGCCGCTGATCCGCCGCGACGGCTATTGGGCCGAGGCCAACTGGGACGAGGCGCTGGATTTCATCGCTGAAAGAATGGCCGATATCCGCCTGAAATACGGCCCCGACGCCATCGGCGGCCTCAGCTCGGCGCGCGCTGCCAACGAGGATAACTATCTCTTCCAAAAGTTCATGCGCGGGGTGATCGGCACGAACAACGTGGATCACTGCGCCCGGCTTTGACACAGCTCCACGGTGGCCGGTCTGGCCGCCTCATTTGGATCGGGCGCGATGACCAACTCGATGGCCGAGATCGAGAATACCGATTGCATCCTGATCACCGGCTCGAACACCGCCGAGACCCACCCCATCATCGGGCGGATGGTCAAGCGCGCGGTGGATCGGCGCCGGGCCAAGCTCATCATCATTGACCCGCGCAAGGTGGAATTGACGCGCTACGCCCATATCTGGCTCCAGCCCTACCCGGGCGCGGACGTGGCTTGGATCAACGGGCTGATCCACGTCATCATCGCGGAAGAATTGTGGGCCAAGCAATACGTGGCCGAGCGCACCGAAGGGTTCGAGGAACTCAAGCGGGCGGTGGCCGATTACACGCCCGAATACGTCGAAAAGGTTGCCGGCATCCCCGCCGAGGGGCTGCGCCGCGCGGCGCGGATGTACGCCCAAGCGCCCAAGGCCATGATCTTGTACGCGATGGGCATCACCCAGCACACCTCCGGCACCGATAACGTCAAGGCGCTGGCCAACCTAGCGATGGTGGCCGGCAAAGTGGGCATCGAGGGCGGCGGCGTGAACCCGCTGCGCGGCCAGAACAACGTCCAGGGCGCTTGCGACATGGGCGCGCTCCCGAACGTCATGACGGGCTATCAACCGGTAACCAGCGAGGATGTATTGGCCAAGTTCCAGCAGGGCTGGGCCACCGGCGTGAGGCTATCGAACAAGGTCGGCCTGACCGTGACCGAGATGTTCCCGGCGGCGCTGGCGGGCAAGCTCAAGGCGCTGTGGATCATGGGCGAGAACCCGGCCCTCTCCGACGCCAACAGCGAGCACATCGCCAAGGCGCTGGACGCGCTCGATCTGCTGGTGGTGCAGGATATTTTCCTCACCGAGACGGCCCAACACGCCGATGTGGTGCTGCCCGCCGCCAGTTTCGCCGAAAAGGATGGGACGTTCACCAACACCGAGCGGCGCGTGCAGCGCGTGCGCCAGGCGGTTCATGCGCCCGGCAACGCCCTGCCCGATTGGGAGATCATCGCCGAGCTGGCCCGCCGCGTGGGCGCTAAATTGCAAGAGCGGGCGGCGGCCAACAACGGCGGCCAGGGCGTCATCCGCCCCAACGCCGACGGCTATTGGGATTACAAGAACCCCGAAGAGATTTTCGCCGAGATCGCCGCGCTGACGCCGAGCTATGCCGGCATCAGCTATGAGCGGCTGGAGCGCGGCGGCTTGCAGTGGCCCTGCCCCACCAAGTACCACCCGGGCACGCCCTACTTGCACAAGGGGCGCTTTGCGCGGGGGCTGGGCAAGTTCTTCCCCCTGGCGTACACGCCGCCGGCCGAATTGCCCGACGACGAGTACCCGATCTATCTCAGCCCGGGGCGCATTCGCTATCACTATCACACCGGCACCATGACGCGCCGCTCGCGGGGCCTGGATTTCATCGCGCCCGAAGAGCGGATACAGATGCACCCGCGCGACGCCGAGCGGCTGGGCGTGCGCGAGGGCGATTGGGTGCGGGTGATCTCGCGGCGCGGCGAGGTGACGGCCCGCGCGCGGATCACGGATCGTTCTGCCCCCGGGATGGTGTTCGGCACGTTCCATTACGCCGAAGCGCCCATCAACCGGCTCACCAACGACGCGCTCGACCCGGTGAGCAAGATTCCGGGGTTCAAAGTGACCGCCGTGCGCGTGGAAAAGGTGGCCGAGGCCGAGCAAGTTAAGGAAGTAAGCATGGTGGAGGAAGCGGCATGTTAACGATTACGGTGTGCGTGGGCAGCTCGTGCTATGTGCGCGGCAGCGACAAAGTGGCCGAGACGTTCGAGCGGCTCATCGCCCAAGAGAACCTGAGCGCCAAGGTCGAGTTGATCGGCAGCTTTTGCATGGACGCCTGCTCGATGGGCGTCTCGGTGCGCGTGGCCGACCAGGTCTATCGCGGCGTGAACCCGGCGGCGGCGGAAGAGTTCTTTTATAAAGAGATTCTGCCCAAGGGGGAGAGCGGCCTGTAACCCCCTTTTGGGGGCGGGCAGGGTCTAGACGTATCTACGGAT
>CAZYPJ010000288.1:0-5264 GCA_964649365.1 uncultured Anaerolineales bacterium | reverse complement strand
CCTTGCCGCCTGGAAGGCGGCGCTCCGTGTCGCCCCCAATCCTTCGCCCCTACCCGGCGGCAAACGTTGAGAGCCAGCGCCGCCGCCCACCACAGCGCGTAAAAGATCGCCACGCGATAGTGCGTCAGCGCCAGGCCGGCGGCGAGCATCCCGGCGACGATCCAACCCCGCGACGAGGCCCGCCCTACGTGGATCGCCCGATCCGTATGGATCGCCCGATCCCGCGCGGCGCAGGCCGCCGGCAAGCTCACCAACCCCGCGAGTTGCGTATAGCGCCCCCAACTAACGAAATAGGCCGGCATCACCGAGAGCAGCCCGGCGCCCAGCGCCGCGCCCACGCCGGCCCAGCGGCTGCGCCCCGCCCAGGCCCCCAGCGCATAGGCCCCCAGCGCGGCCAGCGCGTTCAATGCCTGCCCCACGATCAGCACGGCGCGATAGCTCTCTAGCCCGCTCAACCAGGCGAAAACGGCGGCCACGGCGTGAAAGCCATAGTGATAGTGAAAGTCGCGCGCGGGGAGATAGGGTTCGGCGCTGGCAGGGGTGTGGCCCTGCTCTACGATGAGCTGCGTCACCATGGTGTGGTGCACCGAATCCACCCAGGCGGGGACGCGCAGATCGCGCACTTGGATCATGCGCGTGGCCACGGTCAGCGCCAAGATCAGCGCCAGCGCGATTTCGGGGAAAGGGTCGCGGCGCGGCAACACACGGGGCGGGGGACGGCGGCCCCGACTCCAGGCGCGCCAAGCTCCCGCCGCCGCCAATAGCCCCACGATCAGCCACACGCGCCCCCCCGCTAGGCTGACGCCGAACACCGCCGCCCACAGCAGCAGAATCGGCCAGAAGGCGATGCTGAGCGCCGCGATGAGCGCCCAGCGCGCGCCCGGCGCATCGGTCGCGTCGGGCAGGAGATAGAGCGCCAACACCCAGCCGGGCAGCGCCAGCGCGATCAGCAGCGCGGGCAACAGCCCCAAGCCGCGCCCGAGCATGGCGGCGAGTTCGGCCAGCGCGTCGGCCAGGCGATAGCTGTAATAGGTGCGGAAATAGAGGTCGCCGGGCTGCTCCGCGTCGCCGTCGTAGGCGGCCCCGCCCGCGTAGGCGTCGGAGGCGGTGCGCCAAAAGGCCAGATCGGTGGGCGCATCGCAACTTAACACAGCGCGATAGGTCGCGCCCGCCGAATCGGGCTGGGGGTCGAACGCAAAGCGCACGGGCTGGTTGTGCCGCCAACCCGCCGGGTCTAGTTCCACTTCCAGCGCCGGGCCGGGGGCGTCGAGCCGCTCCAGGGTCAGCAACACGCGGGCGTCGGCGGGCAAGGGGTCGTCGGGCCGGTAGCGCACCAGTAGGAACTCGACGGCGCATAATCCGGCGCGCTCGGAGTAAAACGTCTGCGCGGTGGAATGATCGAGGTCGAGGGCGGCGCCGGCTTGGTCGAGCCGCTCTTGCGCAATGCCGCGCTCCTCGTGGGCCGGGTTGGCCGCCAGTTGCCAGGCCAAGAGGCCCAGCAGCGCTACGACTACCAGGGAAAACAGCCAAGAGTTGATCTTGGCGCTTGGTTGGCGACGCATCATCATAGGCAGGCGCGGTTCCCAACCGCGAGGTTCGCTCGGCGAGCCAGAAAGGCGCGGTTAGAAACCGCGACTACGGCTTGGCCTTTTGCTGCAACTCGTAGAGCTTGTTGATCGCCTCCAGCGGCGACATGGCCGAGACATCCAGCTTGAGCAACGCTTCCACCACCGGGTGGGTCATCTGGAACAAGGGCAATTGCTGCACCTTGATGACGCGCGCGCCCACGTTCACTGGCACGCGCTGGGCGGCGGCCTCCAATTCCTTCAGGATTTCCTCGGCGCGATGGATCACCGGCGCGGGCAGGCCCGCCATCTGCGCCACGTGGATGCCATAGCTGCGGTCGGCCCCGCCGGGCGCGATGTGGTGGGTGAACACCACCCGCTGGCCCTCTTGGGTCACAGTGACATTGTAATTGCGCACGCGCGGCAGGAAGCTGGCCAGCTCGGTCAGCTCGTGGTAATGGGTGGCAAAGAGCGTCGTGGGTTGCAGTCGAGGATGGTTGTGCAGATATTCCACCGCCGACCAGGCGATGGAGATGCCGTCGTAGGTGCTGGTGCCGCGCCCGATCTCGTCCAAGATCAACAAGCTGCGCGAGGTGGCGTGGCGCAAGATATTGGCCAATTCCACCATCTCGACCATGAAGGTGCTCTGGCCGGCGGCGATCTCGTCTTGCGCGCCGACGCGAGCAAAGATGCGATCCACCAGCCCGATGTGCGCCCGGCGCGCCGGCACAAACGAGCCGATCTGCGCCAAGAGCGCGATCAGCGCCACCTGCCGTAGGTAGGTGGATTTGCCGCTCATGTTCGGCCCGGTGATGACGTGGATAGCCTCGTCGGGCGTGAGACGCGTGTCGTTGGGGGCGAACGGCTCATCGCGCAGGGCGCGCTCGACCACGGGGTGGCGCCCGCCCAGGATGACGATCTCGCGATCCTCGCCCAGTTCGGGGCGCACATAATCGTTCACCGCCGCGACCTCGGCCAGCGCCAAATACACATCGAGGTGCGCCACGGCGCGGGCGGCAGCGAGCAATTGCTCGGCGCGCGCGGCCAGGGCGTCGAGCAGGTCGCGGAACAGGCTCTGTTCCAACGCTTGAGTGCGCTCGGCGGCGTTAAGGATCAGCGCCTCGCGCTCTTTGAGTTCGGGCGTAATGTAACGTTCGGCGTTGACCAGCGTCTGCTTGCGGATGTATTCCGGCGGGGCCTGGTCGGCGTTGGCGCGGGTGATTTCTAGGTAATAGCCGAACACCTGGTTGTAGCCCACCTTCAACGTCTTGATGCCGGTGCGCTCGCGCTCGGCGCGCTCCAAGCCGGCCACCCAACGCTTGGCCTCGGCCACCGAACGCTCGATGGCGTCCAATTCCTGCGAATAGCCGGGGCGGATCACGCCGCCGTTGGCGAGTATGGCCGGGGGATCGTCCACCAGGGCTTGCGCGATGAGGTCAATCGCCTCTTGGCAGGGGGCCAAACCCGATCCATCCAGCGGATAGACCTCCGCCGCGCCCTCGACGGCGCTCTCGCGGGCCAGATCGCTCACCTGCGGGCCGATCTCGCCCAGCTTGGCCAGGGCCGTCTTTAGCGCGACCAGGTCGCGCGGGTTGGCGATGCGCTGCACAATGCGGTTGGCCAGGCGCTCCAGATCGCCGAAATGGCGCAACGTTTGACGCAAGCCCGCGCGGCGCGGCAAGTCGCGGTAGCAGGCGTCCACCGCCGTCAGGCGCGCTTCGAGCGCGGCCAAATCCAGCAGGGGCTGACCGATCCAGCGGCGCAGCAAGCGCCCGCCCATGGGCGTCAGCGTCTCATCCAACACGCCCAACAGCGACCCCTGCAAGCTGTGGGCGCGGATCGTCTCGGTGAGTTCGAGATTGCGGCGCGTGGCCGTGTCGAGCGCCATGAACGCATCGGTGGTATAGGTGCTAAGACCCGTCAGTTGCGCCAAGGCTCCGGCCTGGTTCTGGCGCAGATATTGCACGATGACCCCGGCGGCGCGGATGGCGGCGTCCAGCCCGTCGCAGCCGAAACCGGCGAGCGTAACCACGCCAAAATGATCGAGCAACGCCTGGCGGCAATTGCCCAGTTCGTAGCGCCAATCGTCATAGAGCGTCAGGGGCGTTTCCAGCGCCGCCAGCGCCGGATAGCGGCGAGCGGCCTCGGCAGTCATCTCATAACCGTGGCCCAGGTAGCTCTCGCCGCCGTCGGAGAGGATCACCTCGGCGGGGGCCAGGCGGGCCAGCTCGCGGGCGGCGGCCAGGATGGCGTCGGCGCCTTCGAGTTGGGTCGCGGCGAACTCGCCGGTAGTGATGTCGGCGTAGGCCACGCCGGCGCGCTCGCCGTCGAACACGGCGGCGGCGAGGTAATTGTTGCGCTTGTCCGCCAGCAGGTTCGGCTCGATCACCGTGCCGGGCGTGACCACACGCACCACCTCGCGCGGCATCAAGCCGTTGATGGGCTTGGTCGCCAATTGTTCGCAGATGGCCACCTTGTAGCCCTTGGCGATCAGCTTGGCGATGTAGCCCTCGACGGCGTGATAGGGCACGCCCGCCATCGGGATGCGCGACCCCTTGGCCACGTTGCGCGAGGTGAGCGTCACCTCTAGCTCGCGCGCGGCGATCTCGGCGTCGGCGTCGAATGTCTCGTAGAAATCGCCCAGCCGAAAAAAGACGATGGCGTCGGGGTAGCGCTTTTTGGCTTGGAGATATTGTTGGCGGATAGGGGTGAGCGCGTCTTGCATGGCGGGGAGTATAGCGCGGGGCGGCGGGGGTGTCAATGCGCGCTACTCGCCTATCCTTTTTTGTGTTATCATGCGCATCATTCCCCGGGCGATGCGTCGCCCGGCCAACGATCAAACGGAGGCAACCATGAAACACGTCGTCGGGGCGCAACTGTACACCGTGCGCCAGTTCACCCAAGACATCAAGGGCGTAGCGGATTCACTGCACAAAGTGGCCAAGATCGGCTACAAGGCGGTGCAAATTTCGGGCTTTGGGCCGGTGAACCCCAAAGAAGTGGCCAAGATCGTGGCCGATAACGGCCTCGACGTGGTTTCGACCCACGTGGGCTGGAACCGCTTCACCGACGATCTCGACGCGCTGATCGAAGCGCACTTGCTGTGGAAGTGCCCTCACCCCGCTAACGGTCGCTTGCACAAAGAGTATTTCAGCCTCGACGGGC
The DNA here is from genome assembly GCA_964649365.1 of uncultured Anaerolineales bacterium. Classification (GTDB taxonomy): domain Bacteria; phylum Chloroflexota; class Anaerolineae; order UBA1429; family UBA1429; genus CAZYPJ01. The sequence continues at coordinate 534 of CAZYPJ010000288.1, read as the reverse complement.
TAAAGCGCTTCCTCGACGAGCTGGCCCCCATCGCCGAAAAGCTGGCCCAGGCGGGGATGGATTTCTCGTACCACAACCACAACCACGAGCTGGTCAAGTACGACGGCAAGACCTGGCTCGCTCGCCTGTACGACCAGGCCCCGCCCGCTATGCTCAAGGCCGAGATTGACGTCTATTGGATCACCGCCGGCGGCGGCGACCCGGCGTGGTGGGTGAAGCGGTGCGCCGGGCGCGAGCCGCTGCTGCACCTGAAGGATATGGTCATCACCCCCGAACGCTAGCAGCGCTTTGCCGAACTCGGCGAGGGCAACCTGAACTGGCCCGCCATCCTGGAGGCGGCCAAGGAGAGCGGCGTGGAATGGTACCTGGTCGAGCACGATCAGAGCTATGGCCGCGACCCGTTCGAATCGCTGGCGATCAGCTATCGCAACCTGGTAGGCATGGGCTTGAGCTGAACCAGGCTCGCAGAGGCAAAAGATTAGGCGAGGGAGCGTCGCCATCCTAGCGGCCCCTTGCCGCCTGGAAGGCGGCGCG
>CAZYPJ010000287.1:0-5306 GCA_964649365.1 uncultured Anaerolineales bacterium | reverse complement strand
CGCCGCCAGCGTGAATAGATCTGCCAGATCACATCTACGATGGGGAGCCATACCACCAGCAGCGCTGAGGCCACTTTGGCCCCCGCTACAATGGACAAACAAGCTAACGCCATGCCCAGCACGTAGGCCCCGCCGCCCAAAAAGACGCGCGCAGGAGAAAAGTTGTAGGGCAGAAACCCCAGACAGCAACCCAGCAGCGCCAGCGGCAACAGCGAAACACTGTATTGCCCCAGCCGCAGCATGTGGACGAACAGCACCAACGCCGAGATGCCCGTGACTCCGGTGGCCAGGCCATCTAGGCCATCGAGCATGTTCATCGTACCCGTCATGCCCACCAGCCAGATCAGGGTGATGGGGATCATCAGGTACCATTCTACCTTGACCTGGTTTTGGGTGAAGGGATCGTTGAACAGCTCAATAAACACCTTGAAGGGGATCGCCAGGGCGGCGATGGCCACAATGCCCACGACTTGCACCCAAGAGGGCAGCTTGAAACGGTCGTCGAGCAGGCCCAACACCCACACCGCGCCCAGGACGATCAGCACCCCCGCCAGGCGGGTCAGCTCCAGCGGGTCGCGCCGGGGGATGCCCCACGTGGCCAATGCAGCGATGGCGAACGCGGGGTATAACCCCAGCCCGCCGATGCGCACTACCTCGCCCTGGTGCTTGCGCCGGCCGCCGGGCAAATCCACCAACTTCCAACGTTTGCCCAGGCGGATGACCAGCGGCGTCCAGGCGTACACCAGACCGGCGGAAAGGGCGAACACGATCAGGAAAATCAGGGGCGACATGACGCTCCCTATCATGATGATGGTGTAGCGGCGGCCCTTGCGGCCGCCAGAACCATCCCAGAGAGGGCGACCACGTAGGGTCGCCCCTACCAGCAAATGGCTCAGGCGGTGCCGAACTGGCGGTCGCCGGCGTCGCCTAGGCCGGGCACGATATAGCCTTCGGGCGGATCGCCGGGGCGCGTGGGCGGCGGCGTGAGATGATCGTCAATGGCGCCGATGTGCACGTCCACGTCGGGGTGGGCGGTGGTGAGCGCCTCCAGCCCCTCGGGCGCGGCGATGATGCCCACGAACTTGATACGCTGCGCGCCCCATTTCTTTAGAATGTCAATGGTCGCCACCGCCGAGCCGCCGGTGGCCAGCATCGGGTCGAGCACCAGGCACACTTGCACGGTGGGGCTGACGGGTAGTTTATTATAGTATTGCACCGGCTGCAAAGTGCGATGGTCGCGGTAGAGGCCGATGTGCCACACTTCGGCGCCCGGCATCAATTCCCAAATGCCATCCACCATGCCCAGGCCCGACCGCAAAATGGGTACCAGGCCGATCTTTTCGGCCAGCTTGCGCCCAGTGGTGACGGCCAGCGGCGTGGTGACCGGGGCGTCTTCTAGCGCCAGGTCGCAGGTGGCCTCATAGCCCAGCAAGGTCGAGATTTCGCGAATCAGTTCGCGGAACTTTTTCGGCTCCGTGTCCACGCTGCGCAGCAACGTCAGCTTGTGCTGGATCAGCGGGTGTTTGGAGGCGAATACGCGGTCTCCAATCGGCATCTTCTCTATACCCCTTCTATGTGAAAAAAGGGTAGCGTTGCTCACGCTACCCTTGTGCCCGTATCATCGGCTACGAGTTCGCCTCGTCCTTGAGCAACTGCTCCCACTCCTCGTCCACTTTGGCCTGAATCTCGGCCAATAGGCCGGCGTTGGCCGGGCGGAACAAATGGCTAAAGCGCCCCTGCATCTTGAACCAATCGGCGACGGGCAGCTTTTCCTTGGGTTTGTAGTTGACGATGGTTTTGCCGTGATCCACCTCGTACAGCGGCCAATAGCAAGTATCGGCGGCCATCTTGGCTACGGTCATGGTGATCTCGCTGGCGTGGCGCCAACCGCGCGGGCAGGGCACCAGCACGATGAGCACGGCGGGGCCGTCGGGAGCAAAGGCTTTCTTGGCCTTCATCATCAAGTCGCGATAGTTATGCGGCGAGCACTGGGCTACATACGGGATATCGTGCGCGGCCATGATCTTGGTAAAGGGCTTGCGCCACTGGGTCTTGCCGGGGATCACTTCGCCCACGGGCGAGGTGGTGGTGTTGGCCCCGCGCGGGGTGGCGCCGGAACGCTGGATGCCGGTGTTCATGTAGGCTTCGTTGTTGAGGCAGACATAGACTAGCTTGTGGCCGCGCTCTAGCGCGCCCGAGATCCATTGCAGGCCGATGTCATAGCTGGCGCCGTCGCCGCCCATGGCCATGAACTTGATGTCCTGATCTTCGGGGATCTTGCCGGCGCGCTTGAGCGCCTTGTAAGCCGCCTCGACGCCCGAGATGGTGGTGGCGGCGTTCTCGAAGGCGCTGTGAATCCAGGGAGTACGCCAGGCGGTGAAGGGATATACTGTGGTCGAGACTTCCATGCAGCCCGTGGCTGTGGCAATGACCACCGGCTCTTGGATGGCGTGCAAAATCTGGCGCACAGCGGCTGGCTCGGCGCAGCCTGCGCACAGGCGGTGGCCGGGGGCCAAGCGATCTTCGTTATTGATGATCTCGCGCAAATTGATGCGAATTCTATCTGTCATCGTGAGTTCTCCTTGCTCATTCAGCCCGGTCGGGCGCTGCGAATGGCCCTGCGAGCCTGGTATTTATCATGACTGACGCAAGCCCAGGTAACGGACCATATCGCCGCGCGGGCCGCCCGCTGCGATCGCTTGCAGATCCTTATAGGCGCTCTCGATCATCGGCGGGGTGGTGTCGCGGCCGCCGAGGCCGTGGATATAGTTGATCACCGGCAGGCCCGAGACGCCCTCGTTGTAGAGCGCCGCGGTAACATCCAGGAAGAGCGGGCCGCAGCCCATCGGCGAGCCGAACGCGATGGCGCGATCAATGACGGCGACGGCCTTGCAGTTCTTGATGGCCTCGACGATCTGCTTGTAGGGGAAGGGGCGGAACAGGCGCGGCTTCAGCACGCCGACCTTGATCCCCTTGGCGCGCCATTCGCGAGCCACAGCGCGCGAGGTGCCAGCGCAAGAGCTGAGCACGATCACGGCGAACTCGGCATCGTCCATGCCGTACATGTCGAGGATCGGCTGAGGACGGCCCGATAGCTTGGCGTATTCAGCGCTGACTGCCTCGATGACGGGCATACAATTGCTCAGCACTTCGGTCTGTTGACGCTTGTGCTCAAAATAATAGTCGGTGAAATCCCAGGCGCCCATGGTGGTAGGGTGCGCCACGTCGAGCAAGGCGTATTTGGGTTTGTATTCGCCCACGAACTCTTTGACAGCGTCATCGGGCAACAGACCCACGCGCTCGACGCCGTGGCCAGTGATGAATCCATCTTGGCAGCTCATGACGGGCGTGAGCACATCGGGATGCTCAGCGATGCGGATGGCCTGGATGGTGTTATCGTAGGCTTCCTGGCCCGTCTCGGCGTAGAGGTGAATCCAGCCAGCGTCGCGAGCGCCCATGCTATCGGAATGGTCGCAGTGGATGTTAAGCGGGCTAGAGAGCGCGCGGTTGACCACCGTCAGCACGATGGGCAGGCGCATACCCGATGCGATGTAGAGCATCTCCCACATCAGCGCCAGGCCGTTGGCGGCGGTGGCGGTCATCACGCGCGCGCCGGCCGCCGACGCGCCCACACAGGCGCTCATAGCGGCATGCTCGCTCTCCACCGGCACGAACTCGGTGTTGACGATGCCGTCGGCCACGTATTCGGAAAAGTGCTGCACCACCGCAGTTTGCGGGGTAATGGGGTAAGCCGCAACCACGTCGGGGTTGATCTGCCGCATCGCCTGCGAGACGGCGTTGGCCCCATCCAGCGGCATGTATTTGCTTTGAACCATGATATTGTCCTCCCAGGGGGATATTGCGCTAGACGAATTACTTGTCGAACTCGGTTTCCGGCACCATCTGGATCACTTTGCCCATCTTGCCGGTGGCGTTGTGAGCCTTTTTGATGTTCACCGGGCACTGATCGGCGCAGATGCCACAACCTTTGCAATGGTCGTAATCGAACCCTGCTACTTTGCCGTTTTCGACGGTGATGGCCGAATCGGGGCACATGATCCAGCAGATGAGGCACTGGGTGCACTGCTCCAAGTCGCGGACGGGGCGCAGCGTGCGCCAGGTGCCGGTGATGTACGCCACCGAGTTGGCCGCTTCGGTGACGACGCCCCCAGGTCGGACTTCTTTCCAGGGCATGTCGAGCCGAGGAAACTCATATTTTGCCATTGGATTACCTCCACTGAAATCAAAACGTGATAATGAACAACGAGCCGACCGGCGTAGCGGCCAGGCCCGGTAGATGGCGCCTTAGCCCTGCACGCACTCGTTGAACGCGCGCTCGATGGCGCGGACGTTGGCGGCGACGACCTCGGGGCGCAGCTTGCCGCCGAGCTTTTCTTTGGTGAGGTTAGTGATGGCCTCCACATGCACCAGGCCGGTGGCGCGCGCCACCACGCCGAGCATCATGGTGCTGGGGATGTCGCGCTTGAACTCTTCCATCGCGATCTTGGTAGCGTCCACACACCAGACCTGGCCGCCCTTGAACTTGACGCGCTGGCGAATCTCGGCGGGGGTCTGCGGCGTGTTAATGATAATCATGCCGTCGGGCTTTAGCCCTTCGGTGAAATCCACGACGCCGATCAGATTGGGGTTGACGACAATGGCCACATCGGGTTCGAGGATGGGGGCGTGGATTTCGATTTCAGCGTCGCTGATGCGGGTGTACGACTTGATAGGGGCGCCCATACGTTCGGAACCGTACTCGGGGAAAGCTTGGAAGAACTTGCCCTCTTCCATAGCGGCCTCGGCCAATAGCTCGCCGGCGGTTACCACTCCCTGACCGGCGCGACCGTGCCAGCTAATCTCTGTCATCTGGCTCATCGTTGATACCTCCTGTGCGCTTGCATGATGGTATATGCTTTTTGGGGCGCGGATGGACGCGCAATTGATCGCTCGACTACGCAAGCCGAGTAGCGCCATCCGGAGAACCTGTTCAGCCACAATCCAGCGGCAGGCCAAAAAACGGCCCGGCACTATCTGAGCTATTTTATCGCAAGGGGGCCACGCTGTCAAAAGCGCAAGACTTGACGAATGCGGGGGGCATGTTATAATGGACGCTGTTGCGGAGAGGTCGCATAGCCCGGTCGAGTGCGCACGATTGGAAATCGTGTAGGCGATGAGCCTCGCGGGTTCAAATCCCGCCCTCTCCGCCTCGTTCTTTGATGGGGCGGTGGCGAAATGGCAGACGCTGTGGACTTAAAATCCACTGGGGGTAACCTCGTGAGGGTTCGACTCCCTCCCGCCCCATA
>CAZYPJ010000286.1:0-5307 GCA_964649365.1 uncultured Anaerolineales bacterium | reverse complement strand
GGAGCCTCTCGGGCATTGATACTTCCGACGGCAGCGTAGTTGCTGGCCAGCGCAAGGACCACCGCGAGAAAGTCTGGGCCATTCCCTACGATTATGAGAACGCCTGCGAGATCAAGCCCGAGATTTGCCTGGGCACGCCATACTTTAATTGGGGGCCGGCCTACGTCGAATACATCAAGGCCGTCCAAAACGGCAAGTTCAAGCAAGGCTGGGTGTGGGCTGACCCCGATTGGAAAGACATCAACAATCACGATAAAAGCCCTGTCGGGTTCAAGATGGGGCCTGCCCTATCCGACGATGAGAAAAAGATCGTCCAGGAGTACATCAAGGATCTCGGCGCCGGCAAGGCCAAGATATACGTTGGGCCGCTGTCGCTTCAGGATGGGACAGTCTATCTGAAGGACGGCGAGCAAGCCACCGACGATCAGATCTGGTACCTGCCGCAACTCCTCGAAGGCATGGAAGGCGCAAGCAAGTAATCGTCTGCGCCTGGTTTGCTGGCAACACCAACACGGGGCGGTTCAGCGATAATTCTTGAACCGCCCTATGAAATGTGTGGATTCTCAAGCATTGCGTGTTCAAGGGTTCTTTATGAAAGTTGAGCTGTACGACGTTCACAAACGATTCGGCCCAGTGCGAGCCAACGATGGCATTTCGTTGGTCATCGAGGCAGGCGCGATCCACGGACTGCTGGGCGAAAATGGCGCAGGCAAGACCACGCTGATGAAGATCCTCTCGGGATACCAATCCCTCGACACTGGGAGGATTCTGCTGGATGGACAGCCTGTCAAGTTCGCTTCGCCCGCTGAAGCAATTCGCGCGGGCATCGGCATGTTGCACCAGGACCCCCTCGATGTGCCTCCTCTGACCGTCCTAGACAACTTTGTGCTTGGCCGAGAAACGGGGTTGATGCAGAGGCGCGCAGCGGCGCGGCGCGAATTGGCCGAGCTGTGCCAACGCTTTGGCTTTGATCTCGACCCTGAAGCGCTCACTTCCAGCCTTACCATTGGCGAGCGACAACAACTCGAACTAGTACGCTTGCTATCACAGGGCGTGCGTGTCATTATCCTCGACGAGCCGACCACAGGCATCTCGGCCCCGCAAAAGGTCTTGCTGTTCGATACGCTCCGCCGACTCGCCGCCGAGGGGCTTTCAGTCATCTTTGTATCGCACAAGCTCGACGAAGTCGAGGCGCTCTGTAGCCGGGCGACGGTATTGCGCCAGGGCAAAGTGTCAGGCGCCGTTACAGCTCCCTTCTCCGGCGATCAATTGGTGACGCTCATGTTCGGGCAATGCCTCAGCCGCTCGCAACGGCCCGATGTTCCGTTGGGTCAGGTAGCTTTGCGATTAGCGGACGTCGCCGCCCGCACCTATCGCTTGCGCGTCGAACACCTCAACCTAGCAGTGCGCGAAGGCGAGATCATCGGCCTAGCTGGCCTAGAGGGAAGCGGCCAACAGATTCTGATGCAACTCTGCGCCGGCATTCTGAAAGCAACGTCGGGCCATGTATTCATCGGCGGACAAGATATGACCCATCAACCTTACCAACGATTCATGGAGATGGGCGTGGGCTTTGTGCCTGCCGCGCGACTGGAAGAGGGCATGATCCCCGGCTTGACGCTCCGCGAACACGCTGCGCTGACGGGCGAGCGCGGAGGTTTCTTCATTTCCTGGCCAGCGTCGGAAGATCGCGCTCAAAAAATGATTCGGGCGTTCAACATCATCGGGCGCAGCGAAACGCGCGTCGAAGAGCTATCGGGCGGCAACCAGCAGCGCGCGTTATTGGCGATGCTTCCCGATCGTATGCGCCTGCTGATGCTCGAGCACCCCACTCGTGGGTTGGATGTCGAGTCGTCGCGATGGGTGTGGAGCAAGTTGTTGCAGCGCCGCGAACAGGGCACAGCCATTCTCTTTACCTCCACCGACCTGGATGAGTTGGTCGAAAACAGCGACCGTATCGTGGTCTTTTCAGGCGGCAAGATGGCGGCGCCAGTGGATGCCAGCGCCATCTCGTGCGAGGAATTGGGCTATTTGATCGGCGGGAGGCGTCAATGAAGCGGTCATCGCTCGCATCGCTGGCCTGGGGCCTCGCGCCGTTTGTGCTCACACTCATCACATCGAGCTTAATTCTGTTGTTCGCCGGGGCCGATCCACTAGAAGCGTTGGGCCAAATCTTGGGCGGCGCCTTTGAAAGCACGCGCAAATTGGCCGATGTAATAGTAGCGTTGGTGCCGCTGTTATTGTGCGCAGCGGGGATGCTCATCACTTTTGCCGCCGGCTTGTGGAATATCGGCGTCGAAGGGCAGATGATCGCCGGCGCATTAGCGACCACTTGGGTGGCGCTGGGTGTGAAAGCTCCTGTTTACGTCATGTTGCCGCTCACGATCATCGCTGGGATGGCGGGCGGAATCTTGTGGGGCGCGCTGATCGGCCTACTGCGCAGTTACGGCAAGTTGAATGAGAGTTTCGCAGGCTTGGGGTTGAACTTTTGCGCCACCGCGCTGACCAACTATCTCATCTTTGGCCCGTGGAAGCCCCCCGACGGGGCTACCATGTCGGGCACAGACCCCTTCCCCCAAGAAGCCTGGATGCCCATTATCGGCAACACCCGCGCCAGCATGATCCCGCTAGCCATCGCTATCATAGCGATTATAGTCGTCTATTTTCTGCTACGCGATAGCTATTGGGGATTGAAACTCAAGGCCATCGGCCAGAACGCCCAGGCTGCGCAACGGATGGGGATTAACACACGCGGCAACTTGATCCTGGCGTTGGCAGCTTGCGGGGCGCTGGCGGGGCTGGCTGGGTCGGTGCAGACTACGGCGGTCTATCACCGGCTGATCCCTAGCATTTCGGGTGGTTATGGCTATCTCTCCCAATTGGTAGTGCTGCTATCGGGGCTACGAGCCGAATGGGTTCCCCTGGTAGTATTCTTTTTCTCGGTCATTCAGGTAGGCAGCCCACGGCTCGAGTTGCGGATGCAGCTTGACTCCTCTCTGGGCGGAGTGCTGCAATCCAGTGTAGTATTGTTTTTCCTGCTAGTGCGCGGCCTGCGCCAAAAGCTGGAAAGGAAGGAGGGGTAAGTCATGGCCAATACATTGATCATCGAGACCATTCGGTCGGTATTGGCTGCGTCATCGCCCCTCGTGTTCGCGGCGCTAGGCGAGACCCTCACCGAACGCGCTGGCGTTGTAAACCTATCGCTAGACGGCACAATTCTGCTCTCTGCAATGGCTGGGTTCGTCGTAGCGCTGCTGAGTGGCAGCCTGATGCTGGGGTTTGCTGCTGCTATGGTCGTAGGGGCTGCTGTAGCGCTCATCGTCGCCTATGCCAGCATCGCGCTCAAGCAAAATCAGGTGGCAGTGGGATTTGTGCTCACGCTGCTCTGCGCCGATCTCAGCTCATTCTTGGGCCAGCCGTTTGTGCGCGTGCCTGGGCCAAGCGTGCCGCATTGGCCAATCCCCGGCCTGGCCGACATACCCGTCATCGGGCCAATCCTGTTCAACGGCGATGCGCTGGTATATACGAGCTATGCGGCGATCATCGTAATATGGTGGTGGATCGCCAAGACGCAGCCTGGACTCAAGCTGCGCAGCATCGGCGAGCGCCCCGAAGCGGCGCATTCACGCGGCGTGCCGGTCAACCGGTTGCGTTACATCTACACAGCCGTAGGCGGGGCGCTGGTAGGATTGGGTGGGGCCGCCTATTCACTCAGCGTCAAGTTAGGATGGAGCCACCGCCACACAGCGGGCATGGGCTGGATCGCTTTGGCCATCGTGATTTTCGGTGGATGGAGTCCTTTCCGCGTGGCCTTTGGGGCTTATCTCTTTGGCTTTCTGAAGTCGTTGGGCAGCATCTTGCAACCGGTTTATCCCAACGTGCCTACCCAGATCTTTCAGGCAGCGCCCTTTGCGCTGATGATCGTGGCGCTGCTATTGGTGAGCGGCGATTTCACCGAGCGCGTGCTGGACTATTTGCCGCCCAAACTGCGCCCGATTATCGCTAGTCTGCTGCGCGGTTCCCCCCCGGCGGCGCTGGGCAAACCATTCGAGCCGCAATAAGGGATCGATGTACATCGAGAGCAGTGCATTGGTAGCCATGTGTTGCGCGCCTAAGGAGAAACATGATGGATCTACAAATGCCGCCGCTCGCGATCTTGGGGATTTGAGCAATGTTGTTGTGGTGGCGCGCCAGTAAGGGGGAATTCCGCAAAAAGCGCGGCCTGCGCCGCATCTGGACGGTGCTATGGACGGCGGTAGCCGCTATCGCGGCCACCGCGATCATCGAGATCGGCATGACGTCGGACGTATTGGAATTGGGGGGCGACTAGGCAAGGCCGATCTATCCCCCCGCAACAGGCTCATCAAGCCAATATCGCCAACACCACCGTCAGCGTCACGCTGCTGAGCAACGTCGAGATAAAGATTGCTGAAGTCACAAACTCGGCGTCGGCGTCGAACTCGATGGCCATCAGCGCCGAGTTGACCGCCGTAGGCGTCGAGGCTTGAGTGACAGCGACCTTGGCCGCCAGGCCGCGCAAGCCCATCACTCCGGCCAGGCCAGCCGCGAGCAGCGCCCCCACCACCAGCCGCAACCCTACGCCCACCGCCACATCCTTATACCGCTTGCCGATTGAGGTCTGCGAAAGCTGGATGCCCAGCATCAGTAGCATAATGGGCACCAGCGCCCGCGCCACCAGCCGAAGCGGTTCCATCACCACCGTAGGTATGGGCGCGCCCACCCAGCGCACCAGCAGCGCCAACAAGAAGGCATAGATGCCCGGCAGCCGCACCACTTTGCTCAGCGCCTTTTTGGCGCTGCCGCCGCCGCGCGCAGCGATGAACGCCGCCACGGTGTTCACCACAAAGCTCGAAGCCACAAAAAACACCGTCGCCAGTTCCACGCCCTCTTGTCCAAATGAAAAGAGAATAATCGAGAGACCAAAGTTACCCGAATTGATAAACGCAACGCTCAAGATTAGCGCATCCACCTGACGGGCCGGCCAATGCAAGAGTTTGCCCACCCCCAACCCCAAAACCACCAACAACAACGTGAGCGCCACCACATAGGCAATCATCAGACCGAACTCGCTCGCCCCAACCTGCGATTCGACGATGGACGAGAACACAAAGCACGGCGCTAGCACATAGATAGCCGTGCGCGAGAGCGTCTTGATATCCACATGCCAGATGCGGTCGAGTAGTACGCCCAGCCCAACCACCACAAAGGTTGGGAGCACGATATGGGTAAAGATGCGCATGAAAAAGGCCACGGCAACCATCGAAGACATGATACTAAAAAAATCGA
>CAZYPJ010000285.1:336-5315 GCA_964649365.1 uncultured Anaerolineales bacterium | reverse complement strand
CGCAACGATTCTTCGGCCCTCACCCGTTCGGTAATGTCGGTGATAAAGCCTTCTAGCGCTATTAGCGCACCGCTCTCATCATAGACGCCGCGCCCTCGCTCCCAGACCCACTTGATGGCGCCATCCGCCGCCACGATCCGATAGACCATCGCAAAGAAAGCCTTGTCGCGCAACCCTTGATCTACACCATCGGCCACTAATTGCCGATCATCGGGATGGATTATCTGCGCATACGAGATGACGCGGTTATCAATCAGATCGTCAGCGCGATAGCCGCATAACGCCAGGCAGCCTTCGCTCACGAATTCCATCGTCCAATCAGGATCATTCTTGCAGCGATAGGCCATGCCCGGCAGGTTGCTGAACAGCGTGTCCGCGGCCCGGCGGCTCTCGCGCAATGCCTCCTCCGCCTGGCGGCGACGCGCCTCGTCCCGGTCGCGCTGCAAGCGCGCGTGCAAAACCGGTGCGATCATCTCGGCGATGCGTTCCTGCAGGGAAATGTCTTCTGAGGTATAGCCTTCCGGTTTATTGCCTACGGTGAGGATGCCTACAACTTCGCCGGCATGGATGATCGGCGCCGATACCGCGCGAGTAATAGGTACATGCCCTGGGGGGGTAGGAAGCGGGTCATTGGAATAGAACGTGCGCCCTTCTATCAACGCCCGGCCCCAGATACCTCCCCAGGATGACCGGGGAAAAACAATCGTCTTGTCGGCCATCTGGCATTCTTCCCAGATATCGCGCGTCATCGAAGGGGTAACGAGATCGCCGTGTTCGTTGATGTAACCAAAGATGCCATAACGACTGGACAGCGTTTCCAGAACAATAGCAAGCACCCCGGCGTACATGGCCTCATCGGGCGAGGTAAGAAAGACGTTGGCAATGCGATTCTGCAACTCGAGGATGCGCTGCGAAGCGCGCAGCCCACGTTCAGTCTCGGCGCGGGCTGCCAGCTCTTGGCGCAGATTCTCGCTGACATGCGCCAATTCGTCGGCGCGTTCGACGCTGGCGCTATAGAGCTGAGCATTCTGAATCGCGACCGAAACCTGATTGGCGAAAAGAGTTACCGCCGACAGATCATCCTCGCGTAGCGATTCTCCCCACAGGGCCAGCGCGCCGATGGAGTGGTCGCCAAAGACCAAAGGTGCGCAGATGGCGGCGACCCCTGGCTTGACGCCAACCAGCGACGAAGCGCGCTCCACCAACCAGCGGGGCATCGCGGGTAGTATGCCGCGCGCTAGAGGAGAAGCGTCGGCGATATAGAATGCTTTGGATTCACTGAAGGTGCGGAAAAGGAGCCATAGATCGGGCGTCAAGGCAAAGTCGCGCCAGTGCATCCCGACCAGGCGCTCCGCCAGAGCAAGGAGGGCCGAATCCACCGCCACGTGATGTAGGCGCAATTGTCCCGAATCCGCATCCGCCAGGGCGACAGCGGAATTGATCCCCAGGCGATTTAGCTCCTCCCCCAGAGTTCTCATCACCAGGTCGGGATCAAAAGTGGTGGCTACGCGAGCAGCTACCTGGCCGAGCGCCGAGAGCATCGCATTGGAGCGGGCCAACTCTTGCGCCTGACGTTCGAGATCGCTTTGCGCATTCTTGCTCGCCACAGCGTCGGCGTCTGCCTGCTTGCGCAGGCGCGCATTCTCCTGACGCAGGGCGGCAATCTCATTCTGAAGCTGCGTCAAATCTTGAGAGGCGCGGTCTGTCATATAGCCTCCTGCCGCAAGGATACACCCACCGAACCGGATTATGCCGCATATGTGCGCCAAGGACAAACACAAAAGGAGGGCGTTGGTCAACGCCCTCCTCGATACTCGACTTGGTCTGGGCTAGATCAGGATTTTGGATCGAAACTCGGGCACACCTTTGATGCCGAGGTTGAGGTGATACAGCGCCCCTGCGCCCGGGCCATTAGCGGCTTTATCCTGGCCGCCCGCCGTGGTGACGTACATATCAGTGCAATCTGGCCCACCAAAGGTGACGCACGAGACCTTTTTTGCGGGAAACATAATTCGCATCGTCTCTTTGCCGATAGGCGAAAAACGCACCAGGCAGCTCCCATCCCAGCGAGCTGACCAGATAAAGCCCTCGGCGTCCACCGTCATGCCGTCGGGCACGCCTTCGTCGTCGGGCGTTTTGACGAACAAGCGTTGGTTGGTGAGATAGCCCGTCACACGGTCATAATCGAACAAATAGATGCGGCGCACCGTGGAATCGGTATAGTACATTCCCTTGAGGTCGGGCGTAAAGCCCATGCCGTTGGAGCAGCCGATCCCATCCAGCAATTTGGTGAACGTACCATCGGGGTCGAGCCGATAGAGCCGCCCCAGGCGCTCCTTAGTGGGCATGGTGCCACAAAAGACGCGCCCTTCCGGATCGGCGATCACGTCGTTAAAGCGGCTATTCACCTCGTCGGGGATTTCCTTGATGAGCGTGGTCATCTTGCCATCGCGCCAGGACATCACCGCGCCTTTGGCCCCAAAGCACAGCAACGAACCATCGGCCTGCAGCGTAAACCCGCCAATCACTTCGCCCTCATAGACCATCGCGTGAGACTCGGTAGCCGGGTCATAACTGAACAGCCGCCCCTTGGGGATGTCCACCCAATAGACTTTTTTCTCGTCGGGGTGCCACAAGCAACCCTCGCCCGTGTTGCAAGCGTAATCGGCGATTAATCTCGGTTCCACGCTCAACCTCCGTATCATATGATGGTATGCAGGAATAACGCGAAGCGCTGCCATGATAGCACAACCCCGGCGCCGTGTCTATACGTGGATGGGATAGCGCCCGTAACGTTGTACGGCCTCGCCCAAGGCCAGGGCGTTCTCGGGCCGGCAATAGGCTGCCAGGCTATTGCCGCTGGTGACGATGTATCCGCCGCCCGGTGCTACGTCGCGGATCAAGTCGCGCACCTCGTCATCCACATCTTGCGGCGTACCCATGCCGAGGATGTTCAAGTCCACATTGCCCAACAGGCAAATACGCGAGCCGTAATCGCGCTTGACGGCGCGAATGTCCATCGCGCCCTTTTCGTTGGGGTGCATTCCGGCAACGCCGAGGCTGACCAGATCGTCGAGGAAGGGCATCATATTGCCGTCGCTGTGGATGCACCACGGGATCGTGATCTTGGCGCGCACGCGCCGGTAGCGCGGCAGCACCAGATCGCGGAACACCTGGGGCGAAAAGAAGGGCGCGCTCTTGAACGCCATATCGTCAGTGGAAAAGAACGCATCAAAACCGAGTTGGCAGATGCGTTCGGCCACTACCTCGATCCATTCGATATAGCGGTCGAGAATTCGCTCAACCAACGTGCGGTTCTCGTACAGCGCCACGCTGAACGCCTCAGTGCCCATGCTCAACATCGTCGAAAAAATGCCGATGCGCGTGACGAACCACAGAGCGCGGTCGCCACGGTTGCGAGCAAATACTTCGGCGTCGGCATAGAGCGCATCGTTGTGCGGGTCGGGCAATTCCAGTTTGTCGAAATCGGCATCGGTTTGGATCAGACCGTCGCCATAGAAGAGGCGGCCATCTTGCCCGGGGAGCTTACGAGCATAGACGGGAGCGCGCATCACAAAACAAAGGTTATCCAACTGTAATCTGGTCGCCAGAGCTTTCGCCTCTTCGATGGTATAGGCATTGGCCTCTAGGTTGGCGGCCTGGCTAGTAGGCTGGCCCCAGCCCATGATCTGTTGGGCCAGAGCGCGATCCACCGCCAATTCGCAATAGGGCACACGATCCGGCTCTTCGCGCCGCAGCGCGGCCATTACCCGCTCACGAGATGACATAGTCATGCGCACAATCTCCTCTGCTGGCTCTTCGGCGCACTCCCTGGGGACAGGTTTGATGCCATCAAGCACTTGTGAATCGCCCCAGTCATTGGCGCAGGCATTGCGACCGAGGAAGCATTTACTCCTCTTCATCCTCCTCGTCGTCAAGGAACTCGTCTTCCTCTTCCTCATCCTCATCGTCCAAAGGCCAATCCAGCTCGAGCGGGTTCACATCCACCACTTCGAGCCGAGCGCCGCAATTGGGGCAAGCGACGATCTCACCCAGACGAGGGCTGCGCGGCAGGTAGATGTCGTCATCGCAACTTGGGCACATCGCGTAAGGCATCCAGACACCTCCATCTGTTTTCTACACACAGGGTTGCTGCTCTGCTGGCTCGCAATATAGACAGGTTGTGATGGGATGTCAATTTTCCCGAACTGCTGACAACGGTCACGGTTGAAGGCAACGCGCTTGCAGCTATAATGGCGTTGTGAATATTGCCGAGCGCGCCTGCGCTCATCATCATCCTCAGCTATCGGCGTTGACAACTGTGCTCAAGGAGGCAACATGATCGGCATCTCGTTCCATTCCGGCGGGTTAGTGGACAAACCCCTGCCCTGGGTTATCGAGCATTTGAGCCGCATCGGCTATGACGCCATCGAGATCGTCTGCGGCCCCGATGCGCATATCCGCACCGGCGAACCGCTAGAACCGCAATTGGCTCAGACCAAAGCATTGCTCGCCCAGCACAAACTGGCCGTGGCGGCCATCAACCCCTACACCCAGCCGCCGCTGGTGAACTATGCGCAGCAGGATTTCGACGGCGCGGTGGCCCGCTGGAGCTTGCTAGTGGACATCGCCGTGGCGCTGGGCAGCCCCAACGTGAACTTTTTGTCGGGCTGGCTGTCCGAAGGCGACACTGAGGCATGGAAGCTACTCATCCAGGTCCTCAAAGCGTTGGCGCCTTATGCCGAATCCAAAGGGATCAACCTGGCGATCCACAATCACGAGGCCAATATCATGGATTCGCCCGATAAATGCTTGCGCTTGATCGAAGCGGTAGGGTCGCCCAATCTCAAGGTGCTGTGCGACATTACCAATTTCTATATCTTGGGCGCCGATATTCGCCAGGCGGTGCTCCGCGTGGGGCCGTACATCGTCCATTGCCACTTGAAAGGCGTGGTAGGGAAGTAGCCCTACAACGAGTT
>CAZYPJ010000285.1:0-326 GCA_964649365.1 uncultured Anaerolineales bacterium | reverse complement strand
GCGCTCCCTTTGCCCAGGCGGTTGGCGAGATCCGCTATAATCGCTATATTTCGGTCGAGTCGTTCAAATGGCTGCGCGAGGATAAGGCCCAAGTAGCCTACGCCATGATGAGCGCCCGCCTTCGCGCCCTGGGCTTGCGCAACTAGAAAACTCCAGAGGAGATCAGACTATGAGCGTGTTGAGCAAGCTGAGCTTTGGGATCGTGGGGGCATGCGGGCGCGGGGGGAGCTTTCGGACAGCGTTCGAGGCCAGCGAGGTGGCGCGCATTCACGCCGTATGCGATGTGGACGCCGAACGCTTGCCCGAAGCCAAAGAAAAGCTGGGGG
>CAZYPJ010000284.1:5045-5319 GCA_964649365.1 uncultured Anaerolineales bacterium | reverse complement strand
GCGCGGCTTGCTGGGCCACCAGGCGCGTGTTGAGAATGCGGCCGGCCACATCGGTCTTGATCTTGGAGAGAAGCTGTTCGAAGGAATCGAACGCCTCACGCTTGTATTCAACCAACGGGTTGCGCTGGCCATAGGCGCGCAGGCCGATGCCCTCGCGCAACTCGTCGAGCGCGGTGAGGTGCTGCACCCAATGGCCGTCAATCGTCCGCAACATCACAAAGCGCTCCGCCTGGCGCATGATGGCGGGCGACAGTTCGGCCTCGTGCTCGTCGTA
>CAZYPJ010000284.1:0-5035 GCA_964649365.1 uncultured Anaerolineales bacterium | reverse complement strand
GCGCTTGCGCGCCCATTCCAACACCTGGTCGCGGATTTGGGCGGCGCTCAGGTTGGCCCACTCGTTGGCCGAATGCCCCGGCGGCAGATGGATCATGCGATCCACCGTGGTGTGCAGCGTGGCCAGATCCCAATCCTCTTCGTCCTGAGCGCGGGTGAACGACGACACTAGGTCGGCCAGCGTTTCCTCCAAAATATCCTGTACGATGGGCCTCAAGTTCTCTTCGGTCAAGATCAGACGGCGCTGGTCATAGATCACATGGCGCTGCTGGTTGACCACATCATCGTATTCCAGGATGTGCTTGCGCAGGTCAAAGTTGTGGCCCTCGACGCGCACCTGGGCGTTGGCAATGGCTTTGGATACCATGTTGTGCTCGATGGGGATGTTCTCATCCACCCCTAACCGATCCATGATCCCCGCGACGGACGTGCCGCCAAAACGCTTCATCAGGTCGTCTTCCAGCGAGACGTAAAAGCGCGACGAGCCAGGGTCGCCCTGGCGGCCCGAACGCCCGCGCAACTGGTTATCAATGCGGCGCGCCTCGTGGCGCTCGGTGCCCACGACGTGCAATCCGCCGGCCTGCACCACGATCTGGCGGTCGGCCTCGCACTTGGCCTCAGCCTCGCGCAGGGCAGCCTCCCACACGGCAGGGTCGAGCGTAGCCAGATCGTATCCTTGGCGGCGCAGCGCGTCGCGGGCCAGGCCCTCGGGGTTGCCGCCCAGGAGGATGTCCACGCCGCGCCCGGCCATGTTGGTGGCGATGGTCACGGCGCCGGGCCGCCCAGCCTGAGCGACGATCTGCGCCGCGCGCGCGTGCTGCTTGGCGGTGAGCACCTGGTGGGGCACGCCCATGCGCTGGAGCATCGCCGAAAGCATCTCGGAGGTCTCGATGGCCAGCGTGCCCACCAGCACCGGCTGGCCGGCCTCGTGGCGCTCTTTGATCTCTTGGGTCACCGCGCGGAACTTGGCGGCGGCGGTCTTGTACACCACATCTGGATAATCCACACGGATCATCGGCTTGTGGGTGGGGATGGCGACCACATCCAGATCATAGATCTGCCCGAATTCTTCGGCCTCGGTGGCCGCCGTGCCCGTCATACCCGCCAAGCGGCGATACATGCGGAAATAGTTCTGGAAGGTGATGGTAGCCATGGTCAGGCTCTCGCGCTGCACGCGCACACCCTCTTTGGCCTCAATGGCCTGGTGCAGGCCCTCGGAATAGCGCCGCCCGTGCATCAGGCGGCCGGTGAACTCGTCCACGATGATGACCTCGCCCTGATCGGTCACCACATAGTCGCGGTCGCGCTTGAAAAGCGCCTGCGCCTTGAGAGCGTTATCCAGATAGGGCGTTAGCTCATAGTGTTCGGGCGAGTAGAGATTGTCAATGCCCAAAGCGCGCTCTATTTTGATGATGCCCTGTTCGGTGATGGTAACGATGCGCTCTTTTGGCTCGATCTTGTAGTCGGCGTCCTCTTGCAGGTTGCGCACCAGGCGGGCGAACCGCTGATAGTGGCTGGCCGATTCCTCCGCCTCGCCGGAAATGATGAGCGGCGTGCGCGCCTCGTCAATGAGGATGTTGTCCACCTCATCCACGATGGCGTAGTACAGCTCGCGCTGTACGCACTGGCTCAGCTCCAGCACCATGTTATCGCGCAGATAATCAAAGCCGAACTCGTTGTTCGTGCCGTAGGTAATGTCGGCATAGTAGGCGTCGCGCCGCGAGCAGGGGTTGAGGTGCTGGTAACGGTCGTCGGCGGCGATATAATTGGGATCAAAGAGAAACGAGGCCATCGAAGGATCGGCCCCCATGGATTGGATCACCCCCACGCGGAGACCCAGCAAGTGATAGATCGGCCCCATCCATTGCACGCCCACTTTGGAGAGGTAATCGTTGGGCGTTACCAGGTGCGCGCCGCGCCCGGTGAGGGCGTTGAGATAGAGCGGCAGCGTGGCCGTCAGCGTCTTGCCTTCGCCGGTCTTCATCTCGGCGATTTTGTTCTGGTGCAGCACGATGCCGCCGATGAGTTGCTCGTCAAAGGGCCGCTGGCCAATGGCGCGCACGCTCGCCTCGCGCACGGCGGCGAACGCGCGCGGCAGGATGTCGTCGAGGATCTCGCGCTCGGCGCGATCCATCTCTTTTTTCAAGTCCTCGATCTGCCCGCGCAGCGCGCGGCGCTCGTCGTCGTCCTGCTCGTGGTCGAGTTCCTCTTGCAGCTCGCGCAAATGCGCCTGCGCCTCGTCGGTCGCCTCGCGCAGCCGTTGTTGAAAGCCGGCGGTCTGGGCGCGCAGGCCGTCATCCGAAAGCGCCTGCATCTCGGGTTCCAGGGCGTTGATGGCCTCCACCAGCGGGCGCAGCCGCTGCATGGCGCGCTCGTTCGGGTCGCCCAAGATCATTTTGGCCAATTTATTGAACATACAATCACCCTCTGGGTCATCGAATTACACTCGGCTCATACAGCCCCAATGGCTGCAATGTGAACGGATTATACCACGAAACGGCCCGCCTGCCAGATGCGCAACTGACCGCGACCAGGTCCGGGTCAAATGCCCCTTGACGAATTAGAACATTTGTACGATACTGGTATCGGTATATTCGAGCGGCTCATGCACTATTTGGAAAACAATATGGAGTTTTTGATCACCGTAACGAAAAGGCGTAGAAAGGGATAGATAGAAATGAGTATAGCGTGCGGCGCGCAGAAAACGGCCTCGGTAGCCGCGCCCCTCGTGGGCGCCAGTGTACCCAAAGGAGTACATCATGATTGATATGGTCGAAGCGCAGGTCATCGCCGGGCAGATGGCGACGCAAGTGGTGGGCAAGCGGATCGTCGCCGCCGCGCTGGGCGAGCGCAAAAAGAAATCCATGCGCGACGCGCACCTGCTGCGCGTCAAGCCCGACGAGTTCCGCGCCCGCCTGGAAGGAAATATCGTCGCTGGCGTCTTTGCCAAGCATCGCCACGTCTGCCTCGAAACCGACGGCGGCTGGGGCATGGATGTGTGGGACGTGTATGGCCGCATCCTCTGGGCCGCGCCCGGCGCCAAAATCCCGGGCAACCCGCCTATCTCGCTGGGCCTCGATGACGGCTCGACGTTGATCGTGCTGCCGGGAGTGTGGGCCGCCATGCGGCTGGCCAGCAATGAGGATCTGGAGACGTTCCGCGCTTCATCCGACCCCGACGTGCTGGATATAACCTCGGACGCCTTCACCGTCGCCGCGCTGCAAAGGCTGGTTGGCCGCGACGAATTCGCCAAGAGCACCATCAAAGAGATCATGGCCAGGGTCGCCAGCCCCTGCCTGGTGGGGATGGCGGGCTGCTATAGCCAGGAGGCGCTCTACCGCGCCAAGATTCACCCCAGGCGCAAGGCGCCGACGCTGACCGAGGCGGAACTGGTCGCGTTGCACGGCGCCATGGTCCAAGTCGCCCGCGACGCGCTGGCGGCGGGCGGGCGCGCCTCCGAGCGCGATCTGTTCGACCAGCCCGGCGGGTTCGTTCCCGTCATGTCGCGCGAGATGGAGGGAGCGGCCTGCCCCGTGTGCGGCGCCGCCATTGCTTCGCTCAATCTGGGGCGCGCGCACAAGTATTACTTTTGCCCGGGGTGCCAGGCGCTACAAGGCGCTAGGCTGCCATAGTCGCGCCCCTTGCGGGCGCCGGGACGTTTAGAAGATCATGCCCGGATCAGTAGGTGTAATCGGGACGAAAGATGGGGTAAGCATGAACGAAACCGTTCAAGGCCATCGTTTGTTGCAGCAATATATCGAGCAGCAACCCGATGCGCTGGCCGCCGCAATCATGGGCGCGATGCACGCCGGCGACGTGGTGTGGCGCACGCCATCTCGGATGGCGCCGCCGCCTCAGACGCCGCCGGGATCGGACGCCGCCGAACCGCCGCGCTGGCGCAACCTAGATTTCCTCGGCCAGGGCAAGGCGCGTCGCGCCTGGGCCGAGGTCTGGCCGCAAGAGAGCTGCGATTTCGCGTGGGACGCCATCGGGCGGGCGCAGATGGGCGAGGTGGGCTGGGAGTGGCTGCTGGTTGCGGCCTACGCGCACCCGGGCGAGCTTGACCCAATCGCTCCAAGTAATCGCCCGGCGGATGAGCGCGTCGCCGCCGCGCTCGCGCAGGCGCAGGAGCGCTACCACGCCGCGCCGGGCAGCGATTGGCGGCGCGCCGACGATCCGCTGGCCATCCGGCTTGCGGCGTTGAGCTTTTTACGGCAATATAGCGTCTGTTCGCGGCTGCTGTTCGTCTATTTCTATGATGACGCCGCGCCCGCTAACGCCGCCGGGTCGCAGGGCGCGCTCTGCCCCAGCCGTGAAGCGTGGTCGCCCGCCATCGCCGCCGCCGAACGCCGCCTGGGTCTGGCGGGCGCGAGCGTGTTGGAGCGGCGCCTCTACCGTGCGTTCTTGCCGAGCTTATGATCTACCTTACTTCACCGCGACTAATTTTGCGCTCGCTGTGCGAGGCCGACCTGGACGCCTTTGCGGCCTATCGCTCCGACCCGGAGACAGCGCGTTACCAAGGGTGGGAGGCGCCCTATTCACGCGAGCAGGCCGCCGACCTGGTGGCCGAAATGCGGCGCGCGCCCGTGGGGACGCCGGGGGTCTGGCATCAGGTCGGCGTCGAGCGGCGCGATCCACCGGGGATCATCGGCGATGTCGCCTTTCAGGTGTGGGCCGAGGACGCGCGCCAGGCGTGGATCGGGTTCACCCTGGCGCCGGCCTACCGGGGGCAGGGCTATGCCACGGAGGCGGTGCGTTGCTTGCTGGATTACCTCTTCCACGACCTGCGCCTGCACCGCGTCGCGGCCACCTGCGACGTCGAGAACCTCGCCTCGGCGAGCCTGCTAGCGCGGGTGGGGATGCGGCGCGAGGCGCACCTGATCGAGAACATTTGGTTCAAGGGCGCCTGGGGCAGCGAATATCTCTACGCCATCCTGGAGAGAGAGTGGCGGGGAATGTGAATGGCGGTGGTAGAGGCTAAGGATTGAGAGGGAGGATCAGGCGCGGTTGTAGGGGCGCGACATGTCGCGCCCCTA
>CAZYPJ010000283.1:3146-5325 GCA_964649365.1 uncultured Anaerolineales bacterium | reverse complement strand
ACGCCGTCAGACCAAAGAGCACGATGCTGAGCAACGCCGTGATGGCGATGCTGACGAAAACCCAATCGGTGCGAAACGAGTTGGTGGCGCGCAGCATAAATATCCCCAATCCCTGGCTGGCCCCCACCCATTCGCCCAAGATGGCGCCAACCACGCTATAGGTGATAGCAATCTTGACGCCGGTAAAAATCGTCGGCATGGCACCCGGCAGGCGTACCTGAAAAAACGTATCGGCGCGCGAGGCCCCCATGGTGCGCAGCAAAGCAATCAATTCGGGATCGGCGGAGCGCAGGCCGTCGGCGGTGTTGACCACGATAGGGAAAAAGCAAATCAACCCCACGACGATGATCTTGGGCCAGATGCCATAGCCGAACCAAATGACCAAGAGCGGCGCAATAGCGACGGTGGGCACGGTCTGCGAGATGACCAGCAATGGGTAGAGTGCGTCACGCATCAGCGGCGAATAGTCAATCAGCAGTCCCAGCGCCAGCCCCACAATCAGAGCCACAGTGAAACCGATCAACGTCTCTTGGACCGTCTGCCAGATATGGCGACCCAACAAGCTCTGCGCATCGAACGCCGCGCGCGCGATGGCTAACGGCGAGGGCAACAGCCAACTCTCGATCTGCCAGACCATCGTGGCGAGCTGCCAGAGGGCCAATAGCGTCACTACCAGAACCAGCGGGGGCAGATAGCGCCGCATTGTGCGGCCTGCATCTACCTGTACCGCAGAGCGCCCGCCGAGTTTCCGGTTCATTGCGCCTCCTCCTCGGCGGACGCGCAAGGCAGAGCCGCCGGGCAAGCGTTCGAGACGGTGACTACCAACGCCGCTTGGCCATACTCGACCGCCGCCGCGAACGCCTCGCGCAGCGCAGCGAAAATGCGCTCGTCATCGCCCCACACAACGGTGCTCATGCCGCCAACCTGATACTCCAGCCCATGCGCGGCGAACACCGTCAGAACCGCCTCGATAGCGGGGGCCAGATTGGGCTGCCCCAGAGGATACAAACTCACTTGCGCGCTAACGCCGATCATTTGACAACCCTCCCCGCCAATAACGCACCACGCCCGCGCCATAGCGTTTGGCCAATCCGCTCCAATGTCTCAGCCCAGGCCAGCCCGCGCCCCGAAGGGGGAATGAAAACGGCGCTCTGCCAGCTCGGCTGGCCGTAGGCGCGCAGCAGGCCCACAAACTCATCGGGCGAGAGGAAGCGAGCATAGCGGAACGGCGTCTCATGGCGCTCCGCCTCGCGCTGATACATCTGCGCCCAAGGACTGCTGGCGTTGAGCGTCCCCACCACCACGCGCCCGCCCGGCGCGACCACGCGGAACATCTCGGCCAGGGCGCGCACGGGGTCGCGCACGAATTCGAGCGCCGTCACCGAAAGCACGAGATCGAACGAGCCATCGGCGTAGGGCAGCATCTCGGCCTCGCCACGCTCCCAAGCGATGGTCGGATCGGCGCGTTGAGCCACGGCCAGCATCGCCTCCGAGCGATCATAGCCCGTCACACGCAAACCTTGCCGCGCCAGGTCGAGCGCATAGTGCCCTGTGCCCGTCCCCACATCCAACGCACGCTCGCCTGCTTGGGGCTGCGCCAAACGATAGATTAGCCGCTTCTCCAGCCGATCCACCATCTGTCCCAATGGCGTCTCGAACCAGCCATCATAGAGCGCAGCAACCTCGGCGGTCTCGAATGGGTTGTGATAGGCATCGCCCGTCGTCATCATCGTTCCTCCAAATAGGTTTGGGGTGTGTGGACGGCCAGCAGTACGCCGGCGCGCAGCGCCACCAAGACCTCGTCGGCCAGGAATACGTTGCTCACCCCGCGCGCAGCGCCAAAAGTGAGCGTCTCGCCGCGCAAAGGATATTTCAGACCCTGCGTGACAATCCCCTCTGCCGCGCCCCCCAGCGGGATGAGCGAGAGCGTGTCGCCCGCCGCACCGTGGATGGCGTAACCGCTGCGAACCAAGAACAGCCACGATCGCCCATCGAACAACCGCACGTCGCGCCCCGCGAGTTGCGGCATGGCGAGTAGTTGGATGTTGGCCAGAGCGTGATCCACCCGCCCCCCCCGCGCGCCCAATACGGTAATCCGCTCGGCGCCCAGCGCCACGGCGTCCACCAACGCCAGCTCGGTATCGGTCACGTCCTTATCGGGCGAAAGGCGCAGCAGGCG
>CAZYPJ010000283.1:0-3136 GCA_964649365.1 uncultured Anaerolineales bacterium | reverse complement strand
ACGGGGAAGCCGATCCAGATGGCTTTGTTCGGCCAGGCGGCAAGCGCCTCGCTCTAGCGCCTGGCGCACGTCGGGCGCGACCGAGTCTAGGTCGCCGATCAAAACGTCGGGCGCGCGGCCCTGCGCTGCCAACCAGTTAGCCCCGCCGTCGGCGGCGATCACAACATCACCCATCTGGAGCGTCGCCAGCAAGCGGTCGGCGCGTGTAAATTCGCCATTGGCCACCACGACGATATGCTTCACTTTGCTCACCGTTCCTCCCAGAGAACAAAAAAGCCGCTGGGGTTAGGCCAGCGGCGTAATAAGAAAGCTCACATTTTGCTTCCCTACGCTGGCATGACCCAGGTCAGGTTCAGGGGTCGATGGTCGCATCCATCCTCTCAGCCCGCGAAGCAGGCTCCCCCAGCAAATCATCCTCGGTTGTTAACGATCTCCATTATAGGCCAGCTATTGGCCGCGTCAAACGGCGTTCAGTCGCCGCACGCGGGTACGATATAGTTATCGATCAGATCAAAGATTTCGCTGTGCCCTTCCAGTTTGGCGGTGGTGACAACGATCAGGTTATCTTTCGGCGCGACAAAGATCGTCTGCCCATAGCGCCCCAAGGCCGTGTAGGCCCCAAAGCGGGGATAGATCCACCATTGATAGCCATAACCCATCTCGCTATCGGCAGCGACGTGCTTTTGCGCGGCAGCGCGCACCCAGGCAGATGAGACGATTTGTTTGCCGTCCCACACGCCGTTGTGCAGATAAAGATACCCCAGCTTGGCCATATCGCGCGAGGTCAATTGTAGGCCCCAACCGCCGATGGGGATATTGTTCGCGTCACGATCCCATTCAGCGTTAATACCTAGCGGAGCAAACAGACTGCGCTGGGCAAAATCGCGCCCATTCATCCCCGCCTGCTGCTGCACGATGGCCGATAGCACGTGTGAACAACCGGAGCAATAGACAAAGCGATCCCCCGGTTGATCGCGCATCGGCAGATCAAGCACGTATTTGACCCAATCGTCGCTCATATACATGGCGCGATAGGTCGAATCGCCCTCGGCCCAATCTAGGCCCGAGGTCATGGTCAGCAAATGCTCGATGGTCATCGCATCTTTGCGAGGATCGGCGTTATCAAAGCTGCGCCCCAGCGTTTCCAATACAGGGCGATTGATGTCGGCGATGCGCCCCTGATCCACGGCAATACCCACCAACGTGGCCATGAAACTCTTGGTGCAGGAATACAGCTCGTGGCGCGAATCCTGGCGGTAGGGCGAAAAATAGGTCTCGCTGACGATATAGCCATTGCGGATCACCAACAAGCTATGAAAGGGCAGCTTGCGTTGCTCGATCTCGGCCAGCATCCGGTCGAGCATAGCGCCATCCATACCCTGCTCTTGGGGCGTGGAGATGGGCCATTCCTTGGTGGGCCAAGGAGTCGAACCAGTTGTTTGGCGCGGCGCACAGCCCACACACAATCCCGTCAACCAGATCAAGCACACGCATAATACTAGACAGGAAGAAATACGAGTCGCGCCACGTCGCAGACAAGCCATAGTTTCTCCTCCTCGACTACGATACCCTTTCCATCTCGATGCTCGCCAAGATGAACGCCGCCACGCCCTTGTCGTCGTTGGCGACTACCGGCTCGCTGACATAGTAGGCGAATGAACCGTCGCGGCCCGTATCGCCGCCCAAGCCCGCCATATGGCAGATGCCATTGAGGTTGACCAGATCCTGGTCATCCACTTGGACCAGATGGACTAGGATTCCCTCGTACCCCCGGCGCGCGGCGGCCAGATGCTCACTGCCGAGGTCGCCCGCCCGGACGCCCCGCGCCAACGCATAGACGAACATACACGAGGCCGAGGCTTCGTGATAGTTCCCCGCGCGCTCGCCTTGGTCGAGCACCTGCCGCCAGAGACCGGTGACCGGGTCTTGCACATTAATCAGCGCATCGGCCAGGCTGCGCCACATCGCCGCGAGCTGCGCCCGCTGCGGGCGGTCGGCAGGCATGATCTCGAGCACATCCACCAGCGCCATCGCCAGCCAGCCCACGCTGCGCCCCCAGAAACTAGGCGAGCGGCCCGTAGTTGGGTCGGCCCAAAGCTGAGTGCGACTCGCATCCCAACCGTGATAGTACAACCCGGTCTTCTGGTCGCGCAAGTGGCGCTCAACCAGGCTGAATTGCAACGCTATATCGTCCCATGCGCTCGGCTCATCAAAGGCGCGCGCCCAAGCGGCGTAGAAAGGCGCGGCCATGTAGAGGCCGTCAAGCCACATCTGGTGGGGGTAGATGGCTTTGTGCCAAAACCCACCCTCGGACGTGCGCGGCTGCGCGCGCAACTGCTCGCGCAATCGCGTCGCGGCCCGGAGGTAGCGCTCTTCGCCAGTGCGGTCGTACAAAAAGAGCAGTGTGCGTCCACCAGCGATCTGGTCGAGGTTGTAATCCTCTTGCCGATAGCCCGAGAGCCTCCCTTCGACATCCACCAGTGGGCTGACATTATGGAGCATATAATCCAGATAGGGCGCATGTTGCCCCTCGCGCCAGAGCAGCTCGAACGCCCGCATCATGAATCCCAGTTCATAGTGCCAACGCCCTAGCAGCGTAGGGCGCCGAGCCATCACCGAATCGGCCATGCGATTGGCCCAGCGCCCAACTTGCGTCGCAGTCGCGCCAACAGTCGGCAAAACTCGAGGTGTGCTGGTCGGCTGTTGGATCGTCGGCGCAGAGACTCGCCAACGGTCACAAGCCGCCAACAATGCCAGAGGTACAAGCTGAAACAGGTGTCGTCGTTTCACAAGCGCGCCTATAGGAACAGGTGGGAGAAGAAAACCGTCTCGATTCTAGCAACGCCACGGCTGAAGGCAAATCGGGGAGCACCATCTCGACTTTTGACCCCCTGCGATCTGTGTTATAATCGCGCCCATTGCATAACATAAACCATCGGAGGCAACCTATGGGCCAGGAACCGAGTGTGCGCCGATCTCGCGCGGGCGTTGGACTAGTCGTCATCTTAGCGCTCTGCGCTCTGCTCCTCACAGGTTGTAGCGGGGCAGAACCAACTCCCACACCGCAGGTAGAAATCTTGCCCACGCGCACCTCTCGCCCCACGTTCACGCCTGTGCCGCTGCCAACAGCGACGCC
>CAZYPJ010000282.1:611-5340 GCA_964649365.1 uncultured Anaerolineales bacterium | reverse complement strand
CGGCGATGGCCTCCCAATTGGCGCGCCCGCTATAGCCCTGCTCTTTGGTGCGCCCGTGGACGGCGATGGCGGCTACACCGCTATCCTCCAGGATGCGCGCGACCTCCAGATAGTTGAGCGAGTCGTCATCCCAGCCCAGGCGAATCTTGGCGGTGACGGGCGTCGGTAGAGCGCGCACGATCTGGCTCACATAGTGCGCCAGGTGGTCGAGGTCGGTCAGCAGCGCGGCGCCGCGCCCGTGCGAGGATACTCGTCGCGCCGGGCAGCCCAGGTTGAGGTCGAACAAGTCGGGGCGCTTGGGCAAGAGCGCCTGGCAGGCGGCGATGACCCGTTCGGGCGTTTTGCCGAGCATCTGGATCGCTACGGGACGCTCGGCTTCGGTGAAATCGGTGAGCACCCTGGTCTTGCGCGAGCGCTGCACCACGCCGTCATCGAGGATGACGGGCGAATAGCTCAGCGCCGATCCCATCTCGCGGGCGATGGCGCGGGTGGGCACATCCGAATACCCCGCCATCGGCGCGAGAATCAGGTCGCCATAAATAGGCACATTGCCAATCCAAAAGCAAGGGACTTGGATCAAAAGACACTCCTATGAAACTCTATATAACCACAAAGAGACAGAGGGACAGAGACACAGAGTTTTGGGATATATGGAAAAAAAGTCAGCGCGAACGCTGGTATCCGCTTCCCGGAATCTCTGCGCCTCTGTGTCTCTGTCCCTCTGTGATGCGCCCTAGCGGACGGTGCGCTTGCCGCCGCCGGCGACGAATTTCTTCATCAGCGACTGCACCTCGGCTTTGGTGACGATGGGCAGGTCGAACATCAACGTCTGCTTGAGCAGGGTGAAAGCGTCGCCCACCTGCACGCCTTTCGCCAGCGCCGAGGCAGGGTCTTTTTCCGTCAGCAGACCATAGTAAAAGCCGGCGTTCCAGGTGTCGCCGCCGCCCAAGCGATCCCACAGCACCACCGAGCGGATAGCGGGCGAGCGGTAGAAATTGCCCTGGGCGTCCATCGCCGCCGCTTCCCAGCGATGTTGCTCAAAGGTATCGGGGTAGCGGATGGTGACGGCTACGACTTTGGTATTGAACCGCTGGTGCACGTTACGCATAAAGGCCATCAGGTCATCGTCGCCGATGCGCTCGAAATCGCCCTTGACGATGGCCTCGGCGGAATACTGCCCCGCGCCCAGGTCGTACATCTCGGCCATATCTTCGATGGTGGTGATGAGCAAATCCACGTGGTTTTCCAGCACGGGCGTCAGCGCGTCGAGGCATTGCTTTTTGGTCCACAGCGTCGAGCGATAGTTGAAATCCATGCCCACCAGGCAATCGGCGGGCTTGGCGGCCAACGCCTCGTAGAGCGCTTCTAGGCAATAGTTGCGCTCGTAGCCGCTGTGAGTGCTGAGGCCAAAGGTGATGCCGGAAGAGTGGAAAATCTTGCAGTCCTTGAGCGCGGCCTTCCAATCCACCTGGCCGGGGCCAAACTTGCTGGCCGCCGAATACATGCGCTGGTAGGTGCCCGCTGATTGACGCGGCGTGCGGCCCAGCTCATAGAGGTAGCGGCCAATCGGCTCGACGGCGGGCGCCCACACGAAATGATCGGTGGCGATGCCCTGCGAGCGGGCGATGTCGCGCACTTGCCAGCCGTAGGGGTTGTTGGGGACGCGGGTGATGAACTCGGTGGGCACGCCCAAGCGGTTGAGGCCCATCGCTAGGGTGTATTCGCTGCCCGCCAGCGACAGGCGCACCAGGCGTGTACGCTCCAGGCGCTCTTCGTCGGCGGGAGTGTCGCGCATCATCACTTCGCCAAAGGTGACGAACGCCGGGCCGCGACCCGCGAATTGCGCGAGGTCGTCTTTGGTAATATCGAATTGCGTCGTGGCCATTGGTCTTCTCCTTGAGATAAGATGCTCACTACCATGCTGCGAGTGTAGCGCAAGCAAGCGTTAGGGTCAAAATGTGATGTGGACTTGCTAACCCGGGCATGATTGTCGAGACGTCTCGGCGCCCACAAGGGGCGCGACTACGGTAGTATGGCGCCTTATGCACGTCATGCGGTGTTTAGCTCTTGTATCAACAAATCCGCTCGCCGCCAAGATGGCGGCGCTCCCCACTTTCCTGGCTCGTCAATCGCTCCAATTCATCCTCCAGCTCGTCGAGCGCGACCATCATCGCCGTAGGCGGCGAGTGCTTGGGCAGGCGCGCCCGCAATTCGGCAATTTGGCGCTGTAACTCAGCAATGCGCGCGGCGCGCTCGACGGGCGAGAGGGATTCGTTCATAGCGTCACTCCTTGGCGGGCAGCCATTTCTTGGCCAGCTTGCAGACCATCGTGTAGGCCGGGTCGAACACGTTGCCCAGATCGTATTCCACGCACTGCCCCAGGATACAGCTCGCTGCAATAGGATCGAGGCCATAATCGGTTTGCAGCCAACGCAACAGTTCGCTGGTGGCGTGCTGCACCGCCGCATCCAGCGGGCGAGCATTGCCCAGGGCCATCAGGTAATCGGCGTTTTCGCCGCGAGGCCACGACACCTTGTAGCCCTTGCGTAGCTTGACCGTGAATTGCACATCCATCGAGACCTCGATCCCCGTGCCCACGATCTCGCCATCGCCCTGGGTCGCATGGCCGTCGCCCACAAAGAGCAACGCCCCCGGCTCGAACACCGGAAAGGTAAAACAGGCCCCTACCGCCACCTGGCGATAATCCATGTTGCCCCCGTACTGGCCGGACGTGGCCGCGGCGATGGCCTGTTTGCCCGCCGGCGCCACGCCGATGCAACCCAACATAGGGGCCAACGGCAGGGTATAGCGCCCCAAGACGGTTTGCGGCTCGACCAGCGTGGCCGTCCCAGCGGCGATGTCCACCGCCCAAGAAGCCCGCGAGTCGGAATAGGGGAACTCGCGCACCTGCTGCGGCTCGATGACGTGCATGGCCACCAAACTGCCCGACCAGCCGTCGGCGCGGTTGGGCCAGATGCGCTCGATGCGTACTTCCAAGGCGTCGCCCGGCTCGGCCCCTTCGACATAGAACGGCCCGGTGAGCGGGTTGCCGCGCGAGGCGCGTTGCTCGCCGCGCTGATCGTAGCCGCGCGCGTCAATGGTGGTAGTGACGACCGTGTCGCCGTCGGCGATGCGCAAGGCCGGCTCATACGAGCCGAAGGCGTTGTAGAAGCGAGTAGGTTCGTAACGGTGGATCATGGCGATCTCCTCATCCGATAATGGATCTGATGGACTAGCGGCAAGTGTACCTCAGAACCACAGTTTTGGCTACCGGCTTGACGCTCGGCGCGCAGCTCGTTATCATGCGGCCAAACAATACAAGGAGCATGACATGGCTGAGCCGCTGGTCAAAACACGAATCGAGGAGCGCGTCGCCATCCTATCCATCGCCCATCCGCCCGCCAACACCTTGAGCCGCGCGACGCTGGGCGATCTGCGCGCCGCTTTCGAGCAAGTATTGGCCGATGCATCTGTCAAAGTGGTGATTCTGACGGGCGAGGGCAAGCTGTTCGCCGCCGGGGCCGACATCAACGAACTCGGCGCGTTGCACGTCGCCGCCGAGGGCGAGGAGTTTGCGCGCCAGGGGCAAGCGTTATGCGCCCTGATCGAAACATCGCCCAAGCCGGTGATCGCCGCGCTCAACGGGCGATTCTGCCTGGGCGGCGGGTTAGAGATCGCCCTGGCCTGCCACATCCGCCTGGCGGAAGAGAGCACGCAATTGGGCAGCCCCGAGGTGCACCTGGGCGTGATGGTGGGCTGGGGGGCCAGCCAGCGGCTGCCGCGCATCGTGGGCGTGGGGCGCGCGCTGGAGCTGTTGCTGACCGGGCGCCGCATCACAGCGCAAGAGGCGGAGCGCATCGGGTTGGTGAGCCGCATCGTGGCCGACGGCGCAGTGTTGACCGAGGCGCTGACGCTGGCTAAGCAACTAGCCGCGCTCAGCGCCCCCACGCTCAAGGGCACGCTGCGCGCCGTGTTCACGGGGCTGAACGAGGGGTTCGTGCGCGGGGCCGCATTCGAGGCGGCGCGCTTTGGCGCGCTGTGCGAACATGCCGATTGGCGCGAAGGGACGCAGGCTTTTCTGGAAAAGCGCCCGCCCCACTTTCAGGATTGGTAGGGGCTTGGCAGCACGGCGTAGAGCCGTTGGATCGGGCAAGGTCGCGGATTCCCCTGCGCGATCCAACGGCTCTACCAGAATGTCACTTGGGCATCGCTTCCATCATCTTCAGATTTTGCTCGTACACCTCGAAATGCTCGCCCTCGGCCTCTTCAGGGTCAACGTACTTGAAATACATGGCCGAAAGCTTGTTGAGGCCCGCCAGCTCGCGGCGGCTGAGGTGGAACTCGCTTTGCGTGTCGTGCCAGCGCACCTCGTTATCTTGCAGCAAGATGTATTGCCCCGCGTAACGATCCACCATCTGCTTCATATGGTCGCGATAGTAGAGCGCCTGCTCGCAGGTCGAGCGCCGCCAGGCCAGCACCGTCTCGTAGGGGTCGGTGACGGTGGTGGCAAAGGCGGCGATGGGGGCCTGCACTTCGGATTGGAAATCAATCTGCCTGAGATCGGCTGTACCAAAGCCGTTCTGGTGGGCGATCAGAATCGAGCTGCGGTCGCGCACAAACGGCTGGTTCGGCCAGTCGGTGAGCGGGTCGAACCCCATCAGGTGCGTGCCACAAGCGTCGGTGGCGATGACGTGATCGCCCGCCGCCAACGTATCGGCAATGCGCCCGT
>CAZYPJ010000282.1:0-601 GCA_964649365.1 uncultured Anaerolineales bacterium | reverse complement strand
CCCGATTGCGCCACCAACCCATCTAGGATGCTCAACGCAGGCTGGGCCAGCCGCGCCAGGTCCACCAATATGTACGACAGGCGGATAATATGGTGGAAATACTGGCGCGAGCGCCCCAACGGAGGCATCGGCGGCAGGCCGAACAGGTTCTTCATCGCCAACGTCACGCCCATAAAGGCGTGGTTCTTGATCTTTTGCACCGAGACGAAAGCGTCGGTATCCACGATGCACTCGGAGAGCAAGTATTGCTTGAACATCAGCCCGCCGCCGGGGACAGCGAACGTCTTGAGCGGCTGCTGGTTGCCATCCACCATCCGCACGCCGTATTCGTTCAGCAAAGGCAAAAGTGGGATCATCTCTTCGAACGGGCGTTTGGTCTGTTGCGCGTCGGTGCTGATCTCGACGCAGGTCAAATCGGCGGTGGTGTTTTCGCGCAGCAGGCGCAGCGTGGCGCGAGCCACTTTGTAATCCACCAGTTCCCGCAGGTTGCCCTCGTACCATTGCAGCCGTTCGGGCGGCCAGGCTTGGTTAAACTTGATGGTGATACGCTTGGCGGCCTTGAGCTTGGCCCAAGAGCGCTCCAGCGGCGCAGTGGCGCGCT
>CAZYPJ010000281.1:0-5348 GCA_964649365.1 uncultured Anaerolineales bacterium | reverse complement strand
GCCTCGGCGGCTGGCGACTCTGGCGAACCCCCCAAGTTGGCGCATGTGGGCGGCCGGGGGGCGAGATGACTCGACGTGAGGTGCGCCGAGAGCGTCTCCGCCGCCTCATCGAGGCGCGTAAAGTGAAAGCCGTTGCCGTAGGCGCGGTTCAGCGCCAGCGCCGCCTCGGTCACTTGCGGGGCGGCCAGGCCGGCCTCGCGCAGCAGGTCGGCGCGCTCGAACACCCGCAAGGGGGAATCGTGAGCGGCGATCTGCCCGCCGCACAGCACCGCCAGGCGGTCGGCGAATTGGGCCACGCGCTCGGCGTCGTGGCTGGCCATGACGATGGTGGTGCGCCGTTCGCGGCATAGCCGCTCGATCACAGTGAATACCTCGGCCTGGCCCATAGGGTCGAGGCTGGAGGTGGGTTCGTCGAGGATCAACACCTCGGGCAGCATCGCCAGGCTGGCGGCGATAGCCACGCGCTGCTTTTGCCCGCCCGAAAGCTGCGCCGGCGAGCGCAGCCGATAGTCGCTCATCGCCACTACGTCGAGCGCCCAGGCCACGCGCTCGGCGATCTCTTGGCGATCCAGACCCAGGTTTTCGGGGCCAAAGGCGATCTCGTCCTCGACGGTGGCGCAGAAAAGCTGGCTTTCGGGGTCTTGATAGACCAGCCCCACGTGGGCGGCCAGCTCGGCGGTGGGAACTTGGCGCGTATCATAACCCAGCACGCGCACCCGCCCACGGATGAGGCCGCTCGTGGCGCGGGGAACCAGGCCGTTCAACGCCAGGCAGAGCGTCGTCTTGCCCGCGCCGGTGGCCCCCATCAATGCCAAAAACTCGCCGCGCTCGACGGCGAGTTCTACCCCGCGCAATACCTGCGTCGGCCCCCCATCGGGCAGCGCCGGCGGGTAGGCATAATGCAGCCCCTCGATCTCGATGACGGACAAACCCATCTCCCGCGATGAATGCGTTTCACCACGGAGACACGGAGAGGATGAGATATCCTGCGCCTCGAACGATAGATACTAGACACAAGCGCTATGCTGCCGCCGCTGCGCCCCCTGGGAGAGCAGCGGCGCAACAAGTGCTCGGATCAATAGACTAGCTCTGTGTTCTCCGTGTCTCCGTGGTGAATCTCTATTCTTCTTGCCAGGTGTCCTTTTGGCCCAAGCGCGCGATGGGCGGGTAGGCCCGGCGGACGGCATAGAGCAGCGGAATGCCCACCACCCCGCCGACCACGTTCTGCAGCAGGTTAAAGGGCGCCTCGGCCAGAGCGGCCCCTACGCCCATGCCCAAGACCAGCCATTCGCCCAGGAAGTAGACGCCCACCATGCACAACGTCCCCGCCGCCCAGGCCACGATCAGCCCCTTGAGGCCCTTGCCGCGCCCCAGCCAGCCCGCCGCCACGCCCTGCTCGCCGGGGGCCAGCAGCGGCAGCAGCGCGAACTGGGCATAGCCGCTCAACAAATCGGCGATGGCCGCGCCGACGCCGCCCGCCACGCCGCCGATCAGCGGGCCAAAAGCAAAGGCGGCGAAATAGGTAGCCAGATCGGAAAAGTTCACATAGCCCTGCGTGGCCGGGATGGGCACGCGCACGATCATGGTGAACACGGTGGTGACGGCGATCATGATCGCGGCGACAGCAATCAATGTGGCATTCGGTCGTTTCATCGAATCCTCCTTGTCCTCGAGCGTGGTTCGCGCGCCGAGTGCGCGCTGGTTTTCACTATAAACACTAACCGCGCTCCAAGAGTTTCGCCTGCTCCCACAACGCATCCATCTCGGCCAGGGTCATCTGGTCGAGCGATCTCCCCGCCGCAAGGGCCTGGCGTTCGATGTACTCGAACCGCCGGGCAAAGCGGGCGTTGGCCTCGCGCAGGGCGCTCTCGGCGTCAATGTCGTTCCAGCGAGCCAGGTTCACCAGGCTAAAGAGCAGGTCGCCGAACTCGGCGGCGCGGTCGGGGTCGCTGGCGGCCTGGGCGAACTCGCCGATCTCTTCGCGCACTTTGTCGGCCACCGGCTGGATGGAGGGCCAATCGAACCCCACGCGCGCGGCGCGGCGCTGCATTTCCAGCGCCCGCGACAGCGCCGGCAGCGCCGCCGACGCGCCCGACAGCATCGAGCGAAACTCGCCCTTGCCGCTCTTTTCCTCGCGCTTGATCTGCTCCCAATTGCGCAGCACGCCCTCGGCGCCGTCCACCTGCACATCGCCAAAGACGTGGGGATGCCGCCGGATCAGCTTGGCGATGACCTGCTGTACTGTGTCAATGAGCCTGAAATCGCCCTCCTCCGTGGCGATTTGGGCGTGCAAGAACACTTGCAACAGCAGGTCGCCCAGCTCTTCGCGCAGCGCGGGCATGTCGTCGGCGTCCAGCGCCTCTAGCACCTCGTAGGTCTCTTCCAAGAGATGCGTCCGCAGCGTCTGGTGGGTCTGCTTGCGATCCCACGGGCAGCCATCGGGGGCGCGCAGCCGCGCCACCAGGTCCTGGTAGCTCGCCAGCGACCCGGGCTGCGCCAGCGGCGGCAGATACAGCGCGGTGAGATGATCCAGGTCGTCCTGGCGGTCTATGGCGTAGAGCGGCAGCTCGCGCACTGTCGCGCCGCCCGCCCCCGCAATATGCACCAATCGCGCCGGGTGATCTTCGTGGTAGAGGTTGAGCAGCGTCGTCTTGACCTGGGCGGCCAGGTGGCGATTGTAAAGCTGCACGATCAGCGCCCCCACATCGGGGTCGAGGCTGGGGTGATGCCGCCGCGCCAGTAATGTGGCGTCGCAGAGCTGCAAGCCCTCGAAGGGGTCGAGTTGCAGGGCGATGAGCGCCGGCTCGAGCTCGCTCACCCCGGCGATGAGGCGCGTTTCCAACCCGCGTTCGCGCGCCAGCTCGAGAATGCGGCGCGTCGCGCTTTCGCCCACCAGCGGGTGGCCGGGCGTAGCATAGCACACCCCCTGCGGGCGCTGGCCTAGGGCGATCACTTTTTGGGCGATGCCCTCGCACACCTCAGCCAGGGTGGGCAGGGTCTCGTAGAGGTGATCGAACGAGCCGGCTATGTTTGCGCCGGCGGGCAGGGCGTTTGCGGCGGGGGGGCGGTTGGTGCGCAGCCAGACCTCGTCCGCGCTCTGCAGCGCGCGCCAGGCTTCCAGGGTGAGCTGTTCGGGGTCGCCGGGGCCGAGGCCAATGATGGTGATAGCGGGCATGGGTCTCCTTTGGGTGCAATGGTTGCATTATAGGATAAACGGCCCCCGCGCCCAAACCGCGTCCCTTTCAAGGCTCGCCTGGCGCTCAAACGCTGATGAGAGCTTGAATATATCTTAAAAACGTGATAGATTGCTATAAACAAGGAGAATTGACATACAAGTTACTGCATTGTATAATCAAAGCGCAATAAACGTTGGCGGAAGCTCGCACAGGATGCGGGCCTATGAGAGAAGTCGCGCCGCCGCTTTGCTGTCGGCTCGCGTTGAGGTCATTGCGAATTGGAGTCCCCCCTCCGATGAAACTGTTGATCATTGACGACGACGCCGGGTTCGTGCGCGTCCTACGCCGCCACCTGGCCCAGGAAGGTTACGAAATCCTCGAGGCCGCGCGCTGCCTGGACGGCTTGCGCCTGGCCTATGCCGAAAACCCTGATCTGATCCTGCTGGACATCAAAATGCCCGATCTCGACGGGCGCGAGCTGTGCCGCCGCCTGCGCGATTTCGCCTCTACGCCGGTGATCTTTATCTCGGGCCTGGCCAGCGAGGTGGACATCTTGCGCAGCTTTCACGTCGGGGCCGACGATTACCTCATCAAACCGTTCCGCATGGCAGAGTTGAGCGCGCGCGTCAAAGCGCTGTTGCGCCGGGCGACGCCTCCCGCTCACCCCCCACAGCACTATGAAGACGACGCGCTGCGAGTTGACCCGCTCTCGCAAATCGTCGAAAAGCGCGGGCGGCGCGTGGAGCTTTCGGCCATCGAGTACAAGCTGCTGCTGTTGCTGGTGGAGCGGCGGGGATACATCGTGTCGCGCGGGGCGCTGGCTCATGCGATCTGGGGCGACGCCGGCGGCAAGGAACTTCAATATTTGACGCTCTACATCGGCTATCTGCGGCGCAAGATCGAGGACGACCCGGACAACCCAACCTACATCCAAACCAAGCGCGGCGTGGGCTATGGCTTTCGCAGCGCCGGCGACAGCGCGCCGCTGTTGGAGTGGGTGGGCGACGTGTAACTAGGGCAGGCGCTCGGCCACGATGGCGTCGAGCTGGGCGCCGTCCTCGCGGCTGCGGATGCGCAGCATCACCGTGCCCAGCGGCCAATCTTGCTCGCCCAGGGGCAGGCGAACCCATACCCACTCGCCATCCCCGCGCACCGGGATGTTCCACACCACTTCGCTTTGCCCCGCCAGCGTCACCCAGAACGAATCGCTCGAGACGTCGGGCGCGCGCACGCGCCCATACAACACATAGCGCCCCGCCTGGCGCACGCGGATGGGGATCGTCACCGCGCCGCGCCCCTCGCCCGATCCTTCGGGCGCCGCCACAAACCACCCCCCCGAGGCGCTGCCGTCGTAGCCATAGCCCATCGGCGGCGTCAGGATGCCGCGCTCGGCCTCGTAGAGCGTTCCCTCGGGCCGCTGGACGCCGGGTGTGGGGCTGGGCGCCGGGGTCGAGGTGGGCGTGGCAGTGGGGGTCGGCTGATCGGTGGGCGCAGGGTAGGCGTCGCCGCGCGTGGGCGCGGGTTCCGGCGGGGCGGGATAGGGCGGCGTGGTGGGCGTCGGCTCGGGCTGCTCGATCCAGCGCGACCAGGCCAGCGCCGCCTGCGCTGGGCCGGAAAGGTCGCGCATCTCGTAGCGCAGGGTGCGCCGCCCGGCGCTCATCTCGATCAAGATGCTATCCGCCGTCGCGGGGGCGTTCCAGGCATCCACCGCCAGGGCGCCATCCAGCCACAAACGCGCATGGTCGTCGTAGGCAAAGCGAAACTCGTACACCCCCGCTGTGAAATCCACCTGCCGCTGCCAGCGCGCCGAAAAACCGTCCACCGGCACGCGGGTGGTGGGCCGGCCCAGGCCCCAATCGTAGGCGATGGCGGCTTCCTCGCGGGTCAACGCGGGGGTTCCCGCCAGGTCGGGGTTGGCCCAATACTCGGCCACCCACTGCCCGCTGCCATCGGGCCACGGCGTAGGCGCGGCGATGGGGTCGTCGTACGCGGGCGCAGCGGCCAACTCGGCGGGTTGGCGCTGAGATAGGAGCGCGATCAGCATGGCCAATAGGGCCAGGGCGGCTGTGGCGCAGCGTCGCCCACGGGCGAAAGCAGAGCAGCGGTTCATAGCGTCATCTCCCTACACCCCGATTATACCGCGTGCCCCGTTCCTTGTCAATGTTATTGTCA
>CAZYPJ010000280.1:0-5389 GCA_964649365.1 uncultured Anaerolineales bacterium | reverse complement strand
CGCCCCGCCGTAACCAGAAAGGACGCACTTCCATGCCCCACGCCATTCACCCCATCCGCCTGGCCATGCCCCTGCGATTGGGGGCGGTGAACGCCTACCTGGTGCGCTCGGAGGCGGGCTGGGCGCTGATTGATTCCGGCGCGCCCAATAATCGCGCCGCGCTGCTGCGCGCGCTGGAGGCCGCCGGCTGTCGCGCGGGCGACCTGCGCCTGATCGCGCTGACCCACGGCGATTTCGACCACACCGGCTGCGCCGCCTTCCTCCGCGCCCGCACGGGCGCCGCCATCGCCATGCACCCCGCCGACGCCGCCATGTTGGAGCGCGGCGATATGTTCGCCGGGCGCGGCCAGCGCAAGGCGTTGATGGGCTGGCTGGCGGCGCGCTTGTTCGGCTTTGGTCGCGCTCAACGCGCCGCGCCCGACCATCTACTGGCCGAGGGCGACGACCTGACGCCGCTGGGCCTGCCCGCCCGCGTGCTGCACTTGCCCGGCCATTCGCGCGGCTCTATCGGGCTGCTCACCCTCGGCGGCGACCTTTTTTGCGGCGACTTGCTCGCCAACACCGCCGGCCCCAAGCTCAACGACCTGCTCGACGACCCCGCCGCCGCCCGCGCCAGCGTCGAGCGCCTGCGCGGGTTGGGCGTGGCGCGGGTCTATCCGGGGCATGGGGAACCGTTCGATCTGAAAGCTTTGTAGAGACCTCACCACGGAGACACGGAGAGGGAATTAGGGGACGCGGATGAACGCAGAAGGACGCGGATGGCCCCTTTTGCGGCGGTGATCCGCGCCGATCCGTGTTTATCCGCGTCCCCTCTAAACTCTCTTCCCCGAAGGAATCTTTTAACACGGAATACACGGAATAAACGGAAAACACGGAAATATCTCTATTTTCCGTGTTTTCCGTTTATTCCGTGTTAAAATCTCCGTCCCTCTGCGCCTCTGTCTCTCTGTGATAAGAAATCGGATCAGTTACGCTCGGCGGCCTGCGCGATATCGTAGAGGTAAACGCGAGGCTCACGCTGCGGCATACAGCACCGTCCTGGAAGCGGCAATCGCAGCAAGAAAGTAGGGGTTCTTGATTGCGTCCGTCATCACCAGGTCAATGGAGCGCTGAAACAGGTCTTCGAGGGCGAACAGCAGGCCGAAATAACAGTTGGCAAGCTGGCCGTCGGGCACGTCGCCGAACTCGACCAGGAAATCCAGGTCGCTGCGCGCGGGGTCGAAATCGTCACGCGCCGCCGAGCCGAACAGCTCTAGTCTGCGCACGTGGTAGCGGGCGCACAGGCGGGTCAACTCGTCGCGCTTCGAGCAGTGTAATCATCGCGTCACGGTTCCTGCGCTAGTGATTCGTGGGCTACTGCCGCCCCTAGCGTAACATAGCCCCGATGCGCTGTCAAGCGCGAGGCAACCGTCCTGGGCAACCGCCGAGACGCAGAGGGCGCAGAAGATACTTTCCGTGCATGCCGTGTTGAAAGAACCTTTGTGTCTTTGTGTCTTGGTGGTTGACCCTCCGTGCCTCCGTGGTGAACTCCCCTTGACCGCCGCTCGCGCTCGCGCTACACTCCCCCGCAGATGAACGAACACAAGGGGGCTATCCTCATGGTCGAAACCTACATCCCGTCCGAGCGCATCCAACGGCTGCGGGCCAGGGCGCTGGCGAACGATCTCGCGGTGCGCAAATATCAGGGCTGGCGCGGCCTGCTGTGGGCCGAAGGCTGCGACGAGGCGGGCGACGAGCCGCTGGTGATGGAACGGGCGCGCGGCCTGGCCCGCGTCATCAGCGCCATGCCCGCCGAGATCATGGCCGATGAAACGCTGGCCGGCCACCACTACCTGGGCGACGAGCAGCTCGATTTCCCCGAGTTCCGCCCCTGGTCGGAGCAGATCGAAGCGCGCCTGGCCGCCGAGACGTTGCTGACCCCCGCGCAGATCGCGCGCTACCGCGAACTCGCCGCGCAGGTGGGCCGCGCCGATACGCTCCGCTCGCCGGTGGAGCCGCTGCCCGAATTCATCCGCGCCGAGCAGGCGCGCGGCATCCTGGAGATTTGGGGCACCTTCCTCAACCACAGCGTGCGCGGCTATGAGAAGGTGTTGCGGCTGGGCTATGAGGGGCTGCGCGCCGAGATTGACGCCCGGCTGGAATCGCTCCCCCTGGCCGACCCCACCGCGCCGCGCCAGCGCGCCTTTTTGCAGGCCGCGCGCCTCATCGCCGATGCGGCCTGCCGCCTGGGCCAACGCTACGCCCAAGCGGCGCAGCGCGAGCTGGCCGCTTGCGACGACCCCGCCCGCCGCGACGATCTGGAGGCCATCCGCGACCAGTGCTGGCAAGTTCCCGCCCGCCCGGCGCGCACCTTCCGCGAGGCCGTGCAGGCGCTGTGGTTCGCCCACGTCATCACCTGCTGGGAGGACGCCGTCAACGCCAACAGCATCGGGCGCATTGACCAGCTCCTCTATCCTTATTACCAGGCCGACCTGGCCGCCGGGCGCATTACCCCGCAGGAGGCGATGGAGCTATTGGCGGCGCTGTGGATCAAGCTGTACCGCTCTTACGACGTGCAGCAGGCGATGGTGGGCGGCGTGCGCCCCGACGGCGCCGACGCCTGCAACGCCGTCAGCGAGATGGTGTTGGAAGTGACCCGCGCGCTCGATTTCGTGCGCTGCCTCTCGGTGCGGCTGCACCAGGATAGCCCGCGCCCGTTCGTGGCCCAGGCGGTGGATTTGGTCGCGCGCGGCGGGGGCATCCCCTTCTTTTTCAACGACGACACGCTCATCCCGGCGCTGGCCAGTAACGGCATTGCGCTGGAGGACGCCCGCGATTACGCCGCCATCGGCTGCATCGAGATCACCATCCCCGGCAAGGCCGACCCGCACGCCTGCTCGCACTGGCTCAACCTGGCCAAATGCCTGGAGTTGGCGCTCCATGACGGCGTTGACCCGCAAGACGGCGCCCAGATCGGCCCGCGCACGGGGACGTTGGCCGATATGCGCTCCATCGAAGAGGTGTGGGCCGCCTATCTGCGCCAGGTGGAGCATTTCGCGGCGCACAACGTCTATGGCTCCAACCGGCTCGAGATCGAGCACGCCCAGACCATGCCGCTGCCCTATCTTTCGCTGCTCACCGACGACTGCGTGGCGCGCGGGGCCGACATCACCTGGGGCGGGGCGCGCTACAATTACCATTCCAGCGCGGCGGTGGGCATCCCCAACGTGGCCGATTCGCTGATGGCGCTGGAGCAGTTGCTCTTCCGCGAGCGGTTCGTCTCGGCGCAGACCTTGATGGACGCGCTGGCGGCCAATTTCGCCGGCTATGAAGATCTGCGCCAGGCGCTGCTGCATCGCGCGCCGAAATACGGCAACGACGCGCCGGCGGTGGACGCCTGGGCCGCCCGCGCCGCCGAGCAGTATTGCCGCATGTTGCGCGGCTTTACCTCCTCGCGGGGCGGGCCGTTCCTGGCGCACCTGTTCTCGTACACGTTGATGTTGCGCCTGGGCGCGCGCACGGGGGCCACGCCCGACGGCCGCCTGGCGGGCGCGCCGCTGGCCTATAGCGTCTCGGCGGTGCAGGGGCGCGACGAGCGCGGCCTGACGGCTATGCTCAACTCGCTCAGCCGCCTGCCGCATTACCTGGCCGCCGCCAGCAGCTCGGCCATCATCGAGGCCGACCCGCGCCTGCTGGCCGAGGGCGAGGCGCGCGACAAGTTCGTCTCGCTCATCCAGGCGGCCATCCGCCAGGGGGTGGGGCAGATGCAGTGGAACGTGGTGGACGCCGAGACCTTGCGCGCCGCCCAGGCCGACCCGGAGCGTTATCGCAGCCTGTGCGTGCGCGTCTCGGGCTATTCGCAGCAGTTCGTGCTGCTCGACCGCGAGATGCAAGACCACATCATCGCTCGCACCAAGCACGCGAGCTAGGGTGTAGGGTATGGGGTGTAGGGTTCACCACGGGGATACAGGAAACTCGGAGCAAGCCAGAGCGCCAGCCGCTGAAGCGGGCAGGCTACTATTACCAAGCCCGCCTTCGCGGGCTGTGAGCGCGATCGGCGTTCAGTCCCAGCCGACG
This sequence comes from uncultured Anaerolineales bacterium, assembly GCA_964649365.1. Classification (GTDB taxonomy): domain Bacteria; phylum Chloroflexota; class Anaerolineae; order UBA1429; family UBA1429; genus CAZYPJ01. Next base: position 1,333 of record CAZYPJ010000280.1, on the reverse strand, counting down.
AAGGTCGGCTTGGTGATAATAGCCTGCCCGCTTCAGCGGCTGGCGCTTTGGTCAACACCAGGTTCTTTAGGATTATCTGACCGCAAGGCCCATTTACTTGAATGGTACTGCCATGATTGGAGGGCAGATCAGTGGCGCAGATCCAACATCCTAGCCCCAAGCCCGCACGTGTCAAACGTGCTTTCATCCAGCCCTGGCACATCCTAGTGCTCGCGATCTTGCTCAGCCCATTCGCCTTTCACTGCCTCGTCGTTGAAGGGAGTAAGCCCACTAGCGGCCAGACGCTGACCGAGAACTATTTCGAGCATCGCGAAGAATTCGCAGAACTTCTCGATATGTTCATGCAAGACAGCCAGAGCGAGCGGGTCCGGAACAGCAGCGAGGATGTGCCCAGCCTGATCTTGGTCAGTGGATCGCTGAAACGGTATCTCCAATATCGGGCGCTCATGGGCAGATTGCACGTGAAAGCAGTTTATCATCAGCCGGGACTCGCAAGTTGCGAGGTGGTTTTCCAATTCGGTAGCGTCGGTCTGGCGATTACTGGCGGCTCACGAGCTATTGTCTATCGGTGCGAGCCTCCTGAACCTGATCGCATCACCGCAGATTTCGATACCTATGCTCACCGTGATGGGCATTTCTATTATGTGCATCTTGAAAATAGCTGGTATCTTCGAGATACCTACAGCTAATCCCAATTCATTATACATTTAACCGTTCTCTCCGTGTCTCCGTGGTGAGATCGTAGATATTCTTGGAGGTGCGCTATGCCGTTTGCCGACAAGTTCCGCGCCATGATGGCGTTCCCCTTTCCCGGCGACACGCTGGGGGCCTTTACCGTGGAGAGCGTGGAGGTGGGCCACCAGGGCGTGGACGCGGGGCTGTACGTCTATCCGGTGCGGATCGTGTTGCGCGGGCCGGGGGGCGCGGCGGGCGCGGCCAAGGCGTTGAAGCCGCTCTTTACCAGCCGCTGCACTACCTTTTCGGGCTACGGCACGCCCTACCAGCTCTGGTTCGGCAAGCCGACCATCGAGAGCCTGGGCGACGAACGTTACGCCGCCACGGTGCAGGGCGCCGGCGCGCGGGTGCACCTGGAGCAGGATTTGGCCCGCTTTATGGAATATCTGGCCGCCGAGGGCGCCCTGGCCGAACCGACCGAGGGAGCGCCTTCGCATGAGGCGCTGATCGAGGCTTACCTGGATCGCTATCGCGGCGAGATCGCGCGGTTGGTGGGGCGTTACAAGACGAAATTGCGCCGTTTTGAGGGGTGAGAGACCGCCGGAAATAACTTGGCGTCCGCCAGAGGCTCGCGGGCTAAAGCCTCGCGCAACTATTA
>CAZYPJ010000279.1:0-5400 GCA_964649365.1 uncultured Anaerolineales bacterium | reverse complement strand
AATCGCCGGCGTCGTCGGCGTCGCTGCGCCTGTGGCCGAATCGCTGGCGCGCGCGCCCGCGCCGCCGCCCGAGATCTGGCCTACCCACAGCGAACTCACCTGGGCCGACCGCTGGGATCATTGGCAGGCGCGCTGGGGCTATCGGCGCGACGCGCACCGCGTGACGCCCGGGTTGTACGCCTTGGGCCAGCCCGACGCCCGTTCGCCCGTGTTCGTCACTGCCAATTATACCTTGAGCTTTGACGCGCTGCGCTCCTCGCTGGCCGGGCGCGACGCCTACATCCTGACGCTCGACACCCAGGGCGTGAACGTCTGGTGCGCGGCGGGCAAGGGCGCGTTCGGCACGCAGGAATTAGCGCGGCGCATCCAGGCCACGCGGCTGGCCGAGGTAGTCAGCCACCGCACGCTTATCCTGCCGCAACTGGGGGCTTCGGGCGTCTCGGCGCACGAGGTGCGCAAGCAATCGGGCTTCAAGGTCGAATACGGCCCAGTGCGCGCCGCCGATCTGCCTGCTTATCTAGCGGCGGGGCAAGCCACGCCCGCCATGCGCCGCGTCACCTTTACCCTGGCTGAGCGCGCCGTGCTGATCCCCATCGAATTGGTGCACACCGCCTGGCAGACGCTGGCCGCCGCCATCGCGCTCTATCTGCTCGTAGGTTGGCCCGGGGCCGTCGGCGCGGCAACGGCCTCGCTGGCGGGGACGGCGCTCTTCCCATTGCTGCTACCCTGGCTGCCCACCCGCGATTTCAGCAGCAAAGGGTTCATCCTAGGCGGCTTGGTCGCGCTGCCCATCGCTTGGTGGGCCTATCAAGCGGGCGCCGGCCAGGCGGCGGGGCTGCGCGTCGCGCAGGCCGTCGCTTTGTTGCTGGGGCTGCCGGCGGTTACGGCTTTTCTGGCGCTCAACTTTACCGGCTCGACGCCGATCACCTCGCCCAGCGGCGTCAAGCGCGAGATGTACCGCTATATCCGTTGGATGGCCGGCTTGGCCGGCGTGGGCGCGCTGACCACCCTCGCGCTGGCCATCGCCCGTTGGATCGGAGGCTGACACGATATGGCGACGCTTACCCTAGCCATCAACACCTTGCATTACGACTCATCTCAGTGCATCGGCTGCGGCATGTGCGCGGTGGTGTGCCCCCACGCCGTTTTCGCGCTCCGGGGGCGCACAGCGTATCTGGCGCGGGCCGAAGCGTGCATCGAATGCGGCGCCTGCGAGCGCAACTGCCCGGCTGGCGCCATCGCAGTGGATAGCGGCCCTGGCTGCGCCGTCGCGTTGATCCACGCCGCGCTGACCGGCCAAGAGCCGAGCTGCGGCGGGCCTGGCGGTTGCTGCGGCGGCAAGGAGAGCGCCTCTGCCAGCAGCCAGAGCGAGTCTTGCTGCGGCAGCAAAAAGACTTCTTGCTGCGACTGAACGAGCAGAATAGTGGATTAGCGACGGAGCGCCGACATCCTGTCGGCAAGGGGCCGCCTGGAAGGCGGCGCTCCACCTAGAGGCGCCAGTGGACGCATTCGAGGCGAGGAGGTGAGGTCAAACCGAGTACGTGTTCGCCCTGTGCAACCTCTTGCCATGATTCCCCCTTCGTGTTACCATAGACCTATCAGCGATTGTGCTTCTTGTCCACCGGAACCGCCCATCAAAGGATAGCGCCGAATGGGGGGAGACGTGAAAGCTGCAAGAATCAGAGCGCACATCGCCGCCATCGCGCCCCGACTTATGATTGGTGTCTGGGCTGTGATCGTCCTCTTGGCCGCGTTGGGCGGCGTCCGAGGGCTGGGCGACATCCTGTCTTGCGGGCGCACGCTGCACATCATCGTCGTTGACTTGGGCATGGTTCTGCTCGCGCTGATCCTGCTCATCACCGCGCTGGTCGCCATCAAGCACCTGCGCCGCAACCAGCAACAACTGCGGCTGTTGGAAGAGCGCTACCGCCGCCTAGCCGAGAACTCGCCCGATGTCATCTATCGCATGTCGCTGCCCGACGGGCGTTACGAATACATCAGCCCGTCGGCTATCCAGGTGTTTGGCCATAGCCCCGAAGAGATGTACACCTGGCCCTTGTTGATCCGCGACATCATCCACCCCGATTGGCGCGATTATTTCACTGAGCAATGGGCCAAGTTGCTCAAAGGCGAGGCGCCCCCCACCTACGAGTACCAGATCGTACACCCTTCCGGCGAGACGCGCTGGCTGAACCAACGCAACATGCTCGTGCGCGACGAGGCGGGCCGCGCCGTGGCCATCGAGGGCGTCGTCACCGATGTGACCGATCGCAAACGCGCCGAGATCGAGATCGTCCATCTCAACGCCGTGCTGCGCGCCATTCGCAATGTGAACCAACTCATCACCCGCGAAAAGGATCGCGGCGCGCTGCTGCAAGGCGCTTGCGATGCGTTGATCGAGACGCGAGGCTACTATAGCGCCTGGATCGGGTTGCTCGGCGCGGATGGCCGCGTGGTTGCCGTCGCGGCGGCGGGCCTGGGCGAAACGCGAGCGGGCTTGCAGGCTCAGCTGGCGAGCGGCGACCCACCCGCTTGTGTACGCCTCGCTTTGGCGCAAGCCGAGCCAGTGTTGCTCCTCGACCCGCCCGCCGCCTGCGGAGATTGCGCTGTGGCCGCCGTGCACCGCGAGGATAGCAGCGTCATGGCGATCCGGTTGGAATACGCCGGTCAGGTCTATGGTCTGTTGGTGGTCGCCCTGCCCCGCGAGTATTCGGGCGACCAGGAAGAGCATCTGTTCCGCGAGGTGGCCGGCGATTTGAGCTTTGCCCTCCACAATATCGAGCTGGAGCAAATGCAGCGCCGCGCCGAGGAGAACCTGCGCGCCAGCGAGGCGCGCTACCGCACCCTAGTCGAGGGCGCCGGGCAGCCTGTGTTCACGGTGGATCGCAACGGCGTGTTCGGCTTTATGAACCGCATTGCCGCCGCTGCTTTGGGCGGCCAGCCGGAGGATTTCGTCGGCAAGGCGATGCGCGACCTCTTTCCCCCCGCCGTGGCCGAGGAGCAACTGGCCAACATCGCCCGCGCTATCGAGACGGGCCAATCGCTCGAAATCGAGAACGAGTCGGAAATCCAGGGGCAAAAGCGTTGGTATTTGGCCCTCATCCATCCGATACGCAACGAGGCGGGCGAGATCGAGAGCGCGCTGGTGATGGCGCAAGACATCCACGAGCGCCGACAAGCCGTAACGGCCCTGCGCGAAAGCGAGGAGCGCTATCGCGCCCTGGTCGAAAACGCCCCGCTCGGCATCCTTTCGATAGACGCCGAGGGGCGCATCCTGAACGCCAACCCGGCGCTGATCGAGATCATGGGGTCGCCCTCTACGGAGGCCACGCTCCAGATCAACGTCTTGACTTTTGAGCCGCTGGTCGCATCGGGCGTGGCCAGCGACTTCCGCGCCTGCCTGGAGACGGGCAAAACGTTCATTTCGGAACGGCCCTATGTGAGCAAATGGGGCAAGCCCAGCCAGTTGCGCTACCACGGGAGCGCCCTCCGCGACAGCGAAGGCAAGATCATCGGCGTGCAAGCGCTGGTGGAGGATATGACGGCCTATCGGCAAATCGAGGAGCAACTGCGCCAGGCGCAAAAGATGGAAGCGATCGGTCGCCTGGCCGGCGGCGTCGCCCACGATTTCAACAACCTCCTCACTGTCATCAACGGCTATAGCCAGTTCATTATCGAGGATCTCCCGCCGGCCGATCCGATCCGTCCACAGATCGAGGAAATCCGCCAGGCGGGCGAGCGCGCCGCCAAGCTGACGCAGCAGCTCTTGGCGTTCAGCCGCCGGCAGATGTTCGAGATGCGCACGGTGAACCTCAACCAAGTGCTGGAAGGGATGGGCGTGATGCTGGGCCGGCTCATCGGCGAGGATATCCGCCTGGCGCTCAAATTGGCGCCCGACCTGGGCAACGTGCGCGCCGACCCAGGACAGATCGAGCAAGTGATCGTGAACCTGGCCGTCAACTCGCGCGACGCCATGCCCACAGGCGGGGCGCTTGCCATCGAGACCAGCAACGTCACGCTCGACGAGACCTATACCCACCGCCACGGCGACACGGCGCCGGGCCGCTATGTGCAATTGGCCATCAGCGACACCGGCTGCGGCATGACCGCCGAGATTCAGGAGCACCTCTTTGAGCCATTCTTTACCACCAAAGAAAAGGGCAAGGGCACGGGGTTGGGCCTTTCCACCGTCTATGGCATCGTCAAGCAAAGCGGCGGCTCGATCTATGTCTATAGCGAACCCGGGCGGGGGACCACGTTCAAGATCTATCTGCCGCGCATAGACGAGGAACTAGAAGATGAGCGGGCGGGCCGGGCCGAATCGCCGCGCGGGCGCGAGACGATCTTGCTGGTGGAAGACGAGGTCGGCGTGCGCAACCTGGCGGTCCAAATCTTGCAGCGATTGGGGTACACCGTGCTTCAGGCGGCGAACGGCGTCGAGGCGCTAGGGGTGTGCCGCGAGCATTGCCGGGAACTCGATCTGCTGCTCACTGATGTGGTGATGCCCGAAATGAGCGGCAAAGAGTTGGTGGAGCGCCTGCGCGTGATGTGCCCGGCGCTCAAGGTGCTCTATATGTCGGGCTATACCGACGAGGCGCTGGGCCACCACGGCGCGCTGGAGAGCGGCGTGATGCTGCTGCAAAAACCCTTCACCAGCGCCCAACTGGCGCAGCGCGTGCGCCTGGCCCTGGATCACTGAACCTGCCTAGTGGTGGTGGCCGCAACTGCCGCAGTGCCCCGAGGCGCACCCCGCGCAGCCGCCTCCGCCGCCCACGGAATGCGTCGCGCCGTCGGAGCTTTTGCTAAAGCTGGCAAAGGTCGAGATGGCGCGTTTGGTATCTTGCCCGCCGCACTCGGGGCAAATGGCCGCGTCGTCGGCTCGCGAAAAGGGTCGCAGCAGGTCGAACTTGATCTCGCAATGCGGACAGTAGTATTCGTACAACGGCATGGCGCACCTCGCCAAATGATCTTTTCGCCCCTATTGTAGCCCAGCCGCGCCCACAGGTCAAAGAGGCGCGTGGAGCGCCGCCTTCCAGGCGGCAAAGAGCCGACGCGATGTCGGCGCTCCCCATCGCCGCGCCACACCACGGTCTATCCTCCCATACGCTCCCCAGTTCTTCATACTCTGCCAACGGGTTCTTTACACGTCCTGAACATTCCTTTGATATTCTATCAGGTAGAGAACGCAAGCGCGTGCGTGCGCCGCCTCAAAAGAGGGACGAGGCGTCGGGCGTTCTGGGGCGACAATCCGCTCTGACTTAGAGGGATCGCGCAAACTAACTATAGGAGCATCGGGAATGAAGACACAATGCAGAGCAAGCATCTGGCAGAGGGCGCTCATCGGGGTCGCCCTAATCGGGTTATTGTTCGGCGCGCTGGGCGCGCCCGCCTTGGCCGAAG
>CAZYPJ010000278.1:0-5408 GCA_964649365.1 uncultured Anaerolineales bacterium | reverse complement strand
GGCGTCAGCTCCGGAACCAGCGTCGCGGGCGCATCGCCCGACAACATGTACTCTAGCAAACCACAGCGCCCGCCGGCCTCGATCTGGCTCTGCTGCCATACGCGATAAATGTCGTGAGAGAGATAGGCCGCATCGTCGTGAGCGCTCTCCGCGTGAGGCGAGATGTGCCCGCTGGTCGGCATAATCTCGCCAGGTCGCCCGATCTCGGCGCCGTCTAGCGCCGGGTCAGAAATGGCTAGCAAGGGAGCGCCGTAGCAATCCATGCCCGCCCCCGTGACCCAATGGCCGCCCAACCGGCGCCAGCCGTCAGGTTGGTGTTCCCAGAAGCCCAAGAGCAGTACTACGCCGTGTGAGCGACCCAGGTGGTCGCGCACCAGATCGAAGGTGGGCGCTTGCTCCAACGCGACGGCGTAACGCGAGCCCAGCTCGGCATCCTCGATCCGCTCGCGCACGGCGGCGGCCAGGTCGCCGGGGCGCGTGCCAGCCCAAGCGCCGGGCGAATCGCCCAGGCCATCGGTGTGGGCTGCAACCGCTAATTGGTCAACCCACGGCGCAACATCGCGCGCATCGTGATCGTCCCACGCGCCGAGGGCGCTCAGCAGGGCATGCCCGTCGGATTGCGCCGGCGGTGGCGTGCTGCCTGGCTCAAAGCGGCTGTCGAGCCACCACAAAGCGTTGAGTGCAGCGACGGGGCCATCGGCCAGCAAGGGGTCGTCGCGGTCGGCGTAGGGCGCCTGGTCAAAATCGGGGATGCCGTGAGGCGCATAGTCATTGTAGCCAGCGCCGCCCAGCCAACACATGCCCTCGCCGGGGTCGCCGGGGTTCAGCTCAATCGGCGGGCCGCACACGCGGTTGCACACCTGCACGTCGTCAAGCCAGGCGCGCAACGCGCCTACGCCGCCGCCGTCGTTGATGACGACAAAGGTCACATACACTGTCTGACCGACGTAAGGCGTCAGGTCGGACGCGGCGCGTTGCCAGCCGTGCGAATCCACCAGCGGGCCAAAGACCCAATCGAGATAAGTACCGTCGGGTCGGTTCAACGTCACAAAGAACGAGTTAAAGTGTGGGTTCATGTCTTCGGCGGTGACGTTGTACCAGAAACTGAGGTTGGCCGAGGTAGAGTCAGCCGGGATGGTGACCAGTTGGCGTATGACGTCAATTCGCAGCGCATCGGGATCCTCGCGCAGAATGCCGAGCATCGTTGCGTAAGCGCCAGTGTGACTGTGCCCCGACAGGCCCACGACGCTGCCTGCGCCGATTTCCCAATAAGCCAGGCCGTCCTCAAAGCCGGGATTGATCACCAGGTTGTTATCGCAGGGGCCTGGCTCGCCCAAGATGGTGAGCGAAGCGCTGCTTTCCTGGCGCGTATCGGGTAGCTCGTCGGCGATGGCCCAGAAAGTATCCACGGTGTTATCTACCGGGGCCTTGGCGCGGAAATAAAGCGGTAAGGTGATGCTCCATCCTGGCCCGCCCGATCCAACGGCGAACCACATGGTTCCTGTGTTCAAGTCGCCGTCATCAGGTCCCCAGAGCATTTCGGAGTTCAGCGATGCGAGATGGGCCGTATTGTAATGATCGCCCAACTCAAGCGCGCCGAGTTGGGTGGCGCCTACGTTGGCCATGGCGGCCATGAACTCGGCTACATCGCCCTGGCAGACCACCGGGTCGAGCGCTATTTTGTGGGTCTCGATCTCGGGTCGCTCTACGATCTCGATGGGCGCGCAGTCACGCACTGGTTCTAGCAGCAGACCTTGCACATCCACCACATGATCTAGGTTGGCGCAGTTATAGGTCAATGGGCCGCAGGCCGTGCTGATGGCGCGCACCGTGACGGTGACTACGATCTCGCCTCCCGACGCCAGATCGCCCGCGCCAGTGATGTCATTCCAGGTGATCAAACCGTGATCCACATCTACCGAGTCGGGCGGCGTCGAAGCCGAGACGAATGCGACGCATATCTCATCGAACGCATCCACCAGGCGGATGACCGCCAGCGCCGAAAGGCCCGAGTTGTGAACGATGATGTCATAGGTGATCTCTGTGCCCACGACCACGGGCTGGCCGGACGGGTTCACCTGGCGCTTGTCCACGATCACGCCGGGGCGCGCCGTAGCCGTGGGGCTGGGTGTGCGCGAGGGCGTATTGGTGCGAGTGGGCGTGTTTGATGGCGTCAGAGTCCGTGTGGGCGTGTTGGAAGGCGTCCACGTGATGCGCGGCGTGGGAGTAAAGGTGCGCGTGGCCGTGCGCGTGGGCGTAAAGGTGCGAGTAGGTGTGCGCGTGGCTGTTCGTGTGGGCGTCGGCGTTGGGATACGGTACACGATACGGAGATAGGGCGGGTTGCTGCCTTGGGAAGAGTGGAAATAGCGATAGAAGTAGTTGCTGCCCGATTCGGACGAGCGTAGCTCAAAGCCGTAATTGGGCGAGGTGTTGTGCGTCTTGCCCTGCCAACCGCTCACGAGGCTAGTGACGCTCCAACTAACCCAACCCGTGGGAGGCACGCTGGCGCTGGTCCCGGCAACCGCACTAGGCTTGCCGCTCCATGTGGGGCACGTCCAACTAGAGGTAACGCGGTAGCAATAGACTGTGTAGTTGACCCTCCCCAAGTATTCGGCGCTGTAGGCGTAAAGTGTCGCTGAATCTATGATTGCGTTTGAGGGGATCGAGGCTAGGCTGAACCCCAGATAAGAGCGCTCATAATAGACCGTCGTGAGGCCAGGCCCATAGTCGGGTGCTGAGTCGTTGGCGACGTGCAGCCGGTTGTCGGAACAATAGGTGGCGCTGGGGTAGAGCGAGTTTACGTAGGTGTCGTAACTTGGGTATAGGTCAACTGTTACCAGCAGATCTTTGCCCGGCGCATCAGGTGAGGCTTGTATAGGCGGCGCGCCTGTGATCGTTGGTACGGCGATCAGCGCGGCCAAGACCAACGCAAACAGCACAAGCGGATAGCGAGTCATAAAAACCTCCTTCGCTGAACGAAAAACAACCGATGCCAAACTACGGCAGCGGGCAGGATGGTCTGTTCATTGAAGGAGTTGCGATGGGGGGCGAATAACCCGCATCTCCGTTTGCAGGCAGGATAAATGCAACCTATAGCTCTGTCAAGTGCCGCGCCCACCGGCAGCAGCGCGCCATTCCAATTCGATAACGAATGTGTTATCATCTGGGTTACATCCATCACAGGAGAATCTACGATGAGTTATCAACGCGCGCTCGATGCCATCTACCTCCGCGCCCCCAATGTGCTCGCCGAGCAAGAGACGCTCGACCATCCCGCTTTCATGGCCGAGATGCTCAAATGGGATCCCTGGAGCGACCCCGCCCGCGCCTACCCCGAGACCTATAAGGCGATGGACGTGGATTGGGTGATAAGCTGGCCGCGCCCCACCTTGGCCAAAGATGCCTTTGCAAGGCGTTCCAGCCTCGACTTGGGCGACGGCCGGCGCATGACCGAGTGGGGCCTGGCGGGCAGCAGTTGGCGCGAAGAGTACCTCTTTCATGACGTGGAAGACGTGTTGCGCTACGATCCCCTGGAGAACGAGCCGCGCCTGGAGATGGCGACCGAGGAATCCATCCGCGCGCTGATGGCCAATGTGAAGCAGCAACAGGACGAGATGGGCGCGTCGTGCCTGGTGACCGGCATCCACTATACCACGCTGTTCCAATGCGGCATCATGGCCTTTGGTTGGCCGCTGTTCCTCACCGCCGCCGGGGCCGAGCCAGAGCGTTTTCAGCGCGTGCTGGAGGGCTTTGCCGAGATCACCCGGCGCAACTTGGCGTTGTGGGCCGCCGAACGCCCGCCGTTGGTGCTGATCCACGACGATATCGCCATGCAGCAGGGGATGGTGTTCCACCCGCGTTGGTATCGCCAACGCCTCTTTCCGCTCTACGAGCGCTTTTTGGAGCCGCTCCTGGCCGACCCCGCCATCCGCGTGTGTTTCGTCTCCGACGGCGACTATAGCGCCGTGCTGCCCGACCTGGTCGCGCTGGGTTTCCACGGCTTTCTGATCAACCCCAATATGGATCTGGCGGCTATCGCGCGCGCCCATGGCCGCGACCATTTTCTGGTGGGCAACGTGGATACTGCTGTGCTCACCTTTGGCTCGCCCGAAGACGCCCGGCGCGAGGTGGCGCGCTGCGTCGAGGCGGCCAAGCCCTGCGCGGGGCATTTTATCAAGGCCATGGGCGATCTGCCCCACAACATTCCCCTAGCCAACCTGCGCGCCTATGTGGACGCGATCCGCGAGAGACGTTAAGGCGAGATGCGCGCCTGTCGTGAAGCAACCGGCGCCGAGGGATGACCGGATCATCGCTACTGGCGCTCAAATGGCGCTGGGCAGGCGGAATAGGCAATATTTTCATCTTTTGTTCATCTTGATGCGCTATGATGAGTGCAAATTGGGCCAGGCGCGCCTGGCGCGCTGCTCTTGACATGACATTCAGAAGGTGTATCATGCGCAGCGAGTTGCTCGAGGACTAGACGCCGCCGATCATCGAGGAGTAAACGAACCTATGGATAGTTCCCCCATCTATATTGCTTTGCGCCCAAAGAGTCGCCTGATGTGGTTGATGCGGCAAGTGCTGATCTTGGCCCTCGCTCTTTTCTCCTCATTGGTGGGGATATGGCAGTTGCAGCCAGTTCGCGCCGCAGGGGAGTACATCTTTTTTGCCGAAACCGAAGGCGATTACCTGTTCAAACGTCGCGACCTACCTGGGGGGGGCAACGAAGTTACAATTTATACTACGCAATACATAGATAAGGTAATCAGCGAGGTGGTAACTGCTGTCGTTGTGGACCCGGATAGCAACAAGCTCTACTATGCTGTGGCCGACGGCAATAACAATACCAGTCGCATTGTCCAATCCAATCTGGATGGCAGCGGCGCCGTTAGCTTCCGAACAGGCAAAGTGTGCGCATTAGCCATTCACGATGGCAAGCTTTACTTTGCCGAAGACGAAGGCGATTACCTGCTCAAGCGCTGCGACCTGCCTGGGGGCGGCAACGAAATCACGATATACACGACCCAATATAATCCAGGCGTGATCAGCGAGGTGGTAACAGCTATCGCTGTGGACCCGACCACCGACAAGCTCTACTATGCTGTCAACGATGGCATGAACAACACCTCTCGCATCGCCCAGTCCAACCTAGATGGCAGCAACGCCGTCAATTTTCGCGCCGGACGAGTCAACTCGCTGGCTATTCCTGGCGAGGCAAGCACAACTCCCACCACAACCAGCGTAACCTCGTCTCCGAACCCCTCGGTGTTCGGGCAGAGCGTGACCTTTACCAGCACTGTTACCAGCAGCAATGGCACGCCCACCGGCGTGGTGACGTTCACAGTGGATAGCACGCCGCACACCGCCACACTCTCTAGTGGGGTAGCTACCTATAGCACAGCGGCGTT
>CAZYPJ010000277.1:0-5410 GCA_964649365.1 uncultured Anaerolineales bacterium | reverse complement strand
TATTACTTGCAGTAGCCTGCGCTTGCCGGAAAATCAATGACCCACTGGCTCTCGGGCACAAACTTGGTCTTGAACTCGATCAGATCGTTGCATTCTTTCTGCATCACATCGCAGGCTTCTTGCACGGTCTTTTTCTCGAGTACGACGTAATCCATTTCGCGGGTCATCACTTTTTGAGCGGCGTTGCAGTTGTAATGGAAGAACGCGGGCAGGATGCGCTTGGACGCCCACGGCTCTAGCATCATAGCGATGTTCTTGGGCGGGGGCGCCAAGAAGCCGCCCTCGATCTGCGCAGCGCGGTTGAGCGAGCAGATGCCCAACTTGTTCTTGCTGAGGATATTCTGCATATCGTCGCCTGCTAGGAAGAGGATGAATTGGACAGCCTCGTCGCGGTTGACCGTGTTGGCGCTGACAAAGTTCGGGTCCGCCGAGACAAAGCTCATTGTCTCATCCTTACCGCCGTTCATGGTGGGGCAACGGGCGATATCCCATTCGAACGAGTCTTTCACGCGGTCGAGGGTTTGTTTTACATAACCAGTGCTCTGCTTAGTCATGGCAACCGCGCCGCCGCTGAACACGTCGAGCATACCGGCAAGAGTAGCAGCCTTGGAGCTTTCAGCGTCAATGGCATAACCCGTCTTGACGATATTGTCCACGATCCACTGGATGGCCGCGACAGTAGCTGGCTCGTTGAGAGCGTACTTGCTATTGGCGAAATCGTACAGCCTGCCGCAATTGCCATAGACGAACTCGGGAGCTTGGTAATAGAGCGAGTTCAGAGCCATCTCAATCGGGAACTTGCCCGTCTTTTCTTTGAGCGCCTTGCAGGCGGTGAGGAACTGATCCCAGGTCCAATAACCACCGAGATCGTCATAGGGATCGGGTGCGCCGGCCTCTTTGAACATGGTCTTGTTGTAGAATATGCCATGCGCGAACGTCACCCAAGGCATACCATACAAATGCTCGCCCGAGAACTCGACGCCTTGCAAGCGATAGTCCTTGCGGATGTCACTCTGCTTGGCTTCGCAAGCAGGTAACAGGTCGAGGCAGAGGTTCTGGTCGTAAAAGCGCTGCATGTCATAAACGTTGGTGATACCAGTATCCGGCTCAGTGCCGGCAGCAAACTGAGTGGTCAGCTTGTCGCGAAAGCTGCCGCCGCCCATCTCGACCGCAACGGCGATCTCGGGGAATTGCTTCTGAAAGATACTGATGCCCTGGTTCAGGATTTCGATGCGCCACATGGGCCAGAACGTGCCGTAGCGGATCGTCGTGACGGCGCCTTTTTGTTTGGGCGCGCGAGTGGGGGTGACTACCTTTTCTTGCACTTCCTTTTGCGTCACCACCACAGTCTCTTTCTTCACGACCTCCTGGGTGACGACTTTTTCCACTTCCTTTTCGACTACGCGGGTGACTTCGATGACTTTGGGCTGGCAGGCTACAGCCATCAGACCTGCCCCAGCAATGCACGAGGCGCGCAGCAATTGACGACGCGAGATACGTTGATCGGACATGGTCATCTCTTCTCCTTGTTGCTGATGAACGCAGTTAAACGATCGTATCCGCACAAATGTCGCGACCCGAGCAATCGTCGTACCTTTCCATTCCTCCTTTCTCCTGATCGCTGCAACGCTAACCTTCTTTGAGGCCTGTCATGATGATGCTGGAGATAAAGTAGCGTTGTGCGACGAAAAAGACGATGATAATCGGCACTACCGCCATGACCGAGGCGGCCATCAGATGATGAAAAGGACCGCCGAACTGGTCGCGGAAATACAACAGGCCTACAGCGATAGTCATCTGGTTGACCGTGCTGAGATACAGCAACGGCCCAAAAAAGTCGTTCCATGTACCGATAAAAGTAAAAGTAAGCACTGTAAGTAAAATAGGTTTGCTGAGTGGCATGACGATGCGCCAGTAGATGCTCCAACGATTGGCGCCGTCCATGAACGCAGCCTCATCCAGCTCGAGCGGCAGATTCATAAAGAACTGTCGCAAGAGAAAGATGTGAAACGCATTGCCAAAGAATGCTGGTACAGTAAGCGGCTTGATGGTGTCAATCCAGTCTAGATACTTGAACAATAGATACTGCGGGATCAAGGTAACTTGGGAAGGCAGCATCATCGTCGCCAGCAATACCATAAATAAAAAGTTGCGCCCTGCAAAGCGTGTACGCGCAAACCCAAAAGCCACTAGTGAGCACGAAATGATGCGCCCAACAACATTCAGAGCCGTGATAAGAAAGCTGTTCTTGAAATAGATCAAGAAAGGCTGCGATTTCCACGATTCAATATAGTTCTCCCACGCCCAATTCTTGGGAAGCAGAGTCGGTGGGATCTTTACCAGTTCCTGAGGCGATTTGAGCGACGACGATGCCATCCATAGGAAGGGGAACAAAAAGAGCACCGCTAATACGGTAGTGAACACGTATGCGACCATGCGACGTACTGCGCGGCGGATCTGCGCCCGACGCCAGATTGCACCGGAGGCAGCGGGTCTCACGGATGTTAGCTGCGTCATCACACTACTCCCTTCTCTTCGCGAACGCTTTCGTAATAGACCCAATGTTTCGACATCATAAGTTGCGCCACGGTAAAGAAGAGAATGATCAAGAACAGGATCCAGGCCAGAGCGCTGGCATAGCCCATTTGTAGATTTTCAAATGCAATGTTGTACAAGTAGAGCACATAGAAAAGCGTAGCGTCAGCCGGGCCGCCCTGGGTGATGACATAAGCCTGAGTGAACACCTGAAACGAGCCAATGATACCCATGGTGACATTGTAAAAGATCGAGGCAGTGACGAGAGGCAGCGTGATGTTGAAAAATCGTCGCCACGCGCCAGCGCCATCAATCTCGGCGGCTTCGTACTGCGAGATCGGCACGTTCGTGATCGCCGCCAGACAGATCACCATCGGGCCGCCTACGCCCCATAGGCTCATGAGGATAAGCGCTGGCATTGCCCACTCTTGGGTGCTGAGCCAGCCCGGCCCCTGGATGCCGATCTTGGCCAGGGCGAGGTTGATAATGCCGAATTTGCTGTTGAAAATCCACTGCCACAGAATAGCAGTGGCCACGCCGCTTGTGACCGTAGGTAGATAAAACACAGTGCGGTAAATTGCGATGCCGCGCAGGTCCTGCGCCAGGATCAACGCCAAGATTAGGCTGATGACCTGCACCCCTGGAACGTGAAAGACTACATAGTAAAGAGTGTTGAACAAGGTCTTGTAGAAGTAGGGATCGTCGGTAAACAGTTTTTCATAGTTCGCAAACCCGATCCACTCGGGCGCGGCCACGATGCTGTAGCGGGTGAAACTGAGATAGAGCGAGGCGATGAACGGCCCAAGGGTGAACACGATCAACCCTATGAGCCAGGGACTGATGAAGAGATACCCAGTGAGATGTTTGCGGCGGAAAGCGTTGAATTGATGGAGCAGACTGTGTTTGCGCGCGCCCAAGGCTGTGGTCGAGATCTTGAGAGCGCCGCGCGGCTGTTGCGTCGTCATCCGATCTTCTCCCTGTTGCTTGTTCAGTTGTGATGATGTCAATGGTCATAGCCAATCACGACGAACGGCGCTTGTGCGATTTCCCTCCAATGGTAGTATTTGTGGCGGACTGCTTGCCGCATGTTTATTACCACGTGCGCAACTGCGTGTCAACGGAGCGGTCGCTCGAAATACGTAACGAAAGATATTTTAAGAATAACAAAGCGAAACCGAAAACATAAAACATGAAATCAAAAACACATAATTGGGGAATTTCGGCGGCATTGAACTATCTCGCCAGCCTACCTCTGTCGCACCGCCTCGTGCATAGCGCGGATGTTCGCTAGCGGCACATCGGGGTTGATGGTGTTGGCGGTGAAAAGCGCCAGATGCGCCCGCCCCCGGCATTGGGCAATGGCTTGTTGCGCTCGCGCGCGAACCTCGTCGGCGCTGAGCACAGGCAGCTCGGTGGTCACGGACAGCGGGCCGAACAGAATCAGCGCGTTACCCTCGCGGGTGCGTTTGCTCAGGATATAATCCAGCGTCAACCCACATTCGGGCTGAAAGCCCTGAAACCCTTGCACGCCGCAGGCCAGCAGCATATCCACGATAGGGCGTATGTCGCCATCCGAATGCCAAACGGGATTGCAGCCGGCGCGCAACAGCGGCTCCAAACCGTGAGACAATGCGGGCGCATAGTAACGCTCCATGAACTCGGGCGAGATCATCGGGCCGCGCTGGGTGCAAATGTCCTCGCCCAGCAGAATGGCGTGGGGATAGATGCCCTCCTGCACCGCCTGCGCCACCAGCCGCCCGACGTTATAGCCCCGCGCCCCGCCCACGCGCATCAGCTTGATAGCGTGTTCGGGATAGCCCCCCACGATGAGAAAAAAGTTCTCGTAACCGAAATCACCGTACCAGGTGACTCGCGCCCCGCCTGACCATTGCGCCGGCATCCACACTACTTCGCCGCAGAGCGCTTGGCGCTCTAGCAGCTTGGCGCGAAAGGCGGCGTACTCGGCTTCGAAATCAAAGGTCGCTTCGATCTCGGCGCCGTCGGGCATAGTCTCGATCTGAGCCAACGCGGCTTCGAACGTCAGTTCGGGTCGGGCGTGCAAGTAAGAGCTGGCGTCCACACAGCGGAAATCCGTCTCGTGTTTGGGGATGAACACGTCAATCAGCCCGTCGCTGCCGAGGATTTGATAAGCGCGGATCGAAAGGCGCAGCGGATCGGCCCAATACTCGGCCAACGATACACCAGTGAGAGCGCAGATATAGTCGGGGCAAGCGATCCATCCACCCAGAACGGGCGTGCGGTCTGGCTCGCATCGGGCGAATAGCGTCTCTAGCCGCTCACGCGGCGACATGGTGGGCATCAGCGGTTTCCTCTTTCTGGCTGTTAGCGATTAGCGGTCCGCACGTGCGCACAACCGCTGACCGCTGCTATACGAATAACCAGATATCTAGATTCCGTTGCGTTCGAACTATTCGGCGACTAGCTCGGCCAGGGCGATGGCCCCCAGCACGCCGGAGCGATTGCCCAGCGCCGGCGGCACAATGTAAGTCTCATTTTCCTGGGTGATCGCCGTCATATTGATATAACCATTAAGCAATTCGCGTACCTTGCGGCGTATCATGGGAAACAGATGAAGTTGCTCCATCACACCGCCCCCCATGATGATACGTTGCGGCGAGAGCGGCAGGATCAGATTGACCAGCCCCAAGGCCAGATACTGCGCTTCTAGCTCCCAGGCAGGGTGGTCAAGAGGCAATGTTTCGCCGCGTCGCCCCCAGCGGCCTTCGATGGCTGGCCCGCAGCAAAGGCCCTCCCAGCAATCGCCGTGATAACTGCAAAAGCCGGGGTAGGGGTCGGCTTGCCAATCGTGGGGCACGCGAATATGACCCATCTCGGGGTGCATCAATCCGTGGAT
>CAZYPJ010000276.1:3174-5417 GCA_964649365.1 uncultured Anaerolineales bacterium | reverse complement strand
GCGACGGCGTCGCGCAGGGTGGCATAGATGGCGCAGTATTTGCCCTCGGCCAGCTCGACGGCGCGGCGCAGGGCGCGCTCGCTCAGATCGTGGCCGCGAAAATGATAGACCAGGCGAATGCGCCGGTAACGCCAGGGCGGGGCGTCATCCTGTTCGCACTCGGCGGCGACAGCGAGCGCCGTCACGCGCTGACGTTGCTTGAGCGCGATGCCGATGGCGTCATACGCCGAACAGCCGATCAAGCTCATCGGCAAGAGGTCGGCGGCATTGGCGCCCAGCGGCTCGCCCGTCGCCACGGGAAAGCCCTGACGATCGCGCAGCAAGAAGGCGTGCTGTTCTCCCAACCAATCGGCGCGGACGGTGTGGCGAGACATGTTCTGCTCCTATACGACGGGCGCAACGCAACAATGGGCGCGACATGTCGCGCCCTTACGCGCGGATGCGCCGGATCGTGGGGGCGCGATATATCGCGCCCTTTCCCGCGCCCCGCTCGCGTTACGATGGTACATCCGCATACGCCGCCAGCGGCGCATAGGCCACGCCCACCATGCTGGGGCCGGTGTGCGCCCCCAGCACCAGCGAGAGTCGCCCATTGGGCAGGAAATGGCAATCGAACCGCTCGGCGAGCAATTGGCGCAGGGCGTCGGCGCCTTCGGGGTCGCTAGAGTGGCGCACCTGCACGCGCAAGGCGCTGCCGGGCGCGTGTTGGCGGGCGATGATATCCACCAGAGCCTTGAGCGCCCCCTGGAACGAGCGCGCTTGCCCACGCTGGACATACGCGCCGCGCTCTTTTTCCACGCTGATGATCGGCTTGATGTTGAGCATCGAGGCGATCAACCCCTTCATGTGGCTGATGCGCCCGCCGTGGATGAGGTATTTCAGTTCGCGCAGGGTATAGATGCTATCGGTGGCGTCGCGCAGGCGCTCGACCAGCGCCAATACTCGCTCCAGCGGCCAACCCGCCTTCACAGCGCGCGCGGCGGCCTCTACCTGCCAGCCGGCGGCGGCGGAAAGGTTCTTGGTATCCACCAGGGTCACGCGCGCTTCGGGCGCGGCCTCGGCGGCGGCGCGCGCCGAGTTGATGGTGCCGCTGAGGCCCGACGACATGTGGATCGAAAGGATGTCGGGATCGGTCTGCGCCAGGCGGCGGTAGAGGGCGACAAAATCGCCCGTCGCCGGTTGCGAGGTGATGGGCAGGTAGCGCGACTCGGCCAGCAGGCGGTAGAACTCGTCCGGCTCGATATCCACCCCCTCGCGGTACGAGCGCCCCTCCAACGTGACGACCAGGGGCGCGACGTGAACGTTCAACTCGGCGCGCTCCTCGGCGCTCAGGCCGAGGTCCACGCCGCTATCGGTGACGATCTGCATGGGTCTCCTTCATTAGCGCTATCGGGGCCGCCCCTCGCAGCGCGCGCTGCGATCCAGGGTTGGGCCGCCGGGGCAAAACGCCCTGCGTCCAGTATCGCACAAGCGACGCCCCCGCAACAGTGTCGCTCATCATGGGATGCTGGTGACATAGGTCATAAACGGCGACGAGCGCGCCCGACAAGCAAAGTTATAGCGCGAAACGCGGCGGAGGGCAAGAAGGGTCTCACTCCTGCCCACGCACTGCAAATCTGGATAGCGCATAGAAACGCACAGGGGGGCCTTGCGGCCCCCCTGTGCTGTTGCTGTGCGCTGTTCAGGCGCGGCGGTTACGGTTGGTACTCAAAGATGATCTGCAAGCTCGGGCGGTAGATGACGTTGTTGTGTTCCGAGCTGGCCAGGGTGTAGGCCACTGACGAATCAGCCTGCTGGCCAAAGAGCAGCGCGCCCTTGTTGCTATCGGGCGAGGCGTACCAGCCCTTGACCAGGTCGGTCACATCGAACGTCACAGTTTGGTTCACGCCGCCGAGCGTGGCCACCGCCGATGGATCGGGGTCGGCGTCGCTGCCGGCGCCGGGCACCGTCCAGGGCACGCCGGCCGCCGCCAAATTGTAGGTCGCCGCGTCCTCGCTCCAATTGCGATTCAACTTGTACAGCCCCACTTCCAGCGAGCTGGCGTTGGTGCGGTCGAGCACGTAGAACGAGAGCGCAGCGCTGGTGATGTTGACGTTGGCGGGCACGCTGCTCAGGTCAAAGCGGATCAGGCCGTTCCACACCGCCGCATGCCGCACTTTGATGCTGTGCTCGTTGCCCAGGTTGACGGCCGGCGCCCAAGCGTCAATCGTAGCGTCGGTCGTTCCTGCGTCGGCCCCCCGGCC
>CAZYPJ010000276.1:386-3164 GCA_964649365.1 uncultured Anaerolineales bacterium | reverse complement strand
GGTGGAAGCCAATCTCCGGCAGCGGGCGGAAGAACTCCTGGCCCCCCTGGCGGTGGGCCTGGGGGAGGGTGGCCACGGCCTGACCGATCTGGCCCTCGGTCACAAAGTCGAGAGCGTCGAGCCAATCTTCCTCATTCGATATGTTGGTCTGCTCAGAGCCATCTTCTTCCATGCGATAGACTTCCATGTCGCCGTCGCGCTGGCTCTGGAAGAAGATATAGTCGCAGTAGGGCATCCAGGCCGGGTCGCTATCGAGCGCCGGGTCATTGGTGAGGCGGATCACCTCAAGCGTCTCGACATTGACCTTGTAGATGTCCATTTGGCCGTCGCGATCGGACTGGAAGGCGATCCATTTGCCGTCAGGCGACCATGTCGGGTTCAGATCGCTCGCCGAGTCCTCGACGATCGGGCGATCCTTGCTGCCGTCGTTGCCCATGACATAGATGTTCCAGTTGCCGTCGCGGTTCGATTGGTAAGCGATCCACTGGCCATCGGGCGACCAAGCCGGAGCCGTGTCGTCCGCCGGGTTGTCCGTCAGGCGGATCTGCTGGATACCCTCAGGATCCGTCTTGTAGATTTCCCAGTTGCCGTCGCGGTTGGTCTGGAAGGCGATCCAGTAGCACGCCCAGGACGGGTTCATGTCTGCCGCATTCGGGAACTTGGTGACGTTGACGCCGGTTCCACCGTGCGCGCCCATGCGATAGATTTCCCAATCGCCGTCGCGCATAGAGGTGAAGGCGATGCGCGTCCCGTCAAAGCTCCAGGTGGGCTGCACGTCCTCGCCCGGCTCGTTGGTCAGGCGGCGAACATCCGTGCCGTCGAACCGCATCTTGTAAATCTCGGTGTTCATCGGGTCTTCGTCGGAACGGTTGCTCTGGAACACCACCCATTCAGGGCAGAGCGGGCATTCGCCAGGCACGCCGCCGGTGCGGACGTTGCCAAAGTTCAGGCCCTCGAACCACGGCTGGGCCGGGCTGAGCAGGTCGTAGCTGCCATCGGTGTACAGATGGATCTTGAACGCCCCGTTAAAGTCGGTCGGATAGACCTGCGTCCAGCCTTCCTGCGGCTCTTCGACCACATAGTAGTCGCCTTCGGCTAGTTTCGGCATGAACCAGTAACCGGCAGAGTTGGTCTTGGCGTCGAGCACGACGTTATAGTTCATATCCTTGACCAAGATGCGCCAGTTAGCCAGCTTTTCCTCGCCCGTATCATACTGGCCGTTTTCGTTGATGTCGTACCACTTGTAGCCCATCAGGCGACCGTTGCCAAAGCTCAGGTTGGTGTACCAGGACGGTTCTTCGCTGAGCAGCTTGAACGTGCCGTCGTCCAGGATCTCGATCTTGTACACGTTGCCGTTGACGGCAGGATACGTCGCCACCCAGCCATCGGGCACCACTTCTTCGACAGTGTAGATGCCCGGCGGGAGGCCCTGCTCGCACTTCCACGCGCCGTGCGCCGGAGCGCCCGGAGCGTTGATGGTGGTGGTCTGGAAGACTTCGTCGCCCTTGTCATCGCGGATGATGATCTTGATCCCCGCGATGGTCGCTTCGCCCGCGTCCCAGACGCCGTTGCCGTTCTCATCCCAGAACTTGCTACCCATCACCCCGCCGCCGCCAAAGAGCTGCCGGTTGCCAAAGTTGATGGGGCCGATTTCCTCGCCGCTGGAGGCTCTGAAGTCCACCTCGGTAGGCGTAGAGGCTTCCCAGCCGTCGGGCATCGCTTCGCTCACGGTATAGTCGCCCGGCACGCAGATCGTAAAGCTGTACTTGCCGTCCATGTCGGTGGTCGTCTTCTGGCCGTTGGAAAGCTCGATGGTCCAGTTGTAGATCGCCGGCTCGTCCGCATCCCAGACGCCATCCCCGTCATAGTCCTTCCACTTGTAGCCGAACACCGTCATGCAGTGGAAGTTGCCAAAGGTCACTTCGGCGGTCTCGTCCATCACCACCGTTACCGTCTGCTCGATCGGCGTGACGTTGACCCAGCCGTCCTGGAGCGTCTCGGTGACGGTATAGACGCCGCAACCCAGATTGTCAAAGAACACCTGGCCGTTGGCGTCGGTCACGCCCGAGGCGACCACGTTGCCCTCGGCGTCCACCAGGGTCATCGTCCAACCGGCGAGCGGCTGCTCGCTTAAGTCCTTCACGCCGTCGGCGTCCAGGTCTTCGTACTTGTTGACGATGACATCGCCAGTGCGCACTTCAAAGCTGATCTCGCACTCGCTCTCGTTGCCGCACTCGTCCACTACGGTGAAGGTGATCGGGACGATGATGCTGCCCTGGCCGACGGGCACCGTCACTACCGTGCCAGCCGCCGGCGTCTGGATTACCGTCAGGTTCTCGGGCAGCGAGCAGTTGTCGCTGGCGATGATCTGAGCGGTATAGTCGCCGATCACAGCCTCAAGGTTCTGATCTGCGCAGACGAGCACGTCCTCAGCGCAGGTGATCTCGGGCGGCGTCATATCCACCACGGTAATGACCTGGATATGCGTGGTCTGGTTATTGCATTCGTCCTCGGCCACCCACGTGCGGGTGAGCGTGTAGCCGTTGGCGCAATCGCCGTCTTGGCGCACCTCGTCGTAGGTGACGATCACATCGCCGCAGTTGTCGGTAGCGGTGATGCCTTCGGGCGGCTCAGGCACGGCGTCGCATTCCACCGTCACATCGCCAGGCATGTTCTGGCTCCATGTCGGGGCGGTGGTATCTTGCACGGTGATGAACTGCGTCAGCACGAGCCTGTTTGATCAAAAGACCGGCGAGAAGCAGAAGAGGGTGAAGATGA
>CAZYPJ010000276.1:0-376 GCA_964649365.1 uncultured Anaerolineales bacterium | reverse complement strand
CCGCAATCGTCCACCGCCACCCAGATGCGGGTGAGGATGTAGCTATCGGGGCAAGTACCCTCCACGTTCGTCTCGTTGAAGGCGATGTCCACTTCGCCGTCGCATGTATCCGAAGCCGTGATTTCAGGCGCATCGGGCACTTCATCGCATTCGACGGTCTCGTCGGTGGGCATTTCCTGATCCCAAGTCGGGTTCTGGTTGTCCTCGACAGTGATGACCTGCGTGTGCGTGATGCTGTTGCCACAATCATCGGTAGCCGTCCAGACGCGCGTCAGGATATAGCTATCCTCGCAGTTGCCGTCGGTGCGCGTCTCGGTATAGTCCACGTCCACGTCTTCATCGCAGTTGTCGGTCGCGGTGAGCGTCGGCGGCTGAG
>CAZYPJ010000275.1:5166-5439 GCA_964649365.1 uncultured Anaerolineales bacterium | reverse complement strand
CGGGGTGGACGATGACTGCAATCGCATCGCGGGCAACGGTGAATTCGATTGGCTCGATGCCGTTCGCCCTGGCAGCCTCGATTTCTTCGCTTTTCATCTCACGCGAGGCGTTGGCGATATGCACCGTGCCGTTTATCATGGCGGCGATACCTGTGCCCGAGCCGCCTCCTGTGACCGAGATGCGCACTTCGGGGTTGAGTTGCATGTAGGCTTCGGCCCAAGCTAGAGCAAGGTTGACTAGGGTATCAGAGCCTTTGTTTTCAACGGTCTCAA
>CAZYPJ010000275.1:0-5156 GCA_964649365.1 uncultured Anaerolineales bacterium | reverse complement strand
CCATAGCCAACGCCATCGCCAGCACAACCAAGCCTAACATAGCTTGCCTCATCGTTCCAGCAATGGCGCAACGCGGTGATTTCGACCCCCTGACTCCCTTCAATTAAGCACGGACGGGGCGCACACAAACTTGTCCCCGCAAGAATACTTGCAGACGACCTCAGGCTATATCTTCACTTTGGTAAGGATACCTCAGAGTGGCCAAAATCCCAAATCGCGCCGCAAAATAAAAGGCCAGGCTATGCAACCTGGCCCAGATCAATCACGAGCACGCCATAGATTCGCTCAGGCAGCGTCGTTTCTGCCCTGCTCAAAGTGTGTATCGAGTTCGGCCATTTTGCCAGTGGCAGTAAACACCACCCGTTCGCAGATGTTGGTCACACGGTCGGCGGCGCGCTCCAGATTGTGCGCCACCCACAAGAGATAGTTCGCTTGCTCGATACAGCTTGGGTTTGCGATGATATAGGTCATCAACTCGCGATAGACCTGGTTATAGAGGTTATCCACCTCGTCATCTTCCCTGGGAATGGCTTGCGCCAGTTCCACATCGCGCCGCACAAAGGCATCCAGGCCGCGATGCAACATATGCTGAGCCTTTTGCTGCATCAAGGGTATATCGAGCAAAGGCTTGATGAGGGGCGCATCGCCCATCATTATATTGATCTTGCTGATGCCCTTGGCATAGTCGCCAATGCGCTCTAGCTCGGTGATGATTTCAAGGATCGCCGCCAGCGTGCGCAGATCACGGGCCATCGGCTGCTGGGTAGCGATCAGCGCTAACACATCAGCTTCGATAGCAAAACGCTTGGCGTTCACATCGCGGTCGGCCAGAACGATGCGTCGCGCTGCGATCAGGTCACGCCGTTGCAGCGCCTCGACGGCATCGCCAAGCGCTTTTTCCACCATGCTGCCCAGCACAATGACTTCATCCTGCAAAGCGAGCAGGTCTTGTTCGAACTTGCCTCGTGCCATGTATGCGCCTATCCTTTACAGCTTGTAAATGTCGAACAAACGCCGCTCGGTCTCGCCTTCGATGCGCGCCTCGACCTGCACATAGGGCGCCAGGGTCGAGTTCTTGAGTTTGCGCTTGAGCAGTTCATCCACCTGAAAGATGCCCGCCGAGTTAGAGAGCGATACCACGATACGCACAGGACGATCCTCGCCCTTTTCGATCTTGACGGCGTCAATCGCCATCGCCGAGACAGAGTGGATGTTCACCTGCCCCGCCTCAAAGGGGATGCGCGAGCGCCCCTCGGTCATATCGAGCGCGTCGGCTACTTTGACGGCGCCTGCCTCGATGGTGAGGCAGTGTACATCCCATTGGTGGGCGATGATGGCGTGCATCGCCTCAGCGGCGATAGCCGTCAGCGCCGGTTCGTCATAGATACCCGCCAGCAATTGTCGCGCTTTGGGGTAGCCCAACATCACGCTGTAGCGTTCGTGATCCTCGCGGTGCACGGCAATGCCTATGTCGTGCAAACAGGCGGCCAACACCACGATGACCTCGGCGTCCTCGGCGCTCAAGCCGTGGTTGGTCACCGCGCCGGGTTGCACCCCCGCCTCGATCAGCAACCGGAGCAGGCGCAAGGCGGCGTTGGCCACAATGCGAATGTGTACTTCACCGTGATCGTTCATGCCAGCGCGATCTACCGCGTTGACATTGGAGCACTTCCAGAGTTGGATCAGCTCGGCGTCGGCGTTGACGCGCTCGATCAGTTGTTGTAGTTTGACATTATGTCGCGCCGGCACTTGCCAGGCCATTGGGATAGCCTCCAGTTACGGGATGGAGAGCCGGCAACAGCTATCCGCCTCAACCGACAATGGCTGATTGGTCGTCGTCAACGGTTATGCTCGGCTCATCGAATTGGGTCAAGTATGCTAGCACTTGCTCTCGAATCGCGTCGCGCACGCTGCGAAAGGCGTCGAGACGCTCTTGCTCGTCTCCCTCAGCAGCCGCGGGGTCAGGGAAACCGATATGGATCGTGCGCCCCTGCCCCAACCACACGGGGCATGTACGCGCCGCATTGTCGCACACAGTGATGACCGCGTCAAATGCTTGCCCACGGAATTCGTCCACCGATTTGCTACGCTGCGCGGCGATGTCTATCCCCAACTCAGCCATGGCCCGAATGGCCAGCGGATGCATATATCCGGACGGTTGCGTGCCTGCCGAGACGGCCTCCCAACGGTCGCCCAAGAAGTGGTTGATTAGCCCCTCGGCCATCTGGCTGCGCGCCGAATTGCCGGTGCAGAGCACCAACACGCGGCGCTTGCCTCTTTGAGCATCCTCCGAAGCTGGTGTATCGAGAAACAGAGATGGCAACATAGGAATCCTAACCTCTCCATGTCAGCCAAAACGACCAGTGATATAGTCCTCAGTGCGTTGGTCCTTGGGCGTGGTAAAGAGCTGGGCCGTAGGGCCAAACTCTACCAGATAGCCTTGCCGGTTTTCGCCCATCATGAAAAAGGCAGTCAGGTCTGAGGCGCGGGCGGCTTGTTGCATGTTGTGCGTCACGATGACAATGGTATATCGCAACTTGAGCGTTTGGATCAACTCTTCGATGCGCAACGTTGCAATGGGATCCAGCGCCGAGGCCGGCTCGTCCATCAAAATGACTTCAGGCTCAACCGCCAATGCGCGAGCGATGCACATGCGTTGTTGCTGCCCGCCCGATAAAGCAAGAGCCGATTTGGAGAGATCGTCTTTGACCTCATCCCAGAGCGCGGCCCCTCGCAGGCTCTTTTCCACAATTTCGTCCAACCGGGATCGCTCGCGGATGCCGTGAGCGCGCGGCCCATAGGCGACATTGTCATAAATGGACTTGGGAAAGGGATTGGGCTTTTGGAAAACCATGCCGACGCGGCGGCGCAATTCCACCACATCTACTTGGTCAATGCCCTGGCCATCCAGCGAAAGCTCGCCTTCGGTGCGCACTCCTGGGATAAGATCGTTCATGCGGTTGAAACTGCGTAGAAACGTGCTTTTGCCGCAGCCCGATGGCCCAATGATAGCCGTAATCTGATTGGCAGGGATATCAATGTTGATGTCCTTCAGCGCCAGAAAGTTGCCATAGTACAGGTTAAAGCCTTTGGTTACAAGTTTGGCTGACATAGAATTACCTCTGAGCCGCAAGTCGGCGCGAGATCGAATTGATTATCAAGTTCACCACGACAATAGCTGCTACCAGTATCAGGCTGGTGCCCATCGCCTTATCAAAGGCCCGTGTTTCCATGGCCAAGTAATAGACGTGCAACGCCAAGGTGCGCCCGCCCGACATGATCGAGGTAGGCGTCTTGTAGCTGCCCCCCAGCGTCACATAAAAGACGGCCGTCTCGCTGATCACACGGCCCACGCTGAGCACAATGCCCGTGATGATGCCGGGAAGCGCCGAGGGCAAGACCACACCCCAAACCGTCTGCCATTGCGTGGCGCCAAGCGCCAGGCTCCCTTCCCGATAGGAGCGGGGCACAGCCTGCAACGCCTCTTCAGAGGCGCGAATGATCGTGGGCAAAATGAGGCAAGCGCCCGCCAGAGCTGCGGACAACAAAGAAAAACCGAAATGCATCGCCACAACGAAAAGGCCATAGCCGAACAACCCGAAAAGGATACTCGGCACGCCGGCCAGCGTTTCGACGCCAAAGCGGGCGACGCCTACCAGCCTAGGGATAATGCCATGCCGACCTTGCATCTGAGAAGCATATTCGACAAGATAGATGGCTGCAAACACGCCCAACGGCGTCGCAATGGAGAGCGTGAGCGCCGTCAGGTAGAGCGTTGTGATGATGGTAGAAGAAATGCCCCCCTCGCCCGAAAGGCCGCCTCGCGGCGGCGTCATCACAAAGTCGTGGTCAATCACTTTGAAACCTTGAACAGCGACATAAGCGACGATGGCCACCAGGGCAACCACCGTCATTGCTGCGCACAGCCACATCACCGCAAAAGCTAAGCGTTGCGCCCAATAGCGGCCAGGCAGATTGCTCTTGGCAGTGGAGACAGACCCTTGCCGCGCGATGGCCTTGGGAATCATCATCGCGCCCCCCTCATTATGATCCGCGCGGTGCTGTTAACGATCATAATCAGAACAAATAATACCACTCCTGTAGCAAAAAGAGCGTTGGCATGAATGCCCGTGGCATAAGCGATCTCGACCGCCACATTGCCGGTCAAAGTGCGCGTTTGGCTGAGCAGCAGCGTCAACGGGTTATCGGTCAGCGGCTGCGGCGGGATGACCGAATTACCAATCACCATAATCATCGCCATCGTCTCGCCCAACGCCCTGCCGATGCCGAGGATCACAGCCGCCACGATGCCAGAGCGCGCCGCAGGAATCACCACACCGATAATCGTCTGCCAATGCGTCGTGCCGAGCGCCAGCGAGCCTTCCCGGTATTCCCTGGGCACTGAGCGAATCGCGTCTTCGCTGATATTGGTGATGGTGGGCAGGATCATCACTGCCAGCACGATTGATGCGGCCAACACGCCGAATCCGGTATTGTAGGGCACAGGTATTTTGCGAATGAATGGCACGACTACCACCATGCCAAACAGGCCATACACTACCGAAGGGATGCCTGCCAGCAATTCGATTGCTGGGCGAACAATGGCGCGCACCCAAGGCGGAGCGATCTCGGCCAAAAAGGCCGCTGCGCCAAGCGCCAACGGCACTCCCATCAAGAGCGAGACTATCGTCACGACTACCGAACCGCCGATCATGGGCAACAGGCCGAACTTGCCTTCGCCCGGCCGCCACTCGCGACCGAATATCAACTCTATCACGCCTATTTTCTGAAAGGCGGGAATACCCTCTTTGAAGGTCAGCACGCCGATAGCGAACACAATTACCACCGCCGTCAGGGCGCTGAGCAGTAACACGTATCGAATGCCACGGTCAACCACAAACCGCGCCTGCATGGACTTGCCTCCCAATCGAGCCTTTTCGCAACCTAGTGCGAAGGTCTCGATAGATGCTATCTGGCGAATTCGCGGGGCGCCCCCAATATGGCTCTCAAGCGCCCCGGAATCCGCCAGATCAGGTTTCACGATCGCGCCAGCACAAGGCAAACTTTTCTCGCCTTAGCGCCAGACACGTACTGTTACTTTACTGCGATATAGCCTTCAGCGACGACCATCTTTTGCCCTTCGGCGCTCAGGATGA
>CAZYPJ010000274.1:0-5440 GCA_964649365.1 uncultured Anaerolineales bacterium | reverse complement strand
TTCTCCATGATCTTGTCCACGATCAACTGCGTGTGGTCGCCGTTGTGGACGAAATCCAGGCGGTCGGCGGGGACGGTGAGCACCGGGCAGAGGTTGAAATGGGCGATCCAATCGTCGTAGAGACCGTTGAGCTGGTTGAGGTAGGCGGCGGTGATGCCGCGCTCGAAATCGCGCCCGCGCAGGGCGATGCGGCGCAACAAGGTGTCGGTGGAGGCGCGCAGATAGACCACCAGCGTCGGCGGCGGCAATAGCTTGCAGATCACATCGTACAGTTCGCGGTAGCTGGCGTAATCGCGCTCGGCCATCAACCCCTGGGCGTAGAGGTTGCGCGCAAAGACCTCGGCGTCCTCATACACCGAGCGATCTTGCACCACGGTGTTGGGCCGCAGGCTGAGCTGGTGGTGGTGCAGCAGCCGCCGCGAGAGAAAGAAAATCTGCGAATGAAAGCTCCAGGCGCGCATATCGCGGTAAAAGTCAGCCAGGTAGGGGTTGTCATCCACCGCCTCATAGAACGCCTCCCAGTCCAACGCTTGGGCCAGCAGCCCCGTCAACGTGGATTTGCCCACTCCGATATTGCCCGCAATGGCCACGAAATAACGGTTCATGCTCGCTCCTTGAGAGGGAGGGTGTAGGGTGTAGGGTGTAAGATCTGAGCTATAGTGACGCAATATTGCTTGAGCGGCCCTACCCCCTATACCCTACCCCCTACACCCTAATCAGTGTTCCAGCGAACGCACGTAGGCGCTCTCCAGGTCTACGCCGAGGCGGTTGGAGAGGCGCAGGATGCCGGCAAGGCAATCCGCCAGGCGCGGCTCAACCAGGTCGCGCAGGCGGCGGGCGGCGGCTTGGAACGCCTCCTCATCGTTGCCCGAGACCTCGGCCAGGCTACGTTGCGCCGCCCAGACGTGCGACATTTGCCCGGCTAGCGCACCAGTCTGCTCCATCAAGCGCAACATCTGGGTATAGGCGTCGGCGACGACGCCAGAAGCGCTGGTATCCAGCGCGCCTTGCAGTCGTTGGAGATCGGCTAATCGGCGATGGGTGACGCGGGCCGGCGCAGCGGGCGCGGGTTGCCCGGCGGCGAACTGCGGCAATTCGGCCTGGCGCGGCCCCTGGCCCAACGCGGCGCGCACCCGCGAGAGCACCTCGGCCAGATCGTCGGGGTTGCGCACGATGTTGAGTTGGTCGGTGGCGATGCGCAACACTGGCGCGTCAGTATAGTGCGCAAAGAACTCGTCGTAGGCGCGGGCCAGGCTTTCGATGTAGGCCACATCCATATCGCGCTCGTAGGTGCGGTCGCGCACGGCGATGCGCTCCATCAGCGCGGGCGTTTCGGCGGTGAGATAGACCACCAGGTCGGGCGCGATGACGTTCTCGCCCAGCAGTTGGTGCAGGCGCTCGTAGGTATCCAGTTCGTCGCCCGAGAGGTTGAGGTGCGCAAAGAGGCGGTCTTTGGCAAAGGTGTAATCGCTGACTACCGCCCCCTGCTCCAGCAGGCGCGGCGCGACGCGATATTGCTGCTGGTAGCGGCTGAGCAAAAAGACGATCTGCGTCTGAAAGGCGTATTTGGCGCTGTCGGCGTAGAACGCGCCGAGGAAGGGGTTCTCCTCGAACACTTCGAGCATCAACTGGGCGTTGAACGCGGGCTGCATCAGGCGGGCGAGCGTGGTCTTGCCCACGCCGATGACCCCCTCGATGGCGATATAGATATGCTCGGGCACGGCGCGCCTCCTGGCAGAGATGGCTGTAGCATAGGGGGGCGAGGCCGGTTTGTCAAGCCAGGGGGTCGCGGCGCGAATTTGGACAGGATTAACAAGATTTACAAGATTCGGGATAACGATGCATTGATAAAGAAAATCCTGTTAATCTTGTCCAATCTTTTTCGGACAGGATTAACAAGATTTACAAGATTCGGGATAACGATGCATTGATGGAGAAAATCTTGTTAATCTTGTCCAAATTACGCGGAAGAATCCAGCGCCAAAAGCCAATCGAAATCGGCCAGGCTCTGCGGCGTGAGCGGAAAATAGGTCGAGTTGGCGGCGCTGCCCGAACGGGTCGCCAGCGCAGCAACCTCCTCGGTGGGCAAACCTTGCCCTCGATGGGTGGGGACGAACCGCGCCGGGCCGGGCGCGGCAATCAGCAGCGCCTCCAGCGACCCCGCTTCGGGCTGGCCGATGCCCTGCGCCTCCGATGCGCCCACGGCGCAGCCGATGACGGCGTACTCCGCGCTCAGCCGCTCGGCCAGATGCGCCCCCACCGGCTGCCAGGTGAGCAGCTCCGGCCCGAGCTGCCAGCGCGCCGCGCCGCGTTGTAGGTGGCTGTTGTGGGCGTACAGCAACACCTTGCCCCGGCCCCGCTCGCAAGCCAGGATGTACTCAACATTATCGGCCATCATCGCGTCGCGCAGGCCCAGCAGCCTGGCCGTCCGGTCGGCGGAGGGTGTGGCCAGCGCGGTGTGGTAATTCAACAGCCCCCGCGCCGAGGCGGCGCAGTGTTCCGCCTCGAGGTAGCGGGCGCGGTCGCTCAAGGCGACCAACTCGGGCCGCTTGCGCTTGAGCGTGGCGATCAGTTCCTCGGTCTCGATCCGCAATTGGGTCGCCTCGGGCGAGCGGCCCACCGCCTGCGCCGGGTCGAGCATGGCGGCGGGGTTGCGCCAGGCGTCGTCGCGGCCCAAGAGCGGCGCGATCCGCTCGCGGTGGGCCTGGCCCAGCGCCTCGTCCACCCCGGCGAGGTAATCGAGCGCGACGCCAAGCAACTGGCGCGGGCTATCCGTCCCCACCATCTCGGTGGGGCTATCAAAGCCGTAAAAGCGGAGCGGCGCGCCGTGGGCAGGGTCAGCGTTGTGGGCGCGCATCCACTCTACCAGTTCGCGGTTGCCCTCCAGCCGCCGAAAGCCATAGCTGAACCCCTCGTCCTGCACATCCTCCCACGTCATCGCGCCGCGACCCGCCACATAGTCGTTCACCAAGCGCGAACGAGGATAGCTGCTCTCGACGGCGATGGCGCTGTAGCCGTGCGCCTCAACCAGGCAGCGAAAGATGCGGTTGCGCAGCGCGAGGATCTCGGCGCCGCCGTGCAGCGGCTCGCCCAGACCCAGCGCCTCGACGCCCTCGCCCAGCGACGCGACGAGCGCAGCGACGGCGGCGGCGAGGCTATCGGGCGAGGCAGGGTCGAACGGGATCGCCTCGCGGCGGAACCGCTCGGCGAGGGTGGGGGCAATGGGGGATAGGGTTGTCATGGATGACCTCCTGATGATCGCGGTGCGCCCCTCCCTGGCGTCCGCCAGGCCGTTCTTCCTGCGCAGCACATCCTCGCGGTTGATCTGGCGCGCCCTCTCCGGCTCTTCATAGATGGGGCTGTGCGCCGACTGTTCGAACGTGTAGAACCCTTTGACCGGCGCCTGCAACCGCGCAGCATAGGCTTGCGCCTGCGAATACGAGACGGTGTAATCGTAGGCCCCGTGGAAGAAATAGACGGGCAAGTCGAGCGCCGTCACTTGCTGCGTCACATCCGTGGCCAACATCGTATCCCACAGCATCTTTTGGCAGAACGCTTTGCCGCGCCAGATGGCCAGCTTTTCGGCCACCGTGTACTCGGGGCAGCGCCACGACGCCAGGAACACGCCGCTGATGACCGACTTCATCTCGCGGGTGGTGCCCACGCCCAGGGTGTGCATGGCCTCGTCGCGCACCGCCATGTACGAATCCGGCAGCGGAACTGTCATCGTAACCGGCGCCTGCTCGAACGCGCGCACCATGCGCGTGTCGCCGCGCTGCTTGAATTGCTCCAACATATAGGCGTAGGATTGTTGCTCCGACTGGAGCTGATACGTCATCTGCCCCACGCCGATGTAGGCGTGGTACAATTCGGGCGCGCGCGCCGCCGTCAGGATGCCGAAAAACGCCCCGCCTGAATGGCCCATCAGATAGATTTTGTCCTGGCCGAAACGCTGCCGCAGGTAATTCGTCACCGCCAGCGTGTCGGCGATCATCTGCTCCACCGTCATCGTCTCGGGCGCGATGTCGGCGCGGTACGATAGCCCGGCGCCGCGCCGATCCCACCACACCACGGTGAAAATCTCCTCCAGGCCGGTGGGGTAGCGTCGGTTGAGAAAATACTGCGGCATCCCCGCGCCGCCGTGCAAAAAGAGCAGCACCGGGTTGGAGGCGTTGGCCCCCTGGATAAACATCCCCTGCTCGACGCCGTTGATAGGGACGCGGATTTTCTCCGAGATGCTGCCCGCGATGGGCTGGCCGCGCTCATCCACGATGGACGCCGGCTTGCCAGGGCTGGCGATCAGCAAGGCGATCAAGCCGATGACAAAGCCGGCCAGAAGGGTGGCGAGGATGCCGAATACCATGCGCGCCGCCTTTCGGATGAATGAGGGCATAGGATGATCCTTTGTGCGGATGGTGTTGACCGCCCAGTGTACTCGATTGGTTCGCGGGCTGCGCTTGTCGGCCTATTCCAACACCTTCTTTAGCGCCCCATACGAGATGATGTCGCTGATGCTCTCCACAAAGGCGATGTTTTCGGGTTTGCCGCTCGCCAACGACCCGCGCAAGAGGATGGAGGTCAGGTCCATATCCTCGGCGCCCCGATAGGTGGCCAGCACGCAATACTCGGCGCAAAAGCCGGTGACGATGACCGTGTCCACGCCCAGGCCCCGCAGGTCGGCGGCCAGCGAGGTCTTGTTAAAGGCGTTGCCGTACCGCTTGTGGATGCGCAGGTCCGTCGGCAACGCCTCTAGCTCATCGGGCAAGGCAAAGCCCTCCTCGCCCGGCGTGAGCTGATCTTTTTCATCCACATGCTGGATAAAAACCACCGGCAGGCCCTTTTCCCTGAACAGCGCGATGGCGGCATTGATATACTCGATTGCATCTTGGAGCGACTGCGCCGTGACCGGGTTGAATCTGAAGAACGCCTTTTGTACATCCACGATCAGCAAAGCTGGCTTCATCAGATCCTCCTCAATGTGATTCTAGCTCGATGATGATTCTACCACCCCGCGCTTCGGGCGTCCATTGCGTCTGCACTCTCACGGCGCGGCGTCGCTTTGCAGGCGCGCGCAAATCGGGTATCTTGTCCCCAGAGGATGTTCTGACGAAATCAACCGATAGCCACCAGAAGGAGTTCCGGACATGGAAATCAAACGAAGCGGATCGCAGCCTTCCGGCAAAGGAGACGCCGAGCATTTCACCGGCGTGGTGCGCATTGACCCCTTGTTTCAGCCCGTCGCTCCGGCGCGCGCGGGCGGCGCTTACGTCACCTTTGAGCCGGGCGCGCGGACGGCCTGGCACGCCCATCCGTTGGGCCAGACGCTGGTCGTGACGGCGGGCTGCGGCCGGGTGCGGCGCTGGGGCGGCCCGGTGGAAGAGAGTCGGCCCGGCGCCGGGGGCTCGATGGCGCCGGGCGATAAGCATTCGCCCGGCGGCGC
>CAZYPJ010000273.1:0-5449 GCA_964649365.1 uncultured Anaerolineales bacterium | reverse complement strand
TCCGGTGCGAGCCATATATTTCGGTCAACGCCGGCAATGGTACTGCTGCTGAGGCAGCGGCTTGGGTAGAATACTGTAATGGCGCGCCAAATACCGTCTACGGCGCCAAGCGCGCTGCTAACGGCCACCCGCAGCCCTACGGCATCAAGTATTGGGGCATTGGCAACGAGATGTATGGCAACTGGCAGATCGGTCATTGCGACCCCGAAACGTTCGCGCGGCGACACGTGGCCTTTGCCCAAGCAATGCGCGCCATAGACCCGACCATTACGCTTCTGGGCGTGGGCGACATGCCCGACCAACCGGGCCAGTGGCTCGACATTGTGACCGTGATCGCTGGCGAGTACATTGACTTGATGTCTGTCCACCATTACACCGGAGTGCCTGACGTCAGTTCAGATGTTACCGCCGAGGCCAGGCGGCGCGCGGATCCGATCCCCGCCAATTATGATGAAGCGATGCGCAACGCGATGGCGACGGCCTGCCCGGAGCACATCGCCGCTTTGCTTCGGGAAACTAGGCGCGTCCTTGACGAGAAGAGGCCGCAAGGGCATCGCATTGGCATCTCGTTCGACGAATGGAACATCGTCAATCGCGGCGCTGGCCCACGCCAGGATTACGCGCTGCGCGATGGGCTGTACGCCGCCGGTATGCTCAACGTGTTCCAGCGCGAATGTCGCAGCGTGACGATGGCGAACATCGCGCAACTGGTGAACCTGCTCGGCGTCATCGAGACGACGCCCACCGATGTGTACGGCTCGGCTATCTATTGGGCTTTCAAGCTCTATCGGGACTATACTGGAGATGTGGCCCTGGAAGTTGCTGTCGAAGGCGAGACATTCGACGTTCCTGCCATTGCGAATATCCCTGAAATGAAGGGCGCGCCCTATCTCGGCGTCTCGGCGAGCCTCGATACAGCCAAGAATGCGCTCTGTTTGGCGGTAATCAATCGCCATGCGACTGAGGCGATCTCGGCAGAAATACAGGCAGAGGGGGCCGTAATTGGCGCACAGGCGCGTATTTGGGAACTGAATGGCCCCGATATGGCGGCGCGCAACAGCGCAGCAAACAAGGAAAACGTGGGGATTCGCGACCGTGGCGCAGCGGCGGCTGGCCCGCGCTTCACGTACACTTTTCCCGCCCATTCTGTGACGGTGCTTCAAATCCCTCTGGTGTAGAGTCGTGGGCTTATCGGCGCGGGGCAAAGTATGCTCCCCGCCCCAACTGCAACGGAAAGGAAGATTCGGTATGTCGAAAGCAATCAAACTGCTCCAATTCACGCCAAGCTCCCAGGGCAACCAGGCCAAACTGACCATTGACGCCGCTGCCCGATCCGAGTATCGGATCAGCCCTTACTTGTATGGCAAGTTCTGTGAGCATCTGGGGCATAACATCTACCACGGCATGGACGCCGAGGTGCTTTTTAACCCCACGTTTGCCCATTGGACGTTCGGCGCCGGCGAGGGCGATCCCGATGGCGGCGTAGTCATCGAATCGGATCGCAACATGATCCCGGCCAAGGCCCAACGCTATCACGAGTGGGTGGGGCTGCACGAAGCTGCCTTGCTGATGCGCGACTGGGCCGATGGCCTGGCGTTTGGTTGGGTTCGCTTGGGGCCGCCGGATGCTTCGGTGGTCAGCCCCGATGTTGGCCCGTTCGGCGGGCGCGCCCAGCGGTTCGAGGCATTTGGCGCCACGCCCGACGCCCCGCAAGGGATAGCGCAACAGCTTTATTTGCCACTGCACCGCACGCGGGGCTACGAGTATCGCCTGGTGGGGCGCGCCATGTCGCCGGTCACGGTGCAGCTCTCGATGGCGGCGGTAGGCGCCGATGGCGTCGCGGGCAAGCCATTGGCTACAGCGACCGTGTCATTAGGCGTCGAATGGGGGACATACACCGGCCGGCTCGATATTCCTGCAGCGGCCAAGATTGACCCTGATGGCAGATACGAGTTCGCCGTCTCGGTCGCCAGCGACGCCAATATTGTGCTCGACCGCGTTATTTTGTATCCCGATGACCACATCAACCATGCCGATCCTGACGTGATTCGCATGTTGCGCGAGGCTAAGCTGCCGTTGCTGCGTTGGCCAGGCGGCAACTTTGTCTCGGGATATCATTGGCGCGATGGCGTCGGCCCGGTGGACGCTCGCCCGACGCTGCCCAACCCCGCTTGGGAGGGATTGGAGTTTAACTTGTTCGGCACCGACGAGTTCATGGCCTTTTGCCAAGCAGTGGGCTGCGAGCCGATGATTTGCATTAACGCCGGCAACGGCACGCCCGAAGAGGCTGCGGCTTGGGTCGAGTATTGCAATGGCAGCGTGGACACGCCGATGGGCAAGCTGCGGGCCGCTAACGGCCATCCCGCGCCCTACAATGTGCGCCTCTGGGAGATTGGCAACGAGATCTATGGGCGTTGGCAGGTGAGCTGGACCACCGGCGGCGGCTATGTGGATCGTTATCGGCGCTTTGCGCGGGCGCTCCGCGCCGTGGATCCATCTGTGCAGCTTTTGGCGTGCGGCGATCAAGCGGGCGGCGTCGAGATGGAGTGGAATCGGCGGCTGATTGACGAGAACGCTGGCGAACTGGATACCATCACGGATCATTTGCTTACCGGCGACCTAGTGTACAACGACACCGATCCGGTCACGCTATATCAGGGTTTTATGGGCTATGCCGCAACGCTGCCAGCCAAATATGGGGCCATGTGCGACCGCATGAAAAGCCGGGGCATTGCAGACCCACACATTGCGATCACCGAACTACAGCTTTTTGCTCACTTTCACGGACGCAGCGAGCCGCGCTCGGCTCTGCGCCCCGATCAGATGCCAACCCCCGCTACCATTTCGGAGGCGCTCTATCTGACGACGATGATCAACGCATCCATCCATACCCAGGGCCTGGTTTCCATGATTACCCACTCGGCTACGGTGAACCACGGCGGCGGCCTGCGCAAAGCGCACGAGCGCGTATGGGGCAACCCGGTGCACTATGCCCATCAGATGAGCGTAGCGATGGCGGGAGGCACGCCGGTCGCCATGTCGTTGACGTGCCCTGCCTACGACACGGTCAAGTCGTTTGGGCAGGTGCCCGCGCACCGACAGATGCCGGCCTTGGAGCCGATGGCAGCCCTCAGCGCCGACGGCAAATCGCTCATCATCACCCTGATGAGTCGCCTGGCTGGGGCCGAGCCGTTGCAGGTTGAGATCAACCCCGGTGTACCGGTGGCGGCTCAAGTCGAAATAGTGACGCTGGCGGGCGATTCGATGTACGACGAGAACACCCTGCAGCAACCGCAACGCATCGCGCCGCGCGTCGAGATGGCGGCGCTGGCGGATGGCAAGTTGCATCTCAGCCTCAAGCCGTATTCTCTGGTGCGTGTGACGATGCAACTACTCTAGCAGAGTAGGAAACGAAAACGAGGGCTAGGATGCAGCTTATCCTGGCCCTCGCTTTATGCAAAGGGGCTAGACTAGCGCGCCTCTGGGCGGTGGATAACGAGCATATCACCCTCAAAGGTAGCGCGCCCCAGGTGCAGGCTGCGCTTGCCGCCGGCATAGCCGACATAAGGGTCCGTCCAGGCGTGGTAGGCCAGCCAGACCTGACCATCGGCGTCAGTGAAGAAGGATGCGCCGCCCGGACCGACTTGTGTGCCTGCGGACGCCATCAGCGGCTCATTGAACGGCTTGCGGCATGGCCCTTGAGGGCCATCGCACGATGCATAGCCCACGGCATAATCGCGCCCCTCGTACCAATTGGCCGAGTAAAGCAGGTGGTAACGCCCCTCGTGCAGTAGCATGGTGGGGTTTTCGATGAGCGGGTTCTCCCAAGCTTGGTCATATTGAATCAAGCGGACGGGATCGCCCACCTTTTCGCGCCCATTGGGTGAGAGCTGCTGCGACCAAATCCACACCGGCAACCCGCAGCAGTTGCCGTCGTTCTTCCACAGCAAATAGAGCGTCCCATCCTGATCTACAAAGGGTTCAGGATCAATCGAGCCGCCGCCCGAAAGCTGGCAGATGAACGGTTCGGGGTTGGTGTCCTCGTAGGGACCTTCCGGTTTGTCGCTAACAGCGTAGCTGATGCATTGCCGCCCTTGCTCGACATAACGCGCCACATAGTAGAGGATGTATTGCCCATCACGCTCGATGACGCTGGGCGCCCAAACGAGGCCCGCCCAGCGCGCCGCCCATGAGGGGACTTCGGGCAAAGCGTCGCCCCTTTGCCCGGCCTGCTCCCAGTGGAACAAGTCGGTAGAGCGCAAAACCTGGATATTCATGCCGCGTGCGTTGGTGGCGTAGGCATAGTAGGCGTCATCGGCGCGCAAGATGAAAGGATCGGGGAAATCCTGCGGATAGACGGGATTCTCCCAGGCGATCACGGGCGCCGGCGTTGCGCTGGGCGTCGCTGTCGCGGTTGGCTGGAGAGCCGGGCTGCAGCCGACCGATAATGCTACGGCAATCGCCGCCAGGATAATTCGTTTCAGAATACCGTTCGATGTATCCACGCCAAACTCGCCAAGCAGGGGCTTTCGGATGGACTCATTGTCTATGATACTGGGTCTTTGTCAAGAATGCGCTCTGCTACGCCTATCGCTATTATCGCCATTTGTGCTATAATGCGCCGAAGGAGGATCGCACCATGAGCGACAAGAAGCGCCTGCTGTTGCTGGATGGCCACGCATTGGCCTATCGCGCCTATCACGCGTTGCCGCCGATGACCAGCCCGTCAGGCGAGCCAACCAACGCCGTCCTGGGTTTTGCCAATATGCTGCTCAAGGCGATCCAGGATTATGCGCCCGACTATGTAGCGGCGACTTTTGACGTGGGGCGCACGTTCCGTCACGAGGCGTATGCCGATTATAAGGCGACCCGCGCCGAGACGCCCGACGATCTGCGCGTTCAGTTCGGGCGCATTAACGAACTCGTGCAGGCGTTCGATATCCCTATCTACACCGCCGAAGGCTATGAGGCCGACGACGTGATAGGCACGATCTCGCTGCAGGCGGCGCAGCAGGGTCTGGAGACGATCATCGTCACTGGCGCTAGCGATACCGTCCAGCTGGTGGGGCCA
This sequence comes from uncultured Anaerolineales bacterium, assembly GCA_964649365.1. Classification (GTDB taxonomy): domain Bacteria; phylum Chloroflexota; class Anaerolineae; order UBA1429; family UBA1429; genus CAZYPJ01. The sequence goes on along the minus strand of CAZYPJ010000273.1, from coordinate 378 downwards.
GGGGTGGCGGGGCTCACGCCCAAGCGCGTCTTTGGCGAGACGATGCTCTACGACGAGGCGGCAGTCAAAGAGCGTTATGGGCTGGAACCCAAGCAGCTTATTGACCTGAAGGCCCTTACGGGCGATACCTCAGATAACATTCCCGGCGTCAAGGGCGTGGGCGAAAAGACGGCCACAACGCTTTTGCAGCAATACGGCTCGCTCGACGCCATTTATGAGCACCTCGATGAGATCAAACAGACTCGCTTTCGCGAGGCTTTGCGCGCCGAACACGCGACGGCGCTGTGCAGTAGGCGTCTGGTCACCATTGTGCGCGACGCGCCGGTCAAATTTGACCTTGCCGCCTGCCGCTGGGGCGAATTCGACCGCGCCCGCGTG
>CAZYPJ010000272.1:0-5472 GCA_964649365.1 uncultured Anaerolineales bacterium | reverse complement strand
GGGATCGAGAGGTACTGACGGGCAAAGTGCTTTTGCGTGGCGGGCTTGGCGATGGTGCTGGCCAACTTCCACGCGGCTTGGTGCGTGCCGCGCTTTTGGGCGGCGGCGGAGACGCCAGGCCCCATCGTGCCCGCGCCAGCAGTGTGCTTGACCGGCTGGCGAGGCGGCACGGCGACATCCCACTCGAATTCGACCTGAGCGGCGCGGATGTTCTTGCAGTGGAAGCGGTTCATCAGGTAGAAGCAGGCTTTGCCCAGAATGAACGGGTCGCCGCCAAAGTTGGCGCCCTTGGGCACAGCGGCCTTGGCGCAGGCGATATCGGCGATAGCCTGGATGCCTTCCATCGCTTCGGGCGTATCCAGCACGCACTTGCTCTTGTCGGCGCTGTAGAATTGGCCGCCAAAGCCCACCACCCACGGCACATAGATGGCCCACCAGCTCATGCTGTCCATGCCGTTCCAGCCATAGACCTGTTCTTTTTCGTTGGTGACCTTCTTGCAGGCCTCTTGGAACTCTTGCACCGTGTAGCCCTTGAGCGGGTCGGGCAGGGGCACGCCGTTCTTTTCGAGCATGGTTTTGTTATAGTACATCACGGGGGCGTCGGCTGCCCAGGGGATCATGTACCACTTGTCTTGCCATTTGCCCAGGCCCAGCATGACGGGATAGATATCGGCGGTGATGTCCACCGGATCGGCCTGCGCCAGCGGGGTCATATCGAGCATGACGCCGGCGTCGCCCAGGTTCATCACGTGAGCGTCGGCGATCCACTGCACATCGCCCGTGGTGCCGGCGGCGGCCTGCGTGTAGAGCACTTGGATCAAGTCGCCGGCGATGACCTCGATTTCTACCTCGACGTTAGGCTCGGTGGCCTGAAAGTTAGCGATCATGATGTCGGCATAGTCTTTAGCCCAACCGCCATAGCCAAAACGCAACTTCATCTTGGGCAGTTGCGCGGGCTGGGCTTCTTTTTCCACGACGACTGTCTTTTCGACGACTTTTTCGACCTGTTTCTCAACGACGACCGTCTCTTTGACGACCTTCTCGACGGGCTTTTCGACAACCTTTTCCTTCTCGACGATCTTGGTCACTTCGACGATCTTGGGCTGGCAGGCAGCTGCGAGTACAGCCGCGCTGGCGATACCGGCGCTGCGCAAAAAGACGCGACGGCTCAGTTGCTTCTCCAACATCCTAATCCTCCAGTATGCGGTAAAAAGGAAACACAGGGATCACACCAGCCGAACGATGTGGTCAAAAAGCGCAATCGCTGGGGCCATACCTCCTTTCTATGCATTTTGACCGGCCAGACCACGCCGGGGAGCGCGACCGAACAAGGTGAGCGAACGTCCGCCGCTGCTGGCTCTCTAGGGCGCCACAAGCCCCAGGTTCGCTTTATCCATCCGCACTCACAGCGGCGCAACGCCAAGGGGCCTCGTGCGCTCTACTTGGTTTCCTGCTCCTGGATGATGCTGCCCGTCTTGTCCACATACACGATATGCGTACAAGTCTTGCTGGCGTCGCCGCAATCGAACCTGAACACCTTGACGGCGTCGGGGCCTTGAATATCGTCCGCCTCTTCCTTGAGAGGCCACTGGCCGAATTTGTCCAGAATCTGTTTGCGAGCGTCTTCAGTCAAAACAACCTTGTCCACGCACTTGACGGTGTAGCGGTTGCAAATCTTGCTAGGGTCCGAGCAACCGCAATCGGTGCAGCAGTTGTCGCCCTCGCCCTCTTCGCAGAGGCCGTCGCCGCAACTGGTTTTGCTCCCCGAGCTGGCAGGCTGCGCCGTAGGCTCGCTTGCTTGGGGCGGCTCTTGGGTAGGCTTGGCGCCCCCGCAAGCCGCTATATCCGAGGCCAAAAACAAGATAAAGACGATAATCACCAATCGCCAAAGCAATCTGGCAGTGTTCAGCCGATACGCCCTCATGTTTGCTCAAGGCTCCTTTCCTGTCTGTTTGCCGATGACGTCGCGTCGCCGCTCAAGCGGGCGGCAATCCTGTTACCATAATAACATGCTTTCGCGGCCAGATCAATGGCCGCGCACGCTAGTATGGCGCGATAGGAGCCTATAGCGAACGAGGAGGCAATCGTACAATGCGCAGTCGGGTCGCCTTGCGCAAACACGGAAGTGACGCCCAGAATCCGCTTGCCAGCAACGCATGAAGCGTATATACTCGACAGCGCGTTGCTCCTCAAGGTATTCTTATTGTATCATATGGCTGCGCCTGGAGGAACGTTTACACTGCCACGTAATTGCCCCGTTTTGCCATGCCGGATTGCGTCATTGCTCGCCCGTACCATTGGGGGTAGATATGGACGAGATGTTCACGCGCCAGGTGCGCGACGCCCTGGGAAGCCTATATGATTCCATCCACTTGCAAGTGCACCCTTTGGCAAATCTACTGGCGCTGCGCCCATCGCCCGGCGAGGCGATGGGTGAAGCGCTGCGCAAATTGCTCTGGCAGACGATCGAATCGCTGCGCCCGCCGGCCACCGTGCCGCCCGACCGGCCCGAGTGGCTGAGCTATCGGCTGCTGTGGCTGTATTATGTGCAGGCGCAGAGCCAACAGGCGACGTGCCGTGAATTGGGGTTGAGCGAACGCTCTTTTTATCGTCGCTTGCAAGAAGCGGTCGAGGCGGTGGCCAGCATCCTGTGGGAGCAGCGCTGTGGCGCCGAGGTTGCTGTTTCGCAGGCCGAGGAAGCAGCGCTCGATGCGGCCGTCCGGATGAGGAGCGAGGCGCTGCAACTGGCAAGCCAGGCGCAGCGGCAACCGGTGGAGCTGCGAGCAGTCTTGTCGAGCGCTCAAGAGACGTTCGCGCCGCTGGCGGCGCAACGCAATGTGGCGCTGACCGTCGAATCGCCCGCCGACTTGCCCCTGGCCTACGGCGACCCTGCCATGTTCCACCAGATCGTACTGAATGTATTGATCGAGGGCCTGGCGCTGACGCAAAAAGGCCCGCTCCGTCTCGTCGTCGCCGCCGAGGAGAACGAGACGGTGTGGAAATTGAGCGGACTGACCCGCTCGGACGCCCAAGCCAGCTTGGAACACGCCGACGGACTTGGCGTCAGCCGCGATCTGTTGCAGATCTATGGCGGAAGGTTTTGGCTGGAAACCGACGCCCAGCGCCAGCCTGTGCTGGCGTTCGCCATCCCCTGCGCCAGCCCCACGTTGATTATGGTCATAGATGATGACGCCGACACGCTGACGCTCTACCGGCGTTATTTGCAGGCGCATTATTATGTCGTGCAAGAGATCAACGACCAGATCGAGATCGGGCGGCAGATCGCAGAACGCCGGCCCGACGCGATCTTGCTAGATGTGCTCATGCCCCAACGGGACGGCTGGGAGCTGCTCCAACAGCTCAAGACCGCGCCGGAGACGGCGCAGATACCGGTTATCATCTGCTCGGTGCTCAGCCAGCCGCGCCTGGCGCTGGCTTTGGGGGCGGCCGAGGTGCTGCAAAAACCGATCAGCGAAGAGGCGTTGCTGCGGGCGCTGGAGCGGGTATTGGCGACGCAACATAGGTCGGCGTGATCGTTTCGAGTACGGCGCGAACCAGGCTCGCCCCTTTGCGTAGCTCCAGGCCGTTGCGGCAACGCACCGCCAGCGGCGTCGCGATGGTGACGCTCCCCTCGAACCAGTCGCGCGCGGTGATGATCGCCACTGGCACGCGCGCCAGGCGCTCGTCGGCGCGCATTTGCGCAATGGTTTGCTCGCCGTCCATCTCGGGCATCACCAGATCAATGAACACGATGTCGGGCGTCGCCTCGGCCATGATCTCGAGGGCCTGCACGCCGGTGTGCGCCTTGAGCACGCGGTAAGGCCGGGGCATCGCGGCGAGGATCATCTCGATCAGCCGCACGGCCTCGGGGTCGTCATCCACCAGCAGCACGGTCGTCTCGTCCTCGCGTTCCACGATGCGCATAATGGCCATCACCGCCTCGGGCGATACTGGCTTGTTGAGATAGCTTAGGATGCCCTCGATCTGCATTTGCTCTGCGGCGCAAGGGATGGCGCAACTCACGATAGGCACATCGTAGGGCTTGGCGGCGAGCAGATCGTGAATGGCATCGGACGCTTCGGGCGCGGCCACAATCGCGCGCGGGTGCAGCTCTTCGGTCAACGGCACGATCTCGCGTGCGCTGGGCGCGCCGACCACCCGATAGCCCTCCAAGTAGCGCGCCAACAAGCGCACCACACAGGGATCGGGATGTACCACCACTACGTGCTCCTTTGTAGCTTTCACTTCTCCCTTGCCCGTCCTGACTTGGGCCAGCGATAGCGCCTGAGCGCTCGGCAGCGGTATCGTAAAGAAAAAGGTGGTGCCCACGCCCTGTGTGCTTTCAACCCAGATGCGCCCGCCGTGTAGCTCGACCAATTGCTTGCTGATGGCCAGCCCCAACCCGCTGCCCTTTTCCTCCGATGATCGGCTCGTCGAAATGCGCTCGAACTCGCCGAAAATCCTGCTGAATTCCTCTTGCGCGATGCCCGGTCCGGTATCGCTGACGCTCACCCGCACATATCCCTCATCCAGGCGGGCGCGCACCACGACCCCGCCGCGTTCGGTAAAGCGCACCGCATTGGTCAGCAGGTTCAACATCACCTGGCGCAAGCGCACCTGGTCAACCAGCAGGGCAGGTAGGTCATCGGCCAACGCCTGGCGCAAATACAGCCCTTTGCGCTCGGCCAGGGGTTGCACGATGCGCGTGGATTCTTCGATCACATCGTGGATCAGATCGGTGCGTTCCTTAAAGAGCGGCAGCCGCCCGGCCTCGATCTGCGACAGATCGAGAATATCATCCACCAGCGTAGCGAGGTGCTGGCTGCTGCGATAGATCGTCGCCACGTCGGCGCGGTAATCGGGGGGCAGCGGCGATGTATAACGTTCGGGCGAAAGCGCCATCAGGCGGCTGAACCCCAAGATCAGGTTCAGCGGACCGCGAATCTCGTGGCTCACGGTGGCTACAAAACGCGCCTTGAGCGCCCGCGACTCCTCAGCCTCGCGCTGCGCGCCGACGAGAGCGGCGTTCATTTTCTCGATGCGATAGGTGGCCTCTTCCAGGGCGCGCAGGGCGCGGTATAACTCGGCGCGGCGGGCGCGGACCTCGCTCAGCGCCTCGTTGGCGCGCTGCCAGCCATCCAGCGCCCACGAGACAGCGACGTTCAGCGATCGCGTCGCCAACCACCCCGCGCCCGCCATCAACGCATAGAGCAGCATCACGGCCAGCATCGCTCCCGTGTCTGGCGCGTCCGGTCGCCCGGCCATTGCTATATAGCTCATGCCCCAGGTGAAAAGCCCCCAGAATGCAGCGGCGCCAACCCCCAGCAGAAAAACAGCCAATAGAATTCCTACCGCTCCAAAAGCCATTACCAGTGTGTAGGGATACTGGATAGCGGCCAACCCTTGCGCTAACGCTATGCCGAGCAGCAGCGCCCAACTGGCCAGGCAGCGGGTCTTTTTCCGCCAGATCAA
>CAZYPJ010000271.1:0-5481 GCA_964649365.1 uncultured Anaerolineales bacterium | reverse complement strand
CTTCCCCCGCGCCAATGACGCCGCCACCCCCAGCCCGCACAGCCCCGCCGCGATGGTGAACGCCGTCCGCGCGCTCAGCAAAAAGCGGCCATAGTGTTCCGGGGTGATCTCGGCCTGGCCGATAAAGAGCGCAAACAGGATCATGGCGATGCCCATGCTCAACATCTGCCCAAAGGTGCGCATCGTCCCCACCATGCCCGAGGCCACGCCGTAATAGCGCCGCTCCACCGCACTCATGATGGCGTTGGTGTTGGGCGAAGAAAAGAACCCGAACCCCAGCCCCAACAAGAGCAGCGCGCCGATGATGTAGGCCAGCGGGGTCGCCGCGCTCAAAAAGGCCAGCAACACCAGCCCGGCGGCGGTGCAGGCCATGCCCACGCTGGCCACGATGCGCGTCTCGACCCGATCCGAGAGCCTGCCCGCCAGCGGCGAAAAGATCGTCTGCATGATGGGCTGGGCGATCAGCACGATCCCCGCGTCGCTGGGGCTCATCCCCTTGTTGTATTGCAAGTACATGCTCAGCAGGAACGAGATCGAGGCGGTGGCGGAATAGTTGATCAGCGCGGCGATGTTGGAAAGGACGAACACGCGGTTGCCGCGAAAGAGCGACAGCTCTAGCACCGGGTGCGAGGCGCGCCGCTCGCGCCAGAGGAACGCCGCCCCCGCCGCGACGCCCGCTAGGATCAGCAGCGCCCCCTTGAGGGCCGGCAGCGACGAAAAGCCGATCATCAGCGCCACCACGGCCACGGCATAGATGGCCGAGCCGGCCAGGTCGAAGGGGTCGTCGGGCGAGCCGGCCCATTCCCCCTTGACGCGCCACAACGTGAACGCCAGCGTAATCCCCCCCAGCGGCACGCTGACCCATAACACGCTGCGCCAGCCCACGCCCTGCACCAACCGCCCGCCCAACAGCGGGCCGACCGACATCCCCCCATAGACGGCGGCGACGTTGATGCCCAACACCCGCCCGCGCTCCTCGGGGGGATAGACCGAGGTGAGGATGGCGGTGCTGGTGCCAAAGATGAGCGCCGCGCCGCACCCCTGGATGATGCGAAAGATCAGCAACATGATAACGCTGGGGGCCAGCGCGCTCAGCGCCGAGGCGATGGTGTAGGCCGCGACGCCGATGAGAAAGATGCGCTTGCGGCCCACGATGTCGGCCACCTTGCCAAAGGGCAACATCAGCACGGCGGTGGCCAGGCTGTACGAGGTCGAGAGCCAGCTCAGGGTGAGGGCGCTGGCGCCGAACTCGGCGCCGATGGTGGGCAGGGCGACGTTGACGCCCGAAAGCATAAAGGGGGTGGCGAACGCGATCAGCGTCATAGCGATCAGCGCCGCGCGGCGGCTGGCGGCTTCGGTCATGCGGCTCCTCCGGTGGGTGATGCGAAACATGGACGCCGCCTGCGCGCAGACGCCGTCTCTACACGTAGCCGCAAATATAGCATGGCCGCGCCGCGCGCGCAAACCTCACCGCCACCGTCGTCGCGCCAGGGTCGCCAGCGCCGCCAAGCCGGTTGCCACAGCCAGGGCGAGCAGTTGCAGGGCCGGGTTGACTGCGAAAAAGTTGTCCGCCGAGGTGATGTAGCGATATTCAGCGGGCGTGGCGGCCACGTGGTGAAGGAGCGGCGCCAGCACATAGCTACAGCCCAGCCCCGCCAGCAGCACCGCGCCCACGCCGGGCGCCCGCTTGCGCCGCCAACGCCGCAGCAGGGTCGTCGCGCCCAAGCCCACCACGCTCACGGCGATCACCGCCAGCGCATAGACCCGGACCATAGCGGGGGTGAACGATAGCCCCCGCCCCGGCAATTCCAGCACGCGCAGGAAAAGCAGCGTGGGCGCCAACGCCGCGCCGTCGGCGGCGAGCCAGGCCAGCTCGGCGGGGCGCTCCGCCGCCCAACGCCCCGCCAGCAGCGCCGGGATCAGCCCCAGCAGCGCGCTCGCCGCGCACGCCGCCGCCAGGCCCAACGGCAACGTCGGCGCGTTTACCGTCATGGTGATGAGCGGCACGCCGATGAGAATCGGGAGCGCGGCCAACGCCCACACCTGCCGCCAGCTCGGAAGGCTCAGCGCGCGCTTGCGCCAGGCGGCGACCCGCCCCCGCAGCCAGTTCGCAGCGACATCGAGGATCATCACTACGGCGGCGGCCACCAGGCCCGCCATCCAATAGCGGCTGGAGGTCTCGGGGTCGAACGGCTGCGCCAGCGGCATGTTGAGCGCCGAGTGCCCATACAAAAAGGTGGCGTAGCGGTCGGCCACGGCGAACCAGTAATAGAACAGCCCCAAGATCAGGGCCGCGATGGGGATCGCTTCCCCAAGCGAACGCCGCCAATCGGCGGATCGGTTATCGTGCATTGGCCCGCCCTTCTCGGATGGGGAGCTTGGTTTTTTGAACGGGATCAGCCGGTCCACCCGCGCCAGGTAATCCTCGTACTCTTGGCCAAAGGCCCTGGCGAGCTGTTTTTCCTCCACGCCGATCAAGATCATCACGCCCGCATACAAAAAGGCGGCGGCCACAAAATACACCCAGGTCAGGGTCAGCAGGGCGACGCCGGGGAGGATAAAAAAGATCACGCTAGAATAGATCGGGTTGCGGACGACGCCGTAGGCGCCGCTCGTGACGAGCTTGCCTTTGGGAAACCCCGTCAGCAGTTGGATGACCGCCATCGCCCAAAGAATCAGCCCCAACAGCAACAGCACATATCCCGCCGGCTTGACCGCGCCGAGGCTTGGGGGCAACGCCGCGACCCGCGGCAGCGCCGTGTGCACCCAAATGGCCGCGACCAACGACGGCAGCATGAACAGGATGATCTTGCCGCCCTGCCCGACGATGTTCATGCCGCGCTGCTTTTTTAGGATGTTCCACATAGCGCGCCTCCCTTGTGGGTGATGATTGCTGACGCGCCTCGCGGGCTGAAGCCTCGCGCAACGACTACCAAGCCCGCCTTCGCGGGCTAGAGCTGCTTTTTTTGGCGCAACCCTAGCCGACGAAGGTCGGCTTCAGCCGCCCGTAGTCGCGCCCCTTGTGGGCGCGCGCGGGGCGGGGGACAGCGGGCATGTTACACGGAAAAGACGTTGCGGGCAAGTGGGCTGCCCCGCTTGACGCCCGCGCAAAAAGGTGTATTCTATCCGTGGGGGTGGATGAGTCCCGGTGGGCTCCGCGGTCTTCAAAATCGTTGAGGGGTGCTGCTGAGGCGGCCTTGGTGGGTTCGACTCCCATCCACTCCCGCAAGAAGAGAGGGCGCAGAGGGCGCGACATGTCGCGCCCATTTTGCTTCGCCGGTTGCATCGTAGGGGCGCGATATATCGCGCCCTTTTTTCGTTCACCGCGTTGCATCGTATGGGCGATACATCGCGCCCATTTCATGCGCCTCTATCCTCGCCCCCGCCAGATCAGGGCCGCAGCAGCTCCGCCGCGCCTCGGCGCAACGTGGCGTAATAGGCCGCCCCCCACACCGGCGTCGCGGTGGGGCAATACACCGCCCCCGCCGATAAATCCACCAACGCGGGAAACTCAAAGGCGGCCCAATGCTTGGGGGTATAGCGCTCCACCCAGGCGCGGGCCGCCTCGGGGACGCGCGCGAACACCGCGACGGGGTGCACCACCACGCTGCCGCCGAACCCCCGGGGCAGGCCGCGCCGGTTGGCCAGCGCCCAATCGAACGCCTGGCGGCTGAACGCCTCCAGGTCGGCGGGGGCGATGGTCTCGGGCGCGCGCCGGGCGATGACCACCGACTCGGCCACGCCGAACTTGGCCAACTCGAACCGGCTGCGCCGGTAAGCGCGTTCGGCCTCGAACCCCGGCCAGGGCGCGTACCCGCCCGCCGTCAACCGCGCTTCGAGCGCGGCCCAATAGGCTGCCCAACGATCCTCGGTCATGGCGTCCTCCTTCTCTATCTGCGATGCGCCCATTATACACGCGCCAGCGGGATTTCACCACGGAGACAGAGATACAGAGGGCGCCGAGATTTTCAACACGAAATACACGGAATAAACGGAATACACGGAAAAAATGGAATATAAAAAAGATAGAATAAATGAAAAAAACGGAATACACGAAAAAGGATTGATCCCTTCCGTCTATTCTGTTTATTCCGTGTTAAAACCTCTGCGCCTCTGTATCTCCGTGTCTCCGTGGTGAATCCCTACCCCCTTCCCCCGATTGACACCCGCCCGCGCGCGACGTATCATTCCCGCAGTGCGCTGCCATTGCACCTACACGGAGGCCGACCCATGCCCTATCAGGCGCCCCAGCGCGTGTACGACGATCTCGACGCCGCCCCGCCCGAAACCCGCGCCGACCTGGCGCTGCGCCTCATCGAAGAGCACCCCGAACACCGCCTGGAGCTGCCCGAACGCGACGGGCGCAAAGCCAACCTCTGCGGCGTGAACCTGGGGGCCGACGAATTGCGCCCCGTGGCGCGCTTTAGCGCCGCCCGCCCCGCCTGGTGGGCCGTGGCGCAGCAGGGCCTGGCGCTCCCTGGGGCCGACCTGCGCGGCGCCAGCCTGGTGCGCGCCCGGCTTGGCTCGGCGGATGCGCGCCGCGCCAACCTGGCCGGGGCCAACTTATTGGGGGCCGATCTATCGGGCGCCGACCTCACCGCCGCCGATTTGCGCGGCGCCGAGCTATCGAGCGCCAACTTGCGCGGCGCCAACCTCACCGACGCTACCCTGGCCGACGCCCGCCTGCAAGAGGCCGACCTGACGGGCGCGACGCTGCTGCGCGCCGACCTGGCCCGCGCCGACTTGCGCGACGCTCGCCTGGCCGATGTGGACCTCACCTCGTGCACGCTCACGCACCTCTCGCTGGCCGGGGCCTATATCGAGCGCGCCGCCATGCGTTGGGAGCAGTTCGGCGGTCGCCTGGGCGACGAGCTGGCCGCCCAACAGGCGCGCCCCGACCTGCGCGCCGTCGCCTATGCTCGCGCCGCCAACGCCTACGCCCTGCTGGGGCGCAATCTGCTGCTCTTGGGGCAGCACCGCGCCGCCAGCGTGGTCTATCGGCGGCAGCGGCGGATGGACAAGCGCGGCGATGGGTGGGCCGCGCGGCAAGCCTGCCGCGAACGCCGCTGGCGCGCGGCGCTCAACCACCTGGGCTGCGCCGCCGGCGACCAGGCGATCGAGTGGCTGTGCGATTACGGCGAAAGCCCCTGGCGGGTGGTGGAGTGGATCGCGGCGCTCTTGCTGATCGGCGGGCCGGGGCTGTTGGGGCTGTGCGGCGGCCTCTACGCCCCTGACGAGGTGACGCAGACCTGCCTGCGGATCGCATCGCCCGTGTTGCGGGCCGGCTACATCTATGCCCAATACGTGCTCTACACCCTCGACGCCCTCACCACGGCGCAGTTTTCGCCCTTGCAGCCCGCCAACGACCTGGCGCGTTTCGCCTCGGGGCTATTGGCCCTTGCGGGGATCGCCTTTGCCGGGCTGCTGGGCTTTGTGGCCGGCCAGCGCGTCCGCCGGGTGTGAAAAACAGGGGTCGGGGGT
>CAZYPJ010000270.1:4888-5562 GCA_964649365.1 uncultured Anaerolineales bacterium | reverse complement strand
GCGGCGCAGGCCGGCCGCCCGGTCGCCCAAGCCAAGGGGCCGAGGCGCAAGACGGACGACTCGCGCCTAAAGTGAAGCATAGCGCAGTCGTAACAATAGGCGCTGCAGTAATCACGATTCATTGAACAGAGCGCCGTCAAAGCATCATCTAGTATACACCGACAGCACCGCCACGGGCGGGCACCACAAACGGGTGTCGTCGCACTCGAAACGAAGGTCATCGAGATAAATGATGCCGTCACCCGGAGCGTTTACCCCGATGTGCAGCTCCGCCAATGCGCCCATATCGAGGCCACAGCGCAGATCATCGAGCGGGATCATCATATCCAGCCAGTCGGCGGGAAAAGAGCTGTAATAGTCGCTTAGCCACACGAAACACTTGACTCCATTTTCGTCTTGAAGATATAGCTGAGGCGCAGCGCCTGTTATGTTGCCCTTGATGCGAAAGCGCACGTGCCTATAGCCACTCACATCAATGCCGCGCAAGTAGGTGCGCCAGTAAGCCCAACCACCTTCGGGCGTGTGATAAGTCAGTTCGAGCGCGCCGCCGGCGACGACCGGCGTGATACTGCCTCCGCCGCCCTTGAATGTATCATCATCCTGGCTAAAAGCGCTGCGGATGTCGCCGTCATTCCAGTTTTGCACGCAGAGTGAAGCGCATGCCCCACTAAGCG
>CAZYPJ010000270.1:0-4878 GCA_964649365.1 uncultured Anaerolineales bacterium | reverse complement strand
AGCGAGACTTCATCCACCCATAGTGTGCCTTGAGAAGCGCCGTTTCTCTGCTCAAACGCAATCGCAAAGCGTTCGGCGTGATCCCACCGCTCTACCGAAGGAAAGGCGGCAAAGGGGATCGCCACGCCCCGCCATTGCGTCTCATGGATACCTAAAGGCATATATTCGGACAGTTTTGCTTTATCGGCCCACCCGACGATATCGTCCTCCTTCATTTCGAGCGCGACCGAGGCGCTCGCTGCATTCGGCGAGCCGCGCACACGCAAGCGCAGCGATCTGTAGGGCGCCGCATCAAGCGGTATGCTGCTTTGATATCCTACATAACACCCAGATATAGAGGGGATATTGTAGTTCAGCCGCAATGCGCCGCTTTCCATCGTAGCAACCAACGTGGGCGAGCAAATGTTTGCAGCAGGATAAAACACACCAGCACGACCATTTAGGCTGTTGTTGCTGTCGCTATCGCAATAATTGTCGAGCAATAATGGGTCGGCCGCGAAGCAGATGTTATCAAGCGCGATGGTCCCCTGCATCGTTTCCCACTCAAAGGCGAATTTCACCCTGTCAATGGCGCTCATCTTCATAGGGCGGTAATCGTACAAGGGGATGTGAACCATTGTCCAGGAAGATGAGACTATCGCATAATCTTCCATATCCAGAAATCGCCACAACCCTTCGCCGTCGTGCAGCCAGACATTAATCTTGGCGCCAGATGCGCCGCGAATGCAAAAGCGCAGATCGCGATAGAGACTCAGGTCGATAGGCGCAAAAGGAAATTCGCACACCGCCCAAGCGCTTGCGTTGGGCACATTATAAGTCAACTCGTAGCTGCCGACTGTGCCATCCCAGGTATCTGCCGTGATGTACCTTGCGGCGATGATGGCGCCGCCGAACGTGTCCGTGATGGGGTTCTGGCCCAACGCATGAGGGGCGGATAGGTCGTCGAAGCGGTCGAGGATGAGAGGAACCTGCGAGCATTCCAGCCGCAATCGGTCGAGATGGACGCTGCCGGCGCGCAAAGTTGCCCCGGCGCGCGCCTCGATGACGACCGTCTCGATATCGGCGAGGTTGAGCGTCCCGTCGAACGCGGCCAGAGGGAATGACACGCCCTGCCAGGTCGTTGTGATCGGCAGGCTCGCGAAATCGCCGACCTTGAGGCAGGTGGTCACCGCGCCGTCGCTCAGCCCCACCCAGAAATCGGCGATCTGGTTCGTATCGGCCCCTTTGATTTCGAGCGCGAGCGAGCGATACATCGAGATATTGCGATGGACGCCGGTCACATAGCGCGCCGGGCAACCAGCGGTCAGGTTGTATTCCAGGCTAAGCTCGACGCCGTTATCGGGGTTCGCGTTGATAGAGCACCCCGCGCCGCCCTGCGTCGCCCAAGTGGAGGCCGCCCCCAGGTCGTTGGCGGGGTTGGTGTCGGCAAAATCGTCAATGTGCAGGGCGCAGACGGGCGTGGGCGTCGGCGTGGGGGGGCGCGTGAGCGTGGCGGTGGCGGGCGGCGGGCAGGCGACGCCGGTATAGTACAGCCCATCCTCCGCGCCCACCAGCAGGCGCTCGCCGCCGGCGGCCTGGCAAAAGCCCAGCGCCCACACGCGCTGGCCCACGCCGCCCAGCGATTCCCACCCGCCGCTGGCGCGGGCCAGCCGCCAGATAGAGCCGTCGCGCAGGCCGGCGACCAGGCAATCGCCCGATAGGTTGGCTTGGAGCGCCGTCACGTCCCAACCGGCGCTGCCGGGCGAGATGACCCAGGCGGCGCCATCCCACCGATAGACGCCGCCCGTCGCCCCGGCCCACAGCGCGCCCGTGTTGTCGCACACCAGGGCGTAGCACGAGCGATCCAAAGCGCCCTTTTCTTCCCAGCGGCGCTGGGCATCAGAGTAGACGTAAACGCCGGCGCTGGAGAGTCCTGCATGGAGCTGGCCGCTTGGATCTAGTCCCAGGCAGTAAATGTCGGGTGCATCCGCGGATAGCCCCTCCCGATCCTTGCTACGCTCGGGCTGGTCGCGATCTGACGGCGCCTGGGCGCCCGGCGGATTCGCGGCGGGGGCCAGAGAGGGGAAGCCCACAGCGGGTAATTGCTCCCAGGAAGAAGCGCCCGGCAGCAACCGATAGACCATCTGATCGGGGTCGGCGGCATAGACCGTCGGCGAGGCCCCCGCCGTGCAGGCCAGGGCGCGGATCGAGCGATGGTCGCTTTTCATGCCGCTGCGCAAGGGCGACCAGGCCGCGTCTGCCGGTTTGCGCTGGTAGACCCCCTCGCCCCACGTCCCAGCGAGCACGTAATCGCCCCGTTGGGCAAGCGCCATCACATCTTCTAGCCCCAACCCCTGGCCGTAGGCCGCCCAATCTTGCCCCTGGTTGAGGGAGCGATGTACGCCCTCGCCCAACCTGTCGCCCGCGTACAGAGCGCCGTCGCTGGCCAGGATCGCCTGGATGGGCCGGCCTGCGAGCCTGTGTACATAACTGGGCGGCGCGGCCACCCCCGGCGCTGCGAGCGCCAGCACGAGAACCAACGCCGCCAGCGCAAGTACAACACACTGCGTTTTGTTTCTCATGAACCACCTCGCAGGAAGAGTGCTCATTCCCTAGGTTTGGGTGTTGGTTTGGAATTCGGTTTGGACGTTGGCGCAGGCGACGACGTAGGCGTGAACGTCATAGTCGGCGTGGGTGTGATACTGGGTGTGAATGTCGCCGTAGGCGTGGGTGAAGGCGTGACGCTGGGCGTGAATGTCGCAGTCGGCGTGGGCGAGCACTTGATGGGCAGTGGAGCACAACGGGCAAAAACTATCAATAAGAAAAAGATGAGTAGAAAGATAAGAGCATGTGTATAGAAATTTTTATTTGTAAAAGGAACAAAAACTTTGCATACAATGGTTCCAATTGCTGTTAAAATAAGAACAACTACTGCAACAATATCGCCAATCTGCTGTATTATGCATACAAATTCGTCCCATGAAATAATGATAAAAAATATAAAAATAAGGCTAATAACATACAGAATGGCGAGTTCGCGTCTCGCCAGGATTCGCCCGATGTTCAGAATCCGTTTACTCCGTGCCACGCTTCCCCATCTCTCCCCACAGTGCACTATGAACACAATTATAACCGATAGGAAGGGCTGAATCAAGGGGGAAAATGGTAAAATCGAGCGAAGCAGGATAAATATAAATCAGACCAGGGATCGAGGATGGGGAAATCACAGAGGGACAGAGAAACAGAGGGGCAGAGATTGGACGCGGATGAACGCGGGATGGGCGCGGGTATTCTGAAAAGTGATCCGCGTCTTTCCGCGTTCATCCGCGTCCCAAATCTCTCCCCTTCTGTCTCTCTGATTTACAGCAATTCCGCCAACCGCCGCCGGTAATAGGCGAAATGCTCCCACGGCACGTCGGGCGGCACATAATGGTCGAACCCGGGGCAATAGCCGCCGCTCTTGATGACCGGCGCGATGCGCGCCAGCTCGCGGTCAATGGCCGCCGGCCCGGCGACGACGGCGGTCTTGTCTATGCCGCCCAGCATCTGCAAGCGCGGATATTTGGCGCGCACCTCGGCCACGTCCATGCCGGCGTTGACCTCGAACGGGTAGAGGCCCGTCACGCCGCCCTCCAGAAAGAGGGGGATCAAGCCCCAGACGTTGCCGTCGGTGTCGAGCAGCACCACGTCAATGCCGTGCTGCTTGAAAAAGCCGTTGATGCGCTTGTAAACCGGCGTGAGGAATTCGCGGAAAATGCGCGGGCTGACCATCGAGCCGCTCTTGTAGCTCATGTCCTCCCACCAGTAGGCGTAATCCACGTCGGTCTGCGAGAGCACCTCCTCGAACAGCCCCAGCCACAGCTCCGTCAGGTGGCTGAGCACGTCGCGCACCAGGTCGGGGTCGTCGAAAAAGCGGTACATCACGTTCTCGAACCCGAACAGCGTGCGCAACGAGCTGAACGCCCCCAGGAACGGCCCGCCGATCACCAACGGCCAGGTGCGCTCGCGGTAGAGCGCCTTTTGCTCGGGCCAGTTCCAGCTCAGGCGGCCGGCCAGCTCGATCTTGAAGCGTTCGCGCTTGAGCTGCTCCCAACTGGCGCGGTCGGTGATGGGCCAGGCGATGGGGTGCGGCAGGGTGGTGCGATCCTTGCGGATGAGCACTGTCGTGCCGTCGGCGTCGCGCCGGGTGATGGTCTCGTCGTCCTCGGCCAATGTCTCGACCTCGAACGGCGGCCAGGCGCCCCATTCGCCGTCAATCTTTTCGATTCCCTCATCCAAGCCGAAATAATCGTGGACGGCGACATCCTTCGGCTCGGTGCGCCGCCAGGGGAAACCCTCGCCCTTGACGCCCTCGCCCTCCACCAGGCCCGTCGGCCCTTGGGGGTGGCGCGGCAGGCCCTCGGCGTGGAACCGATCCAGCGTCCCGGCCCAATAGCCCATCTCCCAGTTGGGGGCGCGATCCACCGGCTGGAACCGCATCGTCGCCAAAAACCTCTCCCGCGAATTCATCTTTACCTCCCTTGTCATCACAGAGACACAGAGGAACAGAGACGCAGAGAAATCGGATTTTGGACGCGGATGGACACGGAAAACGCGGATTTCATTCACAACCCTTTCCTCATCCGCGCCCATCCGTGTGTATCCGTGTCCTAAAATCTCTGTTCCTCTGTGTCTCCGCCCCTCTGTGATTCATTGCGCCTCAATGACCAGCCACTCGCTGTTGATGTAGCCGCCGGCGGGGTCGGGGCGATAGAGGCCGATGCGGATGGCAACCGGCTGGGGCGCGCCCTCCGCCGCCGGTGGGATGATGTACTCGTCGCGCACCACTTCGCCCGCCTGCCACCGGCTGATGGGGTACCACCCCGCTACAGGGTGGGCGCGGTCGGCCTGGGCCAGGAT
>CAZYPJ010000269.1:0-5710 GCA_964649365.1 uncultured Anaerolineales bacterium | reverse complement strand
TCTCGATCTTCCAGCCCGCCGCATTGGCCTCTTCGATGGCCATCAGCGCGCCGTCCCGTGTGGACTCACCAAACGTCTTCACATCACCCGACAGCGGCGCCGCAATGCCGATCTTGATCGCCGCGTCTATCGCCTTCGGCATGGCGGCCTCACCGGCCTCAGCCGCAGGCGCTTCGCTCGAAGCCGCGCCTTCAGGGGCGACGGACTTGAAGAAGGTCTGCTTGCCACCTTCGATCTTGATGATGGCCGCGTTCTTGACCGGGTTGTGCTGGGCGTCATAGACCACGGTGCCCGAGACGCCATCGTACTTGATCTTGGCCATCGCCTCGGCCACCTTGGTGGAATCATCCACGCCGGCCTCCGAGATGCCCTGGATCAACAACCGCGTTGCATCATACGCCAAGGCCGCCAATGCATCCGGCGTCTTGCCGTACTTGGCCGTGTAGGCCTTGACAAAGTTCTGCAAGATCGGGCGAGGGTCTCCGGGGTGGTAATGGTTGGAGAAGTACCCACCCTCGAAGAGGTCTGCCTTCAGGTCTGGCGAATCCCAACCGTCGCCGCCCAGGAGGGTGGCCTTGATGCCCTTCTCTTTGACTTGGGCTGCGATCAGGTTGTTCTTGGAGTAGTAATCGGGCAGGAAGAGCACGTCCGGGTTGGCTGCCGCGACCTTGCCCAAGATGGCTGAAAAGTCGGTATCGTCCTTGGTATACGCCTCGTACACCACGACCTTGCCGCCGTTCTTCTCGAAGGTTGCCTTGAAGAACTCGGCCAATCCCTTGGGGTAGTCGTTGCCCACGTCGTACAGCACGGCGGCCGTCTTGGCGCCCAACTCTTGCGCCAACATGGCCATCACTTGCCCCTGGAAGGGGTCAATGAAGCAAGCGCGGAACACGTACTGCTTGGTGCTGCCGTCTTCGTTCACTGTCACCGCCGGGTTCGTCGAGGTCGGCGAGATCTGCACGACCTTGTTCTTCTCGGTGATCTGCGAGATAGGAATCGAGGCGCCGGAGCACACTTCGCCCACGATGTACTTGACCTGATCCTCGAACACCAGCTTGTTCGCCGCGTTCGCCGCTTCCTGCGGATCGCACTTGCTATCCACCACCACGGTCTCGATCTTCCAGCCCGCCGCATTGGCCTCTTCGATGGCCATCAGCGCGCCGTCGCGAGTGGATTCGCCAAAGGTCTTGACATCGCCCGACAGCGGCGCCGCGATGCCGATCTTGATCGCCGCATCTATCGCCTTCGGCACGCCAGCCGTGGCCGCGGGGGCTTCGCCGCCCGTAGCGGGCTTGGTCATCTCGCCGCCCGAGATCCATTTGGCATAGATTGCGTCATAGGTGCCATCGGCCTTGATCTTCTTCAGGCCCTCGTTAAAGGCCTTCAAAAAGTCGGCTTGCTGGCCCTTGACGACGCAGACGCCATAGTATTCCTCGGTGAACGGCTCGCCCACGATCTTGAGCTTGCCTTTGAACTGCTCGGAGGCGAGAGCGTAATCCGCCGCGACGGGGGTATCCACCACCACCGCTTCCACCGCGCCGTTGGTCAGGTCGAGGAAGGCGAGGTCAATGGTGTCATACTCTTTGAGCGTTGCGCCCGAAATCTTGCCCACCGCGATGGCGCCGGTGGTGCCGATCTGCGCGCCGACCGTCTTGCCGGGGAGGTCTTTGTCGCTCTTGATGGTGGTGTTATCCACCAGCACGACGACGGCCTGGCCCGCGTTAATATAGGGGTCGGAGAAATCGTACTTTTCTTTGCGCTCGTCGGTAATGGTGACGGCCGAGAGGATCGCATCGTAAGCGCCGCTCTCCAGGCCGGCGAAAATGCCGTCCCAGGCGGTGTTCTTGTATTCGATCTCTAGGCCCATCGCTTTGGCGATGGCGTTCATCATGTCGATGTCAAAGCCGACCATCTCCTTGGTTTTCTCGTCCACGTATTCCATGGGCGGGAAAGCCGCGTCGGTGGCGATGACAACTTTGGCGGCTTTGGGCGCCTCAGTAGGCGCTGCCGCAGGCGCTTCAGTGGCCTTGGGCGCTTCGGTGGGTTTGGCAGGTTCAGGGGCCGCAGTCGGCGCAGCCGGCTGGGTGCAACCAGAGAGAACCATTGCCAGAACCACGAGGATTGTCCAGAGAATCCCAAACTTGGGCTTCATTGTGAAACTCCTCCTGAGTATTGTGTGCGAATATAATCGCGCCCAGAGGGAGGCAAGCCCTCTCGGCAGCAGCAGCCGCGGCCCGATGCCAAGCGCACGCATCGTTAGCCTCGCAACAATTCCGGCGCCATTGCCGAGATATTGGACGATCTGTCGAGCCAATCTCCTTTCCTCTCACAGAGAGTGGCAACTTGGAGCGATAAATATGACCCATTATACCACAATCCGCGCACGAGCATAAAAGCAAGTTTACAAAATCCCCTCATTATTCGCTATATCCACGCCGCAACAGCGCCAGATTTACAGATTTGTGCATTTTGCACAAAAAGGCGCCGAGGCGGCTCATCTTTTTCGCAACGGCACATTGTTCACCAACAGCAACCCTACCAGGATCATCCCTAACGCGGCAAAGGCATGCCAGCCCAGTCGCTCGCCCAGGATGGCCCAGCCCCAAAAGATGCCAAACACCGGCACTACATACGTCACCAGCGATGTGCCCGTGGCCCCCAGGCCGTTCAGCAGGCGATAATAGATGATATAGGCGACGCCGGTGCCCAGCACGCCGATGGCCAGCACTGCGCCGATCACCTTGAGCGAAGGCATGACCGCAAAGGGTTGCTCGAACGCCAACGTGAAGGGAATGAACAACAGGCAGCCGGTCGTCACCTGGCCGAACGAGGCCACGATGGGCGGCTGGCCCGTCAGATGATGCCGCGCATAGACGATGGCCACGGCGTAGGCCAACGCCGCCAGCACCACGGCCAACTCGCCCCATATGCTGGCTTCCAGCCCGCCTTGCAGCTTGGGCCAGGTGAGCACCACGATGCCTCCGAACCCCACCAGCACGCCCAGCATACGCTTGAGGGTGAACTTTTCATCGCCCCACACGGCGGCCAGGATCACCGTGAACAGCGGCATGGCGGCGTTGAGGATGGCCGACAGGCCGCTGGCGATATACTGCGTGCCCCAGCTGATGGCCCCAAAGGGGATGGTGATGCCCAGCGCGCCCATCACGAGAAAGCGCCACCAGATGCGCGGCGAGGTGGGCGCCTTTTGGTGGGTGGCGCGCAACGCTACGGCCAACGACAGCGACCCGATCAACACGCGCAGCGTGGCAAAGGTCAGTGGGCCGATCTCGCCGACGCCGATCTTGATCAGCATGAACGAAGCGCCCCAGATGGCGCTCAGCAACAACAGCAAGCCCAGGTACGTTGTGGTCATCAATCTCCTTGTTTTTTGGGGACAGGATTCACAAGATTGACAGGATTTCCCAAGCCAGATGTGGCTTGCTGCGATCTACGTTATATGCCAAGGGGCGAGTTGCCGCAGCATAGCCCTGCGCGTCACCTGGCGCTTGACGCCCTCTTTTCAACGCACAATCTTGTTAATCCTGTCGAATGACGAGCAACTGGCGCGCGACGATCTCGCGCATGGCCTCGGATGGGTTTACGATCCAGGGGCCGTCGGCGCGCAACGTAATCGTGGCGTCATCGCCGGGATAGAGCACGATCTCGCGCTCGCCGTCGAGCGCCAACATCAGCGGGCGTTCCTCGGCTACGGCGATGGACTCGCCGATGGTCAATTCGCGCGACTCGGCGATGGCCACCTCTGCGAACAGCCCCGGCCCGATGGCGGCGCGTACGCGCCATCCACCATCAGGGCTGATGGCGAGCGCCAGACCCAGCGGCTCGGACGGGGAGATAGGTCGCAGCAGCGCGGCGATTGCCGAGATGCCAATAGTCGCCGGGTCGGCGCGGGTGACGATCACCTGGCGCAGATCGGCGGCGTCCCAGATGGCGCGCGAGCCGACGAATCGGCCCGCCAAAACCGCCACGTCCACCAGGGCGCGGTCGCGGGGCGCGCCGTTGACGGCGACCGCCAGCCACTTGTGGCGGCTGGCAGCTCGGCCCAGCGGGATAGCGCCGCTGGCCACCGCGCCGGCGACCATGCCCGCTACCGTGCCCTCCACAAAGGTGGGCAACACGTTGTTGGTGCCGGTGGAGACAGGCAGCAACGGCATCTCGCCGGCTCCCTTGGAAGCCGCCCGCGTCGTACCATCGCCCCCCAACACGATGAGGCAGCCCGCGCCCGCTTGGCGCATCAATGCGGCGGCGCGCTCTGAATCGGCGGAGGTGTTGTCTACCTCCATGTCGAGCAACTCGGCGCGCGGCATGGCCTGCCCAGCGCCCAGCCCTTGCAGGGCGCGTTCGCCCAGGCTGTAGCTATCGGGCATGATGAGCGCTCGATCCACGCCCACGGCCACTAGGCCCACCAGCGCGCGCCGCACGATGGCGACCTTGGCCTGGTTATCCACCGTGGTGGCGTGGCCCGTCAGCCGCCGAATATCCTTGCCCGACGCCGGGTTCGCAATGATCCCAACAATCGTCTCGCTCACGCCGTTCCTCTTTTCACCGCAGAGCCGCAGAGCGCACAGAGATTTTGGACGTGGACGAACGCGGAGAGACGCGGATTTTCGCTATTCGGGTATGTTCCTGTCCATCCGCGCTGATCCGTGTTCATCCGTGTCCTTAAATCTCTGCGTCTCGGCGGTTTCTATCATTGCGTGTAAAAGGCATCCACCTGGGCAGCGGTGGGGATAGAGGTCTGCGCGCCGAGCACGGTGGCGGCCAGCGTCCCGGCGCAGGTGGCGTAGCGCACCGCCTCGGGCCAGGGATAACCGCGCAACAGCGCCGCCGTCAGCCCGCCGATGAAAGCGTCGCCGGCGGCAGTGGTATCTACCGCCTGCACCGCGCGTGCGGGCACATGCACGGCGCCCTCGGCTGTGACCAACAGCGCCCCTTGCGCCCCCAGCGTGATGATGGCCACGGGGATGCCCAGCGCCAACAACGCACGCCCAGCCCGCTCGGCGGAGGCAAGATCCGTCACCGGCGCGCCGGTCAGTCGTTCGGCCTCAGTCTCGTTGGCCACCAGGCAGTGTACGCCCTCCAGAAAACCAGGCTCCACGGTGTAGGCCGGGGCGGGGTTGAGGATGACGCGTGCGCCCAGCTCGCGCGCCATCACAATGGCGGCGCGCACCACCGGCAGGGGAATCTCGAACTGCATAATGAGATAGCGCGCCCCGGCCAGCAGGTCGCGGGCGGCGGCCAGATCCTCTATGTCCACACGGCCATTGGCGCCGGGCGCCACCACGATGGTGTTTTCGCCGGCGGCATCCACTGTGATGAGGGCGATGCCGCTGGCGGCGTCGGCATCCATGCGCACATGCGCCACGCCCACGCCCTGGGCGCGCATGTTGTCGAGCAGGGCGGGGCCGAAACTATCCTGCCCCACGCGCCCTACCATCTCGACGCGGGCGCCCATCTTGGCGGCGGCGGCGGCCTGGTTGGCCCCTTTGCCGCCTGGGATGGTGCGAAAATCGTCGCCGTGGATCGTCTCGCCCGGGCGCGGGATGCGATCCGTGCGCACCACCAGATCCATATTCAAGCTGCCAAGCACGACCACATCGGCCATGAGGCGCCTCCTACTCGACTACTTGCGCGCGGCGGCGCGCTGCATAAAACGTTCGACCTCGATGATGAACCGCTGGTGTTCACCCTC
>CAZYPJ010000268.1:0-5736 GCA_964649365.1 uncultured Anaerolineales bacterium | reverse complement strand
TGTGCCCAAACGATAAGGGCAACAGACTACCCGCCATCGCAGATTGCGCCGCAAGAAAGACGCCCGCCAGGGCGCAGGCCGCTGCTATTTTGGCCAACAGCGCCCATCGGCGCTGTTTCAGGGCCTGGCAAGCTGTTAACACGATGATCGGAGCGCAAACAATCAATGAATCGAATCTAAGGATGAGAATAAAGAACAAACAGATCGGCAAATAGCATCTTTTGTAGAGAGAGAGAGAGAGCAACAAGAAAACAAGCAACGGTGTTTCTAGACCACTAAAAACATTTGAAAAGAAAAAGGGAAAGACTAAGAAAAGGAATAATATGAGCAAGCTGAGCGGTGAGGCAGCTTTCGTCTGGCTTCCAGCGCCGGTTCCTTTGAGCGCCATGAGCAGGATCGCCCCCACAGAGAGCGAGGCAATGATCCGCGATAGAGCCTCGAACGAGATCTGCTTCAGAGAAACGATGCGCAAGAGCGCAAGGATGAAAACGTAACCCGGATTGGAATAACCATACGGGCCATGTTCGCCGGCGTTGTAATAGAGCGTCCCATGATTGACCAGGTTGTCGGCATAGTGAAACGTGATATAGCCGTCATCCTGGATAAAGTTGGAGACGGCGAGATTGGTAAAGAGCAGGAATATGGCACATAGGAAGAGCGGCGCGCCGTAGGCTTTCAAGAATGCTTGTGGCTTGGACATGGGTATCATCTGCTCCCGGCACATTCCGGCAATCGCCAGGCAGGCAAAGCAGTTTGCTGGCGATATTGGCTCGTTGCACCCCTTGTACCACAGCCATATTCTTTTGGCAACCCTGGCGTGCTATTGGCTCGCCATCATCTCGTTCACAGACCTAGCGATAAACTAGGGGGATACGCAAGGCGATCCGCGTCGGCGTGGGCGTGGCTACAGTCGGCGTGGCGGTTGCGGTAGCCGTCGCCGTCTCAGTCGGCGAGACTGTAGCGGTGGGACTGGGCGTGGCCGTCGGCGTGGCCAGCGGCCAACCGTAGAGCACGCGCAAGATGGGTCGCTTGGTCGCGTCATAGTAATCGGCGCTGGCGAAATAGACGCCCTTGGCCATGTTGGGGTCGCCCTCGATCAGCATCCCGTGGTTTGCATCGGGATAGGTGAGCCAGTAAGAGACCAGCCCCGTTACGTCAAAGGTGTACCAGCGCTGCGCCTGCTCGCAATTCCCCACATGCACCACATCCATGGTCTGGCTGCCGCGATCCTGCGCCCCGGCCAGAGCGCCCGGCGTAGCCCACAGTTCTCCCACCAATGCCTGTCGCCAGGTAGCCTCGGCGGGGGACCATGCGCGCAGCAGCGTGTAAGCCGATAGATTTATCTCGCCGGCGTTGCTATGGGCCAACGAATAGAGGCCCAACGTAGCGCGCAGCACCACCGCATCGCTGTCGGGTGGGGGAACTTGCATCTGCAACAACAAGGACGAGCGCCCTCCCGCGCCGCCGCGCAAAAGCAATTGCCCCTCGGTCGCATAGTTGCGGTCGGGGTACCATTCCTGGATATGGGTGTCGGCCCAGCCGGTATAGCCGGATGCGCCTTGCCGATACGTGACCCAGGCGTTGGCGTGATAGGATTGGCCCGACATCTGGGGTGCGTCGTCGTCCCGCGAGACCACCGCATACGACCGCGTCACGAGATACTGGAACACCTCGTCGGCGGGGGCCACCCAGACCTCGTCCGTACCTCCCGCGCCGTAGGTGTTGTAGAGATACGCCGACGATTCGGCCACGGCGCACCAATCCTGGTCATAGTGTACATTGTGGCCGTGCAGGCTCACCCAGGTGTGCTCAGGAACAGATGCGACCGCGGCGCTGTGCGCCTGGTCGAAATAGTTGTAGCCGCCCTCTACCCAATCCTTGATGTCGTCGCGGCGCATATGATAGGCGGCGTTGGTCAATATGACGGGGGCGTCCATCCCGATCAGGCGCGCGCCGTCGTCGGAATAGAGTTGCATCACATACAGGCCCAAGGCTTGTGAATACTGGTCAATGATTTGCGCCCAGTACGGATTGGTAAAAGGCACAGTGAATACTGTAGCGCGATAGCCGTTCAGGTGCGTGCGGATCGCTTCCTGGCAGTTCCAGGCTTCTGTATAGCTAATGTTGCTCTCGCCATCGAAATGAGAATAACTGTGGTTGAACATACTCCAGCCCGCCGCGATCAACTCCGACAGTTGGGCGGCGCTACAATAATCCCACTCGTTGGCATCGTCGCGCCCCAACCATTGGCCGATCACAGCCACGCCCGCGCGAAAGCCGTAACGGCGCAGCTCGGGGTAGGCGTATTCATAGACCGACAACTCGCCGTCATCAAAAGTGAGGCTGTAGGCCCACAGCTTGTCATCTTTGACGGTGGCTACCGTATAGTCGCCCACCGTAGCAGGAGTGACGCCCTCGCCTTGTACCTCTAGCACCACCTCACTGGCCGAGGTGGTGACGAGCGCCACGCCCGGCTCGCGTCCGGCGTTGACCTGGATGGGCGCGCCGTCGGCCCAGGCGCCCAGCACTTCCGCCTCGCCCACGGCGATGCGCAGCGTCAGATCGCGATACGCGACCCAAGCGGGCAGGGCGGAACGATCTATCGTATAGCGCAGATAGACCACATCGGGCGGCAAATCGCCGCCGCTGACGAACGCAGGCGCCAGGCCCAATAGTCCGGCCAGCAATAATGCAGCGACAAGACCGAGGCGAAATCGAAGATCCGAAGTGATGTTTCTATCGTTCAAGGGTGCAACCTATTTCAACGCTAATGGAATGGCTACCGCCAGCCGCGTTGGCGTGGCGGTGGGCGAAGGCGTAGCCGTCGCGGTGGGCGTATCGGTGGGAGTGGCCGTCGGCGTGTTGGTGGGCGTGGGCGCGGCCGTGGGTGTGGGCGGTAGATCGGCCACGGCCACCACTTGCAAGCCCGAAGCGCCATCGGCCACGTAGGCATAGCCATCCATTACGCTCACGCCATAGGCGTGGCCCGACGTATCGGCCTGGCCCACGGCGCGCCAGGCTGAGGGAGTAGAAACATCGAGCACTACCAATCCGCCGTCGCCATCGGCTACATAGAGCGTGCGGCCCACAGCATCCACCTTTTCGGCGAACTCGGTAGCGAACGAACCCACATAGAACGGCGCGTCAGGATCGGTCACATCGTAGGCCGCCACGCCGCCATGCTCGGCGGCGATGTAGAGATAGCCCTCTGTCACCTGCACATCCACGGCGCGCCCCACAATGGGCGGGATCAGCAAATGCATGAACTTGGGTTGGGCGGGGTTCGAGACATCCAGCGCATAGACCACGGGGTGGTTCTCGCCGTCGCGGTCGGCGGCCACATAGGCCACCGAGCCATCGCACCACACGCCCTCGCCAAACATCTGCTCGTCATAGCTGCCCAGCAACACCGGCGAACGGTAATTCGTAGCATCCACGATCTGCAAGCCGTAACGCTCATCGGCGATATAGATGCGGTTGCCTACGGCGTGCAATCCCTTGGCAATGGGCGGGCCTTCCGTCGTCCAAAGAAAGATGCCCGGCGTGGGGACGAGCGCGGGATTGGAGATGTCCATAATATCCACGCCGTTCCCTTTTTTGGCCACAAAGGCGCGGTTGCCTTGCAGCCAAATCTCATCGGGGTCGCGGGCGATGCCGCTGACCGTGCTAATCAACGTGGGCGAGTGGGGATCGGTCACGTCCAGCAGATAGACATAGTTGGGGTCAGAGTAAAAGGGCGAGAGCACCAGATAGGCGCGGCCATCGCGGGCGCGCACATCGCGGGCCTGCACCGTGGGGTTGGCCAATGGGTAGCTCGCCACGATGGGCAGTTCCGCCGCGCCCTCGTAGCCGTTGCGCGAGCGCGGCGCCTGCGCGGCCAGGCTCGATCCGCTCGCCATCAACAAAGGCAGGTGCAACGATCCGCCTGCGCCGATGGTCACAACGGCGTTGGCCGTGCTATCCAGCACATCATAGCCCCCCGACACCACGTTATGAGGCCGCGCCAGATTGGCGCTAAAGCGCACCGTCGTACCGCCGGATGGCGTCAACTCCCGGGCTACAAAGCCCAACTCGACCAGCGCCGCCGTGCCCGAAACCGGCGTGGTAAGGTTGCCGGCGATATAGTGTACATAGCCCTGCTCCGTCGAGTATGCGTTGCCCGGCAAGAGCGTGGGAAAGATGCCTGTGTGGGCCACATCGCGCAGCAGCAGGTAACGCGGGTCGAACTCGACCCAGAAATCCGCGCCATTGACCGCGTTGCTGCCCGCATCCACCATCACCGTCAGTGTGATGACATGACTCGCGCCTACCTGTCCGTTGGCCGGCGTGATCCAGAGCCGGGCGTCGGCGGTGGGCGGTTCCTCTGTCCCGCCCGGATCGGCGACCTGCACCACGTCACCATAACGCCCGTAATTGCTGAACAACAGCGCCATATCGAGCACGTCCACGCGGGTATCGTCGTTGAGATCGGCCTGGGCGTTGTAGGCCGATTCGCCCTCTGCCGCGCCAAAGGCCGTTGTCAAAGCGCGCCAATCGCGGACATTGATGAGGCCGTCGCGCACTACATCGCCCTCCACCAGCGGGCCAATCGTGACCATGTTGAGGCCGTCGTGGATCTCTAACCCTCGACGCACAACACTTAAGGTGTGTGAGTTAGTCACAGTGACGTCGTAGCGCCCAGCAGCCAGATTGGGCGCGAGGAATTGCCCATTCTCGCCCAACGTCAACGCTTGCTGAAACACCAGCGCGCCATCGTCAGATCGCGCGATGGTCGCCGTCACCGGCGCCGTCAGCGAATTATTCCGACCTTCCAGCAACACCTGGGCCACCAACAGACCATCGCCCTCGGCGGGCGTCAATGTCGGAGTGGCGACAGGCAGACTATAGGTGACGAGCAACGCCGGGCGCAGCGCGGCGTTGCCGTATTCTGCGCTGGCCAACGCTACCTGACGCGCTGCCTGCCCCGACCCAGCCAATACCAGGCCCAAATTGCTGGCAGGGTCGTCAGCCCAAGCCTGCACTGCGTCGGCGATCTCGATCTCGTACCAACTCTCGACGCCCTGCGCCAGGCCAGTCAGGCCGGCGCGCGTCGCCGTGCGATCCACCTCAGAGGCAGATGCGCCCGGCTCGCCCCACGAATCGCCGGAGCGGGCCTGATACCAGGTTGCGGCGCTATCCCAGGGGCGCAGCAAAGGGTAAGCGTCAATACACGTGGCCGAGGCATTGGTCTCGGCCAGGCCGTAGAGCCGCAGCGTAGCGCGCTCGATGGTCGCCTCGGCAGGGAGCTGGCTCACATCGAAATAGAGCAGCGCCGAAATCTTGTTCTGCGTGCGCACCAACAACCCCGCTCCGGCCCCGTTGCTGGCGTCGGGATGGTATGAATCTATATACGTGTCGCGCGCGCCCGCATAGCCCTGGACTCCTTGCTGGAACGTCATGGTATAGAGTGCGGGGGTGGCCGTTGGGGTGGGGGTGATGGCCACTCCCGCCTCGCCAATCTGCTCGCGGCTCACCTCCGTCACGGTAGTGAACTGGCGCGCTACCAGATACGCGTATACTTCGGGCGCGGGCGCCATCCATACATTGTCCAGCCCCGCTGCGCCATAGGTGCGATGCAAGATGTCGCTGGATGTTTCGACGCAATCACAGGCGTCAGCCACGTCGTGGGTGTGCAGCCTGAGCCACAGATGGCGTCCGGGGTTGGCCGCCAACCACGCGTGTACCTGGACGTATTGG
>CAZYPJ010000267.1:0-5773 GCA_964649365.1 uncultured Anaerolineales bacterium | reverse complement strand
TGCCAGCGGCGCTCCATTCCAATGTGCCATCGTTGATCTGCGCCACTACTTTGGTGTCCCAACCTTCAAAGGTTGTCTGGATCATTACCTTGACGCCGGGGTGCGCGTCGCTGTACTCGCGCGCGGTGGCGTCAAAAGGAATCTCGCCCACTGCCCACGAACTGAGCAACACCCGCACTTCCTTGTCGCCAGGCGCGGCAGGCTTTTCCTTCTCCACCACCTTTTCGACGACGACGGTCTCTTTGACCACCTTTTCGACCTCAACCACTTGGGGTTTGCACGCCGCTAATGCTGCCCCCAAAGCCCCGAATGCCGCAAAACGAAGGAACGCTCGACGCGAACACAGTCTGGACATTCTTGTGCCTCCTTGGCCCAACCAAAGGATTAAGAACCACCAGGAACAGTCTAGATGGAATAACAAAGCGCGTCAAGCTGTCGCGGCTTGCGCAGCGCAGATAGTTGTTTACAATGAGAACATACATATATATCCCTGGGAGCATGTCTCGTGCAGGAAACCATCATCGGGCTGGATATCGGCGGCACTAAATTTGCGATTATCGAGGGAACTGTGCAGGGCGACGTTCTAGCGCGCACGCAGCACGCTACAGAGCCGCAACGCGGCTTTCCAGATACTTTTCAACGTCTGTGTCGGGCCATCGAGGCGATGCTGGCCGCTGTGCAGCGTGAGGGGCGCCGCGCCATGGCGCTTAGCGTATCCATCGGCGGGCCGCTCGACATCGCGCGCGGTATCATCTATTCGCCGCCCAACTTGCCCGGCTGGGATGCCATCCCGCTCAAAGACATGCTGCGCGAGCGCTTTGGTCTGCCGGTGTACGTCGAACACGACGGCAACGCCGGGGCCTTGGCCGAATGGCATTTCGGCGCAGGCCAGGGGGCGCGCCACATGATCTTTTTGACGATGGGTACCGGCTTGGGCGGGGGAATCATCCTCAACGGCCAGCTCTATCGTGGCGCCAGCGACCTGGCGGGCGAGGTGGGCCACATGCGCATCGCGCCCGATGGGCCATTGGTCTATGGCAAACGCGGCTCGTGGGAGGGGTATTGCGCCGGGCCGGCGTTCGCACGTTTGGCCCAGGAGATGTTCCCAGCGCGTTGGGGGTGCGGCGTAGCCACACCCGAGGTGGTGCGGTTGGCGCTAGATGGCGACGCCGACGCTTTAGCTGTGGTGGAGCGCGTGGCGCACTATTTGGGGCAAGGGCTGGCTATCCTGGCCGATATTATCAATCCCGAAGTGATCGTCATCGGCAGCATGGCCGTGCGTCTGGGCGAGGTATTGCTGGCGCCGGCTCGCCGCACCATGCAAGTCGAAGCCCTGTCGGGCGCATACGCCGCCTGCCGTGTCATCCCCGCCGTGCTGGGCGAACGCATCGGCGACATCGCCGCGCTGTGCGCCGCTATCGAGGCGCTGCGCCAAGAGCCATAAGAACGGGCCGGTCGGCGACTTGTTCAGAGCTGCTCGCCTGCCCGTTCCTACGGCGCTACAATTGCTAGATCAGGAGACCGGCGTCCACCACAACGCGAGCCACATCAGTTCACCGTCGGATTCATTACGCACGGTGTGGTAGGCGGCGGGCGGGATTTCGACCACATCGCCTGGCCCCACCGGGCGCTCCTCATCGCCCACCACCACAATCCCCTGGCCGCGATGGAAGAAATAGATCTCTTCCGTCGGGTGGGTGTGCCCCTCCATCTCGCCTTTGTGCGCTAGATAGCCCCAAGCGTGCCCGAAAGGCGCTTGGACGCCCTGCGGCAACACGTCCATCGCCAAGATCGTGCCGTTGTGGGCCGGCTGGGCGGTCTGCTTATCGAATCGGCTGATATTCACAGCGCTTCTCCTTTGCATGATGATAGTTGAACGCTAACACAACCCTCGCTGCTTGTACACCTCTGCCGCTTCGCGGATCAAACGAGCATTCTCGGCGGCGTTGTATTCCTGCTCTAATTCGTCGGCCAGGGCCAATAGTTGCTCATAGGTGACGCGATAAGGGCGCAACGCCTCATAGATCGCTAGCACCTTTTTGTCGGGCACCAGCGCCAATTCCGCCGCGCGGCGCAGGTTAGCGGCGAGCTGCGCAAAGCCTGCCTCTTCGGCGATGGCGGCTTGAGCGCGAAGTGTATCAGGGTGGATGGTGAAATCGTTGGCGCCGATCTTGCCCTGACGAATATTCTCCAGTGTCAGCTCGGCCAAAGATCGCCCTGTGCGCGAGATGATCGTATCTTGCTCGTGTTCGCCCAAGGGATATTGAGGTTGTTGTTGGCTCACTGCTATAGCTCCAATCCACTATCCAATATGTAGCGTACCCATAACAGGCCTTTCTCACGCGCACGTGTGTACAAGCGCCTGTCCGTGGTCAAAAGCTCAGCGCCCAAGTGCGCAGCCAAAGCCACGTATTGAGCATCATAAGCCGCCATGTGGCCCAAAAGCGCCGCCCAACGCAGCGCATCTCGATGCAGGCCTGGCGTCGGGGCGATGCGCTCAATCTCCAAAGCCAGTAGCTTCGATAGAGCGACATCGCCTTGCTCTGGAGTCAGCATCCCAGAGTAGACCGATTTGCGCACAACTGTGACCAACTCATACTCCCATATCAAAGGAGCACAGAGGCGGGTTCTATTGATCTGGCAATTCCGAATGTGCGCAATCGCTTGCTGGGAATATGGCAGCGAGAGCACCAACGCAGCAGCGATATTGGCGTCCACAACGCTGCACGTTATTCTCCCTTCCATATCCGCTCCCGGTCACGCTCGCGCTCCTCCCAGCTTTCTCTGACGAGGTCTCCCTTATAGACGCCGTAGCGCGCCTCGACCTCTTCCCTGATCTTGGTCAGCTCGTCCAACGCGGCAAGTTGGCGTTGCAGCGCTTCTTCGCTGCGGCCATCGAGCGCGTCGAGGCCGATGTCAATAGCGCGGCGCGCTACATCAGAAAGGGAGCGTCCCTCGCGCTGCGCGTATTGCTCCAGCCGTTGACGCTGCGCCGGGGTAAGCAGGATCTGACAGCGAATCATCGGGCCGGTTCGTTCCATATCACACCTCCATCCGTATTATACACATGGGTGTGTATGTGTCAATGTGCCGACACACCTGTTGTCCGGAGACCTGTACTCAGGCCGAAGGATCTCTCTAGCCCACACGAGACCCTTCGGGAGTAACTTCAGGGTGACAGGGATACCAGGCAAGGTTTGCTAGGCGCAAGTACCCCGATACCCTTGTCGAGCTTGGCGTCTTTGTTTTGATGGCTAGGGTGTTTCCGGCTCCCAATCGAAATGCAGTTCCGTCGGCGGGCGCTTGGGTTCGATCTGCTCGATCTCGCGGCGGTGCAGCAGCATGGTCTTGACGATCAACCGCAAGCGTACCCAGTTGTCCACCTTGACCGGCACGGGCTGCACCCGCTCGCCCTTGGCGTAGCGCGCCGCGTTGCGCCCGATCTGGCGGAACGATTCCAGCGTCAGGTTGGGCGATTGCGAGAATAACTCCAAGTTATTGAGCGGGGCCAAATCCTTGCGATGAATGACGGTCGTCCCGCGCGATTGCAGCCCGATGGCGATGCCCGACCCGCTGAGTTGCGCCCCGGCATAGCCGATGAACGCGCAATCCGCTGTATGGTGGATTTTGACGATGCGCGCGGGCAGCCCCTCTTCGGCGATGCCAGCTAACAATTGTTCCAACACCTGCTCGTGGGGCAGGCTGTTGATCGTTTCGGTGAGCTGCCGGCCAAAAGCCGGGCCGACGGCGATGACCACCTCGCGCGCCGTCCCCCTGGCCGCCGGGCCAAGTTCTTCCAACCGCTCGCAGGACGTCTCGCTATGGCCCTTGACGAAATCCGCCGGGGGTACGGCGCGGGGGATATCTTGCACCTCGCGCCAGCGTTCCCCTTGCAGGCGATAGCCCGTGCCCGGGCCGCGATAGTCGTTGGCGTCGTTGATACCGCTCAACACGTGGAACTGCCGGTCAAAGATAGCGGCGGGTTGCAAGTAATCGCCCAGCACGCGCTGGCGGCTCATCTCAAGCAATCGCTCGGCGATTTCGGTGAACCCCGCCGCATCGAGCGCGCGGATCACGTCGAGCACCGTTTGGTCGCCGGCGAGGAATGCGTCCGCCGCCGCCAAATCCGCCGCCATGTCGCGGGCGGGCATGTCGCGGCTGTCGAACGCCGTGGTCGCCGCTTGAATTTCCTCTTCAGTGATGGGGGGGAATCCCAACGCTGCATAGACCGCCTGCATCGCCCGCGCGGCGCGCTCGCGGATGGCCAGCGCCTCCTCTTCGCGGATGGGGCGCAGGCCGGCGTCCACCTGCATGTCGCGCTGGAGTACGTTGTAATCGTCCAACTCGGTGGCGTCGAAACAGCCGCCGCCGAACATGTTGTCGTAGCGCGGCACGGAACTATAGCCCGAATGGACGAAATCGGCCCCCGGGATGAACTGGCACATCAGTTTGGCCGTCTTGCGGATGTCGGAATGGCTGGCTAGGGCGTCGTTGCCGGCGGCGCACTCTAGGTTGAGCAGCGCGGCCAGCAAGTTCTCGGCCAGGATGACGCGCACTCCGCCAGGCAGCGATTCGGGCAGCGCCACACAACTGATCGAGCCATTCTGCACACCCTGGCTGCCCGCGCCGCGCGTGGCCAGCAGGCAGCGCGCCTCGAGGTAGAGCATCGAGCGCCCCTGCGAATGGCCCATCAGCGCCTCGGACCCCGTGCCCGAGGTAAACCGCACCTTAACCCCGCGCGAGGCGTAGGCCGAGGCCAGGAACGCCTTGGACCAGGGGGTGTCGTCGCCATCCACAAAGGCCCCCTCGGTGCCATAGACCGAAAGCGTCTCGGCGTAGCTGGTCAACCCCTTGAATCCCAGGCGCAGGTTGACGCCCTCTTCCACGGCGCACTGTGTCAGCACGCCGCCGCGCCCCGTCTGGCTGCCCACCAGGATGGCCAACGCGTTGAGCGGCGCCGAGCGCGCCACGCCCACGGTGGTCTCGTTTTCGGCGAAACCGCGCAACGCGGCCTCGGCGGCGTCGGCGGCGAGCAACGCGGGATGCTCGCGCCGATTAGTGACGTGCGCCTGGTTGGCGGGCGTGCGCCGCACGCGCATCTTGGCGAAGGCGACCATCATCTCCAACACCGACATCTGGCGGATGATCTCGACCAACTTGGCGGCGGTGCAACCGCCGATCAGCCGGATGATCTCAGCGCGGGGGACGTTGATATCCACCAGCCGCCGGGCGATCTCGATAGAGGGCGTAGACATGGCCTCGGGGGCCGCGTCCAGGTCGAGGGCATGGTCGGCGATAAAGCGATCGAGCATATCCATCTGCTCGCGAGCGACGCCGTCCATCTCTACCACGCGCCCACCTTCGATGCGCAGGCTGGGCTGCGGGTCGCCAGGGCTATCGATGACGATCAGCCCCACCTCGGGCCATTCGTGTACGAACGATTCCTGATTGATCGGCCGCTCATCGAGAGCGGCAAAGCGTTTGGATTGGCGCATAGCGTGATTCTATCCCTTTCCGGTCTCAAACTCTTCCGACAACGGCGCATCGAAATCCGGGCTGGCCCAGATGGTGCCGGCGTGCAACCCGGCCACGCGGCGACGCACAGGAACAAGGCGAGCGATGGGGGTGTCACCGTCCGCAAAGATCACCTCGGCGCCTGTGGCGACCAAGGCCAGCAGTTCCTTCAAATCTGTTGGTGTTTGGCGCACATCAATCATTCGCGTCTGCATGGTTACAAACCCAGCCACTTCCTTCGCTTCATGTAATTCGCCGA
>CAZYPJ010000266.1:0-5856 GCA_964649365.1 uncultured Anaerolineales bacterium | reverse complement strand
CTCGCCTCAAACGGTGTCGCTGGAAACGGCGACGCCCCCCGTGTTTGGAAAGGAGGTGATCTGTGTCTATTGGGGACGACGAGCTGCGTTGTCTCGTCGTAGGCCGATGAATCCTTTCCGCGCGCGGGATCATCGGCCTTTTTTGCGCCCGACGGCCAACCCGTTCGTGGATGACCATCGCCTATGGATTGTCATGTAAGTCGCGTGCGACCATTATCATGGAGGTCCCAATGAAGTTCCGTCAAACCCTAATCCTTCTGCTCATGCTCGCTGTATGCGCGTTGACCGGTTGCCAGAACGCGCCCACCGCCGTCCCAGCGGCTGCGCCCACCGCTGCGCCAGCGGTGACGGTGTTGATCGTCACCGCTACGCCCGCCCCGGCCACCGCCACGCCGATTCCATCGGCCACGCCCGTGCCGCCCACCGCCACATCAGTTCCCCCGACGGCCACCGTCGCCCCCACTGACGCGCCCGCCGGCGCCATGCTAGAGATCATGAACGGCGACGTGACCAAAAAGCTCACCGTTGACGAACTCAAAAAGTTGACGGTTAGCTCGGGATGGGCTGGCATCAAGAGTTCTACCGGCAAAATCACTCCGCCGTCGCAATTCAAGGGTGTGTCGCTACTCGACCTGGCCAAGCTGGTAGGCGATTTCAACGAGACGCTGGCCCTCAACGTGGTGGCCAAAGACGGCTACGCCATGACCTTTTCTTACGACCAGGTGATGGGCAAAGGGTTCACCACTTTTGACCCCGGCACCGGCGACGAGGTTGTGCGCAACGATCCGCTTACCCTGATAGTGGCTTACGAGCGCGAGGGCCAGGCTATCCCCGAAGAGACCGATGGCACGCTGCGCCTGGCCATCATTAGCGCCAAGAATAACCAGGTGACCGACGGCCACTGGGCCGTCAAGTGGGTGCGGCAGGTCATCGTCAAGCCCGCCTCGGCGGAATGGACCCTGCACCTCGAAGGCGCCCTGGTCGAAGAGATGGATCGCAACACCTTTGAGTCGGGCGCGGCGCCCAATTGCCACCTGGCCGAATGGGTGGACGAGAACGGCGTCAAGTGGGGCGGCATCCCGCTCTATTACCTCATGGGTCGCGTGGATGACGTCAAGCTCAAGCACGAAGGCGATGCTTTCGATGTCGAGCTGGCCCAAAAGGGTTACAAGGTGGATGTGGTAGCCGCCGACGGCTACAAAGTGACCTTTGATAGCGCCCCGCTCATCCGCAATAAGGCCATCATCTTGGCCAACACAGCGGATGGCAAGCCGTTAGACGACAAGGTCTTTCCGTTGCGTCTGGTCGGTTCGGGCCTGAAAAAGGCCGAGATGGTGGGCGCGGTAGCGCAGATCGTGTTGCATCTGGATGGCGCCCCTGCCGAGGCGGCAGTCGAACCGACTCACGACCCCACCAAGTGCGCTCAAGCGACGGCCACCGCTGCGGCGGCCAAGCAGCCGACTGCCCCGACCGCGGCTGCGCCCGAGATGAAAGCTGGTGTATTGCACATTTGGGGCAAGGTGGCCAAGCCCATCGCCTACGATCTGGCGGCCTTGAAGCAAGTGGGCATGACCAAGATCAGCGCCGAGCACCCCAAGAAGGGGATGACCGAGTACGAAGGCGTGCGCCTGAACGATCTGTTGGCTCAGGTGCAGCCGGCCGCCGAGGCGACCAAGCTGGTGATCACATCGGGTGATGGCTATGTGACCGAAGTGTTGCTGGCCGACGTGAAAGCCTGCGCTGATTGCCTGATTGCGGTGGACGGCGAGACGTTCAATGCCGTCATGCCCGGCCTTTCGAGCGGCGCATGGGCCAAAGACGCGCGCATTATTGAAGTGAAATAGCCAATCACGTTGTACGATGCTCCTCCGCTTTCCCTCATCGTTCGCGAGGGGGAGAGCGGAGGAGACCAGCGAACGTCAGATAAGGAATCGAGGATGCGAGTCCGCTTCGTTGTTGCTAGTTTTGTTGTTATGACGCTGATATTGGCCCTCGTTGGTTGCGGCGCGCCAGTTTCGACGCCCACGCTGGCGGCGCAGGTCGAGCCGGCGGCGCCCACGGTCGCTGCGCCCGAACCGAGCGCCACAGCGCCCGCGCCCACCGCCGCTGTGACGTTGCCGCCAACTATGCCAGCGCCGACGCCAACCCAGGCGCAGCCGTCGCCGACGCCCGCCCGCAACGGACCGGTTCCGCTTGCGGTGTTCTGCGCAGGGAGCTTGATGATCCCGTTTGCGGCGCTCGAAAAAGGGTTCGAGGCCGCCAACCCTGATATTGACATGCAGATGGAGGCTCACGGCAGTATCCAAGTGATCCGCCATGTGACCGATATTCACGAGGCCATAGATGTTGTGGCCACGGCTGACCAGGCGCTGCTGCCCATGTTGATGTACCAGACGCTTGATCCCGACACGGGTAAGCCCTATGCGACGTGGAACTTGCATTTTGCTACCAACCGTATGGCGCTGGCCTATTCGCCGTTGAGCAAGGGCGCCGACGAGTTGACCGCCGCCAATTGGGCCGAGATCATCTCGCGGCCCGGAACCAAGATCGGCCTGGCCGACCCGCGCTTTGACGCCTGCGGCGATCGCGAGTTGATGATCTTGCAGCTCGCCGAGGCCGCCTATGGACGCAAGACGTTGTTTGAGGATGTGTTGATGGGGCGCTTTGGCCAGCCGATCCGCGCGGTACAGGAAGAGGGGCGCACGGTGATCCACGTGCCCGAGGTGCTGGAACCGCGCGTCAACAGCACGATGGTCATGCGCGGGTCGAGCGTGCAGCTCATCCCGCTGCTGCAATCGGGCGATGTGGATTACATCTTTGAGTACGAGAGCGTTGTGCAGCAGCACGGCCTGAACTACCTGCCCTTGCCCGACGGCCTGAGCCTGGGCGATCCGGCCTACGCTGATAGTTATGGCAAGGTGGCGGTCAAGCTCGACTTTCGCCGCTTTGCCTCAGTGGATCCGCTCTTTGCGGGCGAGGTGATCGCCTATGGGCTGACCATCCCGAGCAATGCGCCGCACCCCGACGAGGCGGCCCGTTTCGTGGCCTATCTGTTGGGGCCGGAAGGGCGGCGAATCATGCAGGATAATCACCATCCGCTGTTCGACGCCGTGCAGGCCGATCACCTCGACCTGCTGCCCGATGCTGTCCGTCCATTGGCAGTAGCAGCGCAATGAGCAGCAGGCGCGGCGCGGCGCACAGTCTGCCCTGGGCGATGCTGGCCCTGGGCGGCCTGCTGCTGAGTATGTTGGCGCTGCCGGTGATCGTGCTGTTGTTGAGCGCGTCGCTCGCCGCGATGGGCGAGACGCTGATCGAGGGCGAGACTTTACGCTCGCTGCAAGTGACGTTGCTCGCGGCGGGGATTTCCACCGCGTTTGGCTTGGCGATGGGCGTGCCGCTGGCCTATGTATTGGCTCGCTATCGCTTTCGCGGTCAGCGGTTGGTCGAGGGGGTGCTGGGGTTGCCCGTCATCATCCCCCACACCTCGGCGGGGGTGGCGCTGCTGTTGACCTATGGCGCGCGCGGGCCGGTGGGCGCGCTGTTCAAGCAGGTCGGCGTGTTCTTTACCGACCATCTGCTGGGCGTCGCGGTAGCGATGTGTTTCGTCAGCGTCTCGTATCTGGTGAACTCGGCGCGCGAGGCCATCGCCGCCATCCACCCCGAACTGGAGCAGGCGGCCCTGGTGGACGGGGCCTCGCCGTGGGGCGTGTTCTGGAAGGTGACGCTGCCGTTGGCGCAGCGCGGCATCACCAATGGGGCGCTGTTGATGTGGGCGCGCGGCATCAGCGAGTTCGGCGCGGTGGTGTTGCTGGCCTACCACCCGAGGACGCTCTCGGTGTTGGTGTACGAACGCTTTCAGGGGTTTGGCCTGGCTCGCGCCACGCCGTTGGCGGCGTTGCTGGTGATTGTGGCGCTGATCGTGTTTGCGATCCTCAGTGCGCGATACACAGAATAGTCGGCCCGATGCGTAACAAGGCGCTAGGCTGATCGTCGCGCCCTTGGTGGGCGCTGGGGTTCGGATCAGTGCAGGAGGGAAACATGAGAATCAGTGCTCGTAACGTGCTCAAAGGCAAGATCATCAAGCTCACTCACGGCGCAGTCAACAGCGAAGTGGTGATCCAACTGCCCAACGGCGTCGAGGTGGTTTCCATCATCACCAAACACTCGGCTGAGGCGCTAGGTTTGGCCAAAGGCAAGGAGGCTTACGCGATCATCAAGGCATCGAACGTCATGATCGGCGTGGACTAGCCATGCCCATACACACTATCTCATCGGAGGATTGGAAAGATGTTGTCCAAGCGTTTGTTCCGCATCGTGGCATTGTTGTGCCTCATCAGCGTGCTCGTAGGCTGCGCGGCTGCGCCGACGGCCACGCCTGTGCCGCCCACCGAAGCGCCCAAGCCGACGGCTGTGCCGCCCACCGCGGCGCCCAAGCCAACTGCTGTACCGCCGACAGCAGTTCCGCCTACGGTTCCACCCAAGCCGACTGAGGCCCCCAAGGCCACGGCTGCGCCCACCATCGAAATCAAAGCGGGGCCAAACGACCTCATTTTGGCCACCACCACCAGCACGCAAGATTCGGGCCTGCTCGACGTGATCCTGCCCGATTTCGAAAAACAAGCGGGCGTCAAAGTAGCGGTAGTCGCGGTTGGTTCGGGCCAGGCCATCAAGCTGGGCGAGGACGGCAACGCCGATGTGCTCCTGGTGCACTCGCCCGCCGCTGAAAAGGCCTTCATGGAAGCCGGCCATGGCGCGCGTCGCGAAGACGTGATGTACAACGACTTTGTCATCGTTGGCCCCGAGTCCGACCCCGCTGGCATCAAAGGCATGACAGCGGTTGACGCCTTCAAGAAGCTGGCCGCCGACGCCAAGACGCCATTTGTCTCGCGCGGCGACAACTCGGGCACGCACAGCAAGGAAAAGACCATCTGGAAGGCCGCCAGCATCGAGCCGAAGGGCGATTGGTACGTGTCGGCGGGCCAGGGCATGGGCTCCGTGTTGACTATGGCGCTGGAGCAGCAGGCTTATACCCTAGCCGACCGCGCTACCTACCTGGCCATGACCAAGAAAGGGCTTGACCTGGTGATCCTGGTCGAGGGTGACAAGGCGTTGTTCAACCCCTACGGTGTGATTACCGTCAACCCCGAAAAGGGCAAGCACATCAAGGCCGAGTTGGCGACCAAGTTCGTGGATTGGATCATCTCTGAGCCGACGCAAAAGCTGATCAGCGAGTTCGGCAAGGAAGAGTTCGGCCAGGCGCTCTTTACTCCCGATTCGGCCATCTGGCGCGAAAAGCAAGGCGCCAAAACGGAAGGATCCGGGGGCGAGGCGACCGCCGCCGGCCTAAAGGTGACGGGCAAAGTGGCCGCCGAAAAGTCGTGGACGATTGACGAACTCAAGGTCATGCCGCAGGTCGAAGCCGAAGTGACCAACAAGAAGGGCGAAGTAGAAAAAGTGCCCGGCCCGGCGATTGTGGCGCTGCTCGCAGAGGCCAAGGTGGCCGCCGACGCTACAAAGGTGACGTTCGTGGCCGCCGATGGCTACACCTACGAAGCGGCGCTCAAGGACGTTCTGGCTTGCGACAAGTGCGTGATCGGTTTCCGCGAAAATGGCGGGTTAAAGACCGCCATGACCGGATTCGACGGCCAGGCCCAGGTGAAGGACGTCGTCGAGATCAAGGTACAGTAACTCTTCTTAATCTGCTAACTACCCGACCTCCCCAATAGAAGCGATCGCCCGGGCCGTGCCGCCCGGGTGATCGCTTTATAGGGCTATGAGGTGGGGCGAAGGATTGGCAGGGAGAGGGCGGGCGCTCGTAGGGACACGATATATCGTGTCCCTACGAGCGCCCGCCCT
>CAZYPJ010000265.1:0-5861 GCA_964649365.1 uncultured Anaerolineales bacterium | reverse complement strand
TGTTATCCCGATGTGGGTGGCCGACATGGATTTCCGCTCGCCCGAGCCGGTGATCCACGCGCTGCGTGAGCGCGTGGATCACGGCATCTTTGGCTATCCTTGCGAGCCGCCCGAGTTGCGGCCGGTGGTGGTCGAGCGATTGGAGCGGCTCTATGGCTGGAAGGTGGCGCCCGAAGCGCTGCTCTTTATTCCCGGCGTGGTGCGGGGTTTTAATATCGCTTGTCAGGCGGTAGGACAACCGGGCGACGGCGTGTTTTTGCAGACGCCTGTCTATTACCCAATGCTCGACGCCCCGGCCAACGCGGGCATGACGCGCGACGAGATGGAGCTGACGCGCGGGGCCGATGGTCGCTATACCATTGATTTCGATCTGATGGAGCGCACCATCACCGATCGCACGCGCGTTTTCTTGCTGTGCAACCCGCACAACCCAGTGGGCCGCGTGTTCACTCGCGGGGAACTGGAGCGCATGGCCGAGATTTGCTTGCGCCGCAATATGGTGATCTGCTCGGACGAGATTCATGCCGAATTGCTGTTCGGGGGCCAGCGCCATATTCCCATCGCCACGCTGAGCCGTGAGGTGGCCGAGCGTACCATCACGCTCATTGCTCCTAGCAAGACATTTAATATCGCCGGGTTGTGCTGTTCGGTAGCGATCATCGAGAACCCCGATCTGCGCAGCGCCTTCAAGCGCGTGGGGCGCGGGTTGGTATCGTCGGTCAACATCATGGGTTATGTGGCCGCCGTGGCCGCCTATCGCGACGGCCAGCCCTGGCTGGATGAGATGCTTGCCTATCTAGAGGCTAATCGCAACTATCTGTACGACTATGTCAACGCCGAGCTGCCCGGCGTCAGCATGGCCAAGCCCGAGGGAACCTATCTCGCCTGGCTGGATTGCCGACAGGCGGGTATCCCCGGCAATGCGCACGAGTTCTTTATTCAGCAAGCGGGCGTCGCTATGAACGACGGCGCCGCTTTCGGTCGGGGCGGCGAGGGGTTTGTGCGGCTCAATTTCGGTTGCCCGCGCTCAACGCTGACCGAGGCGCTGGAGCGCATGAAGCGCGCTCTGAAGGAGAAAAAATGAACCTGAACGATCTGGTGCAACGAACGCTGCCGCCTGCGGCCTGGGCCGAGGGTGACAATATCCCCTGGAACGACCCCGGCTTTAGCGAGCGAATGCTGCGTTGGCACTTTCCGCAAGAACACGATTCCGCCAGCCGGCGCCCATCCAAGATCGAGCAACAGGTAGCTTGGATCCATGTCCATCTACTCGGCGGCCAGCCAACGCGGTTACTAGAGTTGGGGTGCGGCCCCGGCCACTATACCAGCCGCCTGGCGAGATTGGGGCACACTTGTGTAGGGATTGATTTCTCCCCAGCCTCTATCGCTTATGCCCGCGCCCAAGCCGAGCGCGAAGGGCTGACCTGTCGTTATGAACTGCAAGATATGCGTCAGGCTGATCTGGGTCGAGGGCTAGGCTTGGTGATGCTGCTGTACGGCGATTTCAACGTCTTTTGCCCCGCCGATGCGCGCCGCGTTTTGCGCGCCGCTTGGGACGCCCTCGATGAGGGGGGCGCGCTGCTACTCGAGCCGAGCACCTACGACTCGGTGCGCCAGATGGCAGAAGAGCGTTCATGGTATTCGGCCCATACGGGACTATTCTCGGATCGGCCTCATCTGGCTCTGGAAGAGAGTTTCTGGGATGAAACACAACATGTCACTACCAGGCGCCACTATATCATAGACGCCGCCAGCGCCGAGGTGCAACACTATGCCCTCAGCTATCAGGCGTACACCGAGGATGACTATCGCCGCGTACTGAATGAGTGCGGCTTTCGGGATGTAGCGTTCTACCCTTCGCTAATCGGCGAGCCAGACGCTACCCAGAGTGGCTTTCTGGCCATCTTGGCGCGCAAATAGATAGAGCTTATGACATTCAAGACTCCCATTGCCGATATGCACGTCCATTCGACCTTTTCGGTGGATGGACACGATACTCTCGATGCGATGTGCCGCGCTGCGTTGGAGCGCGGCGTCGCTGCCATTTGTTTTGCCGAGCACTATGACTTGAACCCTGCCGCCGAAGAAGAGTATAACTTTCTCCAATATGATCGCTTTTCTGCAGCGGTGGATGAAGCTCGGCGCGTCTATGGCGACCGCCTGATGATCTTGAAAGGGATCGAATTTGGCGAGCCGCATATCTATCCGCGTGAGCTGGAATGGGTTCAGACGCTCGATGTGGATGTGGTCTTGGGCAGCATTCACTGGGCGCCCGATGGCTTTGTGGGCGACCGGGCGCTGCGCGACCGCTTGGGGCTGGAGCGCCTGTACGAGTCGTACTATGACCAGATGCGCCAAGCCATTCGCGTCGGCGGGTTCGATGTGCTGGCGCACCTGGATTTCCCCAAACGCTATGTGGGGCAAGTTACCGAGCCGCCTGCCTGGCTGGATGAAGTGCTGCGCGAAACCGTGCGGGCAGGGGTCGTGTTGGAAATCAATACTTCACCCTTGCGCAAGGGAATGGATGAATGCTCGCCCGACCTGCCGATCCTGACGCGCTACGCCCAAGTGGGCGGTCGCCGTGTGACGCTTGGTTCTGACGCCCATGCATGCGCCGACATTGCCGCCGGTTTCGACCGGGCGCAGCGCCTGGTGAGGCAAGCGCGCCTCGGGCCGGTGGGTTGGTGGCAGCAAAGGCGCTTTGTCGCAAGTGGTTGACGCCGGGCGCAGTCAGACCTAGAATCCCGCCCATATTCGCCTTCATAGAAAGGGACATGCAATGGCGCGTGTGCGGTTGGGCGAGATCGGCGGTCTCAGGAGCAGACTTCAACAGGAAGCGGCGATCAATCCGAACTGGCAGTTTGCCCTCGATGTGTTGGGGTTGACCTGGGAATACAAGGGCTATAGCCTGGCGATTCTGGCGGTGACGGTGCTGCAAGAGGTAACGGCGCTGTGGCCGGTGAACCTGCTGGGGCAGTTTGTGGATCGCCTGCCGAGCGGCGACCTGGGCAACGTCGTCTGGCTGTTTCTGGGCGCCAGCGTTCTGGCCCCTGGCGTGGCGCGCGCCAATGTCATGTTGCGCCACAAGATGTTCTACGAGACCGACTTTCAGAAGCGGGTCGAGCTGACCCTGGAGGCGCTATCTCAGGGGCAGGATGATGACGCCGAGACCGCCGGCGCCACCAATGCGCGCATTGCCAATGCCGTCAGCGGCATCACCAACGCCGCCTACCATGTGTTGGGCAGTTTCACGCCGGTTATCATCAAGGTTATCGTCGTCTCGGGTAGCTTGGTGGCCTATAACCGTCTGCTTGGCCTGGTCTATGTGGGCAGCCTAATTATCCCTCTGCTCATGACGGTAGGGTTCAACAACTGGTTGCGCGTGCTGCGCGACGCGCAATACTCGCTTATCAGCCAGGTCGAGGGCTTGGTCATTCGCACGATTACCTCAAAAGAGAACCTGGAGGCGCAGGACAAGTTCAAACGGATCATGCGCGAACGGGCCGACACGTTGATCATGTTGGTGAACAAACATCAACTCTCGCTGTATGTACGGCAGGCTGCGCTAGTGGGTAGCCAGTTCTTGGTAGTTTTCCTGGCGCTGTGGATGCGCGACAAGCTGCACATGACGCCGGGCGATTTTACCAAAGTGATCGGCTACACCACGCAGGTGGCCGTGGCTTTTGTGGAATCGGCGGCGTGTCTGGATGCCATTGTCAGTTATAGCCGAGCTTATCATGTCTATGCCGCTGGCAGGCCGTTGGCCCAGCGGCAGCTTGCACGTTAACCGCAGGAGGCTAAAGATGCCCAACTCATCCCGCGCCGAGTTCGATTGGGCGCACTGGTTCGCTCGTTGGGAGACGATGCAATCCGCCTACG
The DNA here is from genome assembly GCA_964649365.1 of uncultured Anaerolineales bacterium. GTDB lineage: Bacteria > Chloroflexota > Anaerolineae > UBA1429 > UBA1429 > CAZYPJ01. The sequence continues at coordinate 1,982 of CAZYPJ010000265.1, read as the reverse complement.
CCGCGCAGCGCTCGCGCCGCTTTGAGCTGATGCTGCGCTGGCCCGATTTCCCCCGCGACGCCGAGCTACGCATCCTCGATCTGGGGTGCGGGCCCGGGTCGTTGGCCTTTCAAGCGGTTAAGACTTACCCGCGGGCGCGCATTTTGGCGGTGGACGCCGACGAGTCGCTCCTGGCGATGGGCCGGGCGGTCGCTGCTGCGCTGACCGACCGGGTCGCTTTCGAGCGGGCGGACTTGCGCGACGGCGCTTGGTGGGCTTCGTTGCAAGGGCCGTTCAACCTGGTGTGTTCAGCCACGGCGCTCCACTGGCTGACGCCCGATCATCTGACAGAGACGTATCGGCGCATCTATGCTGCGTTGGCGCCGGGCGGCTGGTTCGTGAATTCGGACGCCATCGCCAGCGACGACCCCGTTACGCAAGAGCGTTATCGCGCGCTGCGCAAAGCCCGGCAACAGGCTGCGCTGCAAGCCTCAGGGGTGGACACGTGGGACGCCTACATCGAGGCTTACCAGCGCGCCCTGAGCGAGATCGGCATCGAGCAACCCACCGGCGAGTCGCTTTGCTGGGAGGGTTGCGACGACGGCCAGCCCCGCGCTTTCCATTTTACGACATTAGCGGCCTGCGGCTTTGAGCGCATCGGCGTGATCTGGCAGGATTTGACCGAGGCGATCCTGACGGCGCGCAAACCCGAGGCGCGCTGACATCGGCGCGATGGATGGATATGGATGGGATGATGCCAGAGGTTGATGTAATGGTTCGGCGAGAATTGATCGCCGGCGGCGCAGCGCTGGTGGGCTATGCCGACTTGGGCCAGGTTCCCACCGACGCCCGCCGCGGCCTGCCGCGCGGCGTCGCCATCGCCGTGACGCTCGATCCAGCTATCGTAGCGAGCCTTCGCAACGGGCCGACCCGACCCTATGAAGCCGAGTACAATCGGGTCAACGCGCTGCTGTTCTCGTTAGCCAGCCGGGCCGCCGAGGTTATTCGGTCTGGCGGCTATCGCGCAGAGGCGCAAAGCTCCACCATCGCCGGCAGCGACCCTCTGGCCTACCGCATCTCACTGCCGCACAAAACGGTGGCCACGCGCGCGGGCCTGGGCTGGATCGGCAAGTGCGCTCTGTTGGTGAGCGAGCCGTATGGTTCGGCCATCCGCCTCACTTCGGTGTTAACCGACGCGCCGTTGCCGGTGGGAGCGCCGGTGGATGAATCGCGTTGCGGCAAGTGCGACGCTTGCGTGCGCGCCTGCCCGGCTCACGCCCCTTCGGGGCGCGATTGGCGCCTGGGCATGGGGCGCGACGAGTTTTACGACGCGCGCGCCTGTTGCGACCAAGCCAGCGCCCTGGCGCGGGGGGCAGGCGTCGAGGAGATTATCTGTGGCATCTGCATCGCGGCCTGCCCGTGGACCAAACGCTATCTCAAACGTCAAGGAGCGTTGTGAAGCTTTCCATCATCCTCGCCCATCCCGACCCTGCCAGCTTGAACCATGCCATCGCCGCCGTCGCCGCTGAGGCGGGGCGCAACTTGGGCCACGAGGTGACGTTTCATGACCTGTGCGCCGAGGGTTTTGATCCGCTTTTGCCGGCGGGCGAGGCGGCGCGCGGGGCCGAACTGCCGCCGGTCGTCGCGGCCCATTGCCGCGAGATTGCCGAGGCGGATGGGATCATCATCGTGCACCCCAACTGGTGGGGACAGCCGCCCGCTATTCTCAAGGGGTGGGTGGATCGCGTGTTGCGCGCCGGGGTGGCCTATGCCTTCCTGGAAGGCGACAGCGGCGAAGGCGTGCCAATCGGTTTGCTCAAGGCGCGCGCGGCGCTGGTGTTCAACACTGCCAATACACCCCGCGAGCGCGAGTTGACCGTCTTTGGCGATCCGCTGGAAGCATTGTGGAAGGATTGCATTTTCGGTCTGTGTGGGGTGAACGTGTTCTATCGGCGCATGTTCGGCGTGGTGGTCACTTCGACGCCGACGCAACGCGCCGCCTG
>CAZYPJ010000264.1:0-5878 GCA_964649365.1 uncultured Anaerolineales bacterium | reverse complement strand
GCGTGGGCGTCTCCGTCGGCTTGCTGGGTTCGGGGGGCGGGGGCGGGGGCGTGGCGGTGTTGGTGGGCGTGAAAGTGGGCGTCACCGTCGGCGCGCACAGGCTGCGATCCACCTGGTGCGCCGCCGTCATCACGCCGGGGTCGCCCTCCCAGCCATCGGCGCTATAGTGGAATGTGGTCGTCACCACATCGCTCGTCAGGTTCGAGTAGGTGCGCAAGATCAGATGCCCCTGCACCGATTCCCCCGGCGAGATGACATCGGTGTGCCAGGTGATGACGCCCTCGACTGGGTCGTAGGAGCTGGGCAGCGTGCCGGTGATCTCGGGCGGGTGCACCCATGTGCCCTCGGGCAGCGTGGTGGTGACGACGAAATGGGTGATGCTCTCGGCAGGGCCAGCCAGCCGTGCGCCCGTTGGGGGCGGCGCGGTGTTCGTAAAGGTGAAATCATAGTACAGGTTCCAGCCCGGGCAGATCACGCCCGGCCCGCCGGAGAATTGCATCGAATAGACCGGCGCCGCCGCGCAAGCGGGCACGTTCACTGCCAGTTGCTTTTGCGTCGCGACGGCGCCGTCGGTCAGCACGTCAATTGTGCCGGTGAACGCCTGCGGCGATTCGCCGCACGGCTCGACGCCGGTGAACCCCACCTGGAAGGTGAGCACATGCGGCTCGTCGGTTTCCAGCGGGCCATAGCTCGGCGGCGCGATGGAGGTCACAAAGGCGGCCGCGTCGCCCGTTGGATGCAGGCTGAGCGAATTGATCGTCACGATCTGCGAGGTGATCAAGTCCTTGATCGTCTGGACGATGGCCACCGAATCCACCCCCGTCAGGTGTTCGCCGTTGGTGGCCTCGGCCAGGCGCGTGGCCTGGCCAGAAGTCCCGCCGATCCGGCACCATTCGCTGTAATCCCAGGCGTCCTCCTGGGGGTTGTCGTCGAGGCCGTCGTCATAGCCGGTGAGGGTGCTGATGAGCACCAGCGCGACGCCGCTCTCTTGCAGTTTGGTGATGACGGAGCTTTCGGTAATGTCGTAGGCCAGGCCCGAGATCGCGGTGCAGATTGGGTCGTGGCCTGGCGCGTCGCCGAAGAGCACGATGATCTTTTCCGCGCCGTCGCGCCAGCCGATGTCGCCGCCGGCCGGATCGCTGTTCCCGGCCAGTTGGTCGAGCGCAAAGAACTGCCCCTCCGAGCCGTCGCGGCCGCCGTCGGCGTTCCAATCGTCAATGGCCGCCTCGATAACGGCGACGGTGGTGGTCAGGCTCAATTGATGATCGAAACAGTAGGGATCGTAGGGGAAATCCTTATAGTTGCCCACGCCAAAGGCCAAATCCACCTCGGGCAGGTCGGCCATGAGGCCCGCGACGATATCGCTGGCGCCGTCTTGCACGGCGTCAATCGGGTCGTACATGCTGCCGGTGGTATCGGCCAAGAGATAGACATCGGCCTTGGAGGCCGCCGCGCCCGCCGGCACGGTGACGGTGATGGTCTCGCTAAAGGTTTGCCCCTCGTTGAGCGTCAGATTGTTGGAGGAGGGGTCAATGGTAATCGGGCCGGCGCGGTCGGCCAACAGCGGCGCCGCCAGCGCCATTCCCAATAGGAGCGTAACGGCAATCAGCCCCCCACAAACCAAGCGCTGCTTCACCCTACACCTCCGGCCCTCGCAGGGCAACCCATTGACAAAGAGACCAGAAAACACGAGTTTACGCACTCATTATAAGTCCAACGCTGGGGGGCGTCAATGGGTTTGGCTGACATTGGGTTGACGGTTGGGCGGCTCGCTCGCCACAAATGGGTGTGTTATACTGGGGTTGCGCCTCACTCTCTGACCCATGTTCGAGAACAGGACGGCCTAGAATGTACGCCATCCTCATCGTCTCACACGCCGACCTGGCCCCCGCCTTGGCCCGCGCCGCGCAGACCATCGCCGGGCCGCAAGCGGGCGTGGCGGCGTTGACCCTGGGCGAGGATGAATCGCCCGCCGCCCTGGCCGAGCGCCTGCGCGACGCCGTGGCCGCGCTGGGGAGCGAGATCGCCGGGGCGCTCTTCTTGGCCGACCTGACCGGCGGCGCGCCCTACCAGGCGGCGCGAGCGGCGGCGCGTGCGCTCAGCCTGCCGCGCGGCTGCGCCGTGGTGGGCGGCGCCAACCTGGGGATGGTGGTCGAGGCGTTGCTGGAGCGCGAGGCGGCGACCAGCGCCGACGAACTCGCCGCGCGCGTGGTCGCGCATGGGCGAGAGCATATCGGCGCGCCGCGCTCTCTTGGGTCGCTCGGCGCCGCCTGAGATCGGGCCGATTCTCTACTCCGCTGCGCTCGGGGCCAGCGCCGCGCGCGCGGGCTGAGTGGTCAAGCGCAGCCCAACGCGCCAGGCCAGCGCCGCCAGCAGCACCCACAGCGCCGAGATGACCGGATACGACGTGGCATAGCTCCAGCGGGTCAGCGCCAGGCCCATCAAGGGGGCCAACGTCGTCTGCGCGGCGAAATTGCTCAGGTGCATACTCACCATCGCAAAGGATTGCTCCTCGGGGGCCGCCGACGCGCCCGATAACAGATTGACCGCCGGGGGCAGACAGGCCAGGCAGACCCCCGCCCCGATCCCCATCGCCGCCAGCGCCAGCGTGGACGAGATGAACGGCATCAGCCCCAGGCACAGCGCGCCCAACATCGTGCCCGCGCCCAACAGCGTCACCACCGGGATGCGGCGGACGTACCAGCCAAAGCCCAACCGCACCAGCGCGCTGACTGCATCGCGCCCACTGATCAGCGCGGCGGCCATGAATGTCGTCAGGCCCAGTTGTTGAGCATAGAGCAGATAGAACGACCCGCCCATGACATAGAGCAAAAAGCAGTTCATGAACACGAACGCCATCCCCACCATCACCACGGGCCGCCGGGTCATCACCCTCCACAGGCGGGCGTAAGACTCGCGCGCCGCCGGCCACAGGCCCGGGTACGGCTCGATGGGCGTCGCCCGATCCAGCCACAACGACGACGCCAGCCCGATGGCCGCGCAGGCCGCCCCGGCGTAAAAGCCATAGGCATAACTGAACCCGCTTAGATAGCCGCCCAACATCGGGCCGGCGAAAAAGCCCAGCCCTTGCAGGGTCGTCACCGTCCCCTGGATGCGCTGCTGCTCCTCGCCCTGCGCCAAGCGGAACGATGTGACCAGCATGTTGCTCCAAAAGGCAGTGCTCGACACGCCGAACAAAAGCTGCGGCAAGATGAAATCGGCGGCGCGGCTGGCCCCGGCGTACAAGAGACAAGCGATGATATTGAGCGCGAACCCGCCGGTCAGCACTTCGCGGCGCCAGCGGGTGTTGGCCAGGCGCGCCAACAGCGCGCCCAGGGCGATGGTCGCCAGCCCGGGCACAGCTTGCAACAGGCCGATGACCGTCTTGCTGAGCGCCAGGTGGTTCAACAACAACGGCGTGATGGCCTGGCACATGCCCTGAAAGGTGGAAAAGGAAAAAGTGATGGCGCAGAGCACCGCAACGCTGCGGCCAAGAGTAGAGGGTGATGGGAACGACGATTTGCGGCTCAAGGCGCGCCTCCGAAAAAGGGAATAGGGGATCATGAACGCGGGCGACCCCATCGCCGTAGCTGCACCCCTGGCGGGCGCCGATGGGCGTCGCGATGGCAACACAACACACAGCCGGGGCCAACAAGCGCGCCCGGCTGCATAATTCCATGACATTCTAGGCCATCCGGCGCGGATGCCAAAATCGGCGATCTTGCCTGCCGCTTGACTAGCCCAATCCACTAGCATATAGTTGGAAATGCAAGCGCACTATCCCAAGAAGCAGGAGGCTACATCATGAACAGAATCGTCCAAGAGCTACAGGAAACCGGCGTATTCTATGTCGCCACTGTGGAAAACGACCAGCCCAGAGTGAGGCCGTTCGGCGCCGTGATCGAATACGAAGGCAAGGTGTATTTCTGCACCAACAATCAGAAAAACGTGTACAAGCAGCTTGCCGCCAACCCCAAGGTCGAGATCTGCGGCATGAAAAAAGACGGCGCGTGGATCAGGGTCACTGGAACGCTCGTCCAGGATGGCGACGCCGGGGCGCGAGCGGCCATGCTAGAGGCTGTGCCGGCCCTCAAGCAAATGTATCGCCTCGACGATGGGATTTTCGAGGTGCTGCGCCTCGAAAACGCGACGGCGATGCGCTATACCTTTACCGCCGCCCCCGTTGAGATCAAGCCCTAACGCCGGATAGGGGAAGTGGGCGCAGAGCAACTGGAACAGCCAAGCGCGGACGAAAAGGCTCTCACAAGGGCCTTTTCGCCCGCGTTTTGCATCCCCAGAAGCGGAATCGGATTGCGAGCCTGGCGGCGTCGCCGCCCGTATCTCTTGCATGTTCCGCCGCGTCTGAATACAATAGCGCGGTGTTAGGGCGGATTTTTCAAGACGCCCTATGTGTAACTTGCGAGCCGTTCGGCTCGTTACACCCTATGGGGAAGGCTGGCGCGGGGCATGGCGCATTCGGCGCTAGACGCTGCCTTTGAGCAGCTATTCACCGAATACCAGGGACCAATTCTCAGCTACCTGTATCGCATGGTAGGCGATGCCGGTCGCGCCGAGGAGTTGGCCCAGGACGTGTTCGTGCGCGCCTATGGCGCGCTCGAACGCTTGCCCGAAGACGCCAATCGCCGCGCCTGGCTCTATCGCATCGCCACCAACGCCGCTTACGACCACCTGCGCCATCAACGGCTAATCCGCTGGTTGCCGCTGCTCGATCACGATGCGCCCACCCTGGCGGAAGCGGGGCCGGAGGGTGAGTTTGGCGGCAACGAACAGGTGCAGAACGCGCTGCGGCAGATGCCGCCGCAAGATCGGGCGTTGTTGATCTTGTTTTGCGTCGAGGAACATTCCATCCGCGAGATCAGCGAGATCATGGGGCTATCCGAGGGGGCCGTAAAGACGCGGCTCTATCGCGCCCGCGAAAAGTTCCGCCAGTTGTACGGTTAATGATGTAACGCCGAGGAGCAGAACTGTGCAGTGCGCTGACGTTCGCCAACAGATGGCGATCTATCGCGAACTAGACGAGGCCGAGCGTTTCCTGGTGCATGACCATCTGGATACGTGCGCCGCGTGCCGCGCTGCCTTTGAGGCGTATCAGAACCAAGATCGCGCCCTGGCCAACCTGCCCGGGCTGACGCCCTCGCCCGCCTTGGCCCAGGCCGTGCTGCGGCGCACCACGCGGCGCTCGGCTCGGGTCGCCCGTCCGGCGCCTTCTGGGGCGCGCCGTTGGGCCGGCAACGTGGCGCTGGCGATTGTGGCGCTGTTCGTGCTCGCCTCGACCACGTTGAGCGTGGCGGCGGGCAGCCTGCCGGGCGACGCGCTGTATTCGATCAAACGGGCCGCCGAGCGCGCCCGCCTGGCGCTGACGCGGAACGAGGCGAGCCGGTCGCGGATTCTGGCTCAACTGGCCGCCGAGCGCCGCGCCGAAGTCGCCCGCCTGCTGAAAGAAGGGCGCGAGGGCGAGGTCGCCTTCGAGGGCCGCCTGGAGGCCGCCTCCGAGGGCCTGTGGACGGTGGACGGCATCCCGGTGGTGTTCGACGCCAACACGCTCACCGCGGCAGAGATCGCCGCCCGCTGGGGCGATAACCCGCCTGCGCCCGACGATGTGTTGGTGATCGAGGCGCAGGTGGTCGGCGGGCGTGTGGTGGCCGAGCGCGTGCTGATCGCCACGCCCATCGTCGGCCCCACCAACGAGCCGCCGGTGGTTCGGCCCACGCGCACCGCGACGCCCGCGCCCAGCGCCACGGCCTCGGCGAGCGTAACACTATCGCCCAGCGCCACATCGGCCCCACCCACCAAAGAACCCAGCGAGCGCCCCCTCAGGCCCAACAACGCGCGCCCCCCGACGACGCCCCAGGCCACC
>CAZYPJ010000263.1:2791-5903 GCA_964649365.1 uncultured Anaerolineales bacterium | reverse complement strand
TAACCGCGTTTTCATGGCGCGATCTAGGCCAACGCGGTTGGCAACCGACGCGGTTAGAAACCGCGCCTACTGGCTCGCAAAACATCATTTCACACCAAACGTTTTAGCGGCTGGCGCCCCTGCAATGGCGGCAAGGTCAGCCCCGCCGTACACCCCACAAATCCATCTTTGGATAGATCACACGAAGGCCGTTTTGTGATATAGTGGGAGTGTTCCTGAGAGCAAAGCCCAATCCTGGGGCAGACCTCGGATGGGTAAATGGAGATATGGAGTCAAATGATGAACGATAGCCGCGATACCGCCGAACTCGGCGCCGCATTCGCCCAGCCGCCCTTCTTGTACGAGATTCGCGTCAAAGGGCGGCTCTCGGAGGAGCAATGGGCCTCCTGGTTCGACGATCTGACGATCTCGACTCGCCAGGGCGAATCCATCTTGCAGGGGCGAGCGCTCGACCACGCCGCGCTGTATGGCCTGCTGGCCCGCCTGCGCGACCTGGCTGTGCCGCTGGTTTCGGTGCGCGTGCTCGATGAAGACGCGCAGATAAAGCTCAGCCGCCAGCGGCAGCGCTACTATCTGCTGATGAACCTCTTTCTGGGCCTGATCTATCTGCTCCTGTTGGGCGGCCTGAGCGCGATCACCGTCTATTTGGCGCCGTACATTAACGTGGCGCTGGCCCTTGCCCTGCTGTTCGCCGCGACGGGCGGGCTGGCCCATCTGTTCCGACTCTGGGGCGAGCACGCCGTGTGGCGATGGATCGCGCTGGGGAGTTGGGTGGCTTGTGTCATCACCGCCCTGATCTATATCCCCATCTCGGGCATCTTACCCACTGCGATGGGCATCGCTGTGATGCTATTGCTCGGCGCGGGCGGCTTGATCTACTTGGCCTATTGCTTGCGCTACCGTTTTGACGAGATCATCGGCGACGGCATGGCCAAGAATCCGTTCGATCTAGCCGGAAAGCGCGCTGCGGCTGACCGTCGGGGCCGGGCCGCCGAGCGGGACGCCGAATCCGAATAAAGTTGCGGTGAGTCAACGCCATGCCACAGGACGCCCTGCTTGCCACCAAGCTCGATATCCCCGCCGCCAGGCCCAACCTGGTGGCGCGCGCGCGGCTGCTCGCCCAGCTCGATGAGGGGCTGCGCCTGGGCCGCCGCCTGACGCTGGTCTCGGCGCCGCCGGGGTTCGGCAAGACCACGCTCATCCGCGAATGGGTCGGCGCCGCCGGGCGCAGCGTCGCCTGGTTGAGCCTGGACGCCGGCGATAACGACCCGGCGCGTTTTGTGCGCTATCTGGTTGCGGCGTTGGCCCGCGTGGATGAACGCCTGGCGCAGACGTTGCCCCAGCCCGAGGTTGGCCTATCGCCGCAGGAAACGCTGGTCGCCGTCATCAACGCGCTGGCCGAAAGCGGGCTGGATTTGCTGCTGGCGCTCGACGACTATCACGTCATCAGCGATTTCGCGGTGCACGATCTGGCGGCGTTCCTGCTGGAGAACCGCCCCGCCAACCTGCACGTGGTCATCGGCGCGCGCGAAGACCCGCCGTTGCCGCTGGCGCGGTTGCGCGCGCGCGACCAGGTGACCGAAATCCGCGAGCGCGCGCTGCGCTTTACGCCCGCCGAGGCCGCCGTTTTCTTTAACCAAACGATGAACCTGGGCCTCTCCGCCGAGGCGGTCGCCGCGCTGGCGGCGCGCACCGAAGGGTGGGTGACGGGGCTGCAATTGGCTGGCCTGGCGCTGCGCCAGCAGGGCGCCGCCGACGAATTCGTGGCGGCCTTTGCGGGGGATGATCGCTATATCGTGGATTATCTCGTGGCCGAAGTGCTCGACCGCGCGCCCGATGCGGTGCGCGACTTTTTGCGGCGCACTGCCATCCTCGACCGCCTGTCGGCGCCCCTGTGCGACGCCCTCACCGGTCGGGACGATTCGCAGGCGATGCTAGAGTATCTGGATAGCGCCAACCTGTTCCTCGTGCCGCTCGACAACCGTCGCGAGTGGTATCGTTACCATATCCTTTTTGCCGATGTCTTGCGCTTGCAATTGATTGAGGGCGAGCGCGCCGAGTTGCACCAGAAAGCAGGGGCCTGGTTTGAGGAGCACGGTCTGAGCGAGTATGCCCAATATCACACCCGCCAGATCGCGGCGCTGCGCCCCGTTGCGCCCCCGCCCGCCCGCCGCCGGGCGGAGGCGTTGGCCGAGCCGCTCAGCGAGCGTGAGATCGAGGTGCTGGGGCTGATCGCGGCGGGTTGCTCCAACGCTGAGATCGCCGCGCGGCTCTATATCACCATCGGCACCGTCAAGACGCACATCAACAATATCTATGGCAAGCTGGAGGTCGAAAGCCGCACCCAGGCCGTGGCCAAAGCGCGCGGCATTGGGCTGATCCGCTAGGCTTCGTCGGGGCGCAACGTCCAGAGCAACGCGCCCTCGGGGCTGGATGCGATCTCGCTCCACGAGGCGATGGGCAGTTCGATGCAGGCGACGGCGGCGGTGGGCATGGGGATCGTCTGATGGGTGAGCCAACGGACGGCCTCTTCCATGGTGGGGTTGTGGCCGATCAGCAAGGGCCGCTCGACCGTCTCGGGCAGGCTGGCCAAGACCCACAGGTACGCGCCGACGCCCTGCCCGTAAAGATCGGCTTCCACGCGCACCTCGCCGCTGTAGCCGCTCTTGGCCGCCACCCGCTTGGCGGTAGATCGCGCCCGCTTGGCGGATGAGCTGATGATGAGGTCGGGCGCAGCGCCGCGCTTGGCCAGCAGCTCGCCGATACGCTCGGCGTCGTGCTTGCCGCGCCCCGCCAAGGGCCGCTCTTGGTCGGGCAGCGAATCATCTTTCCAGCTCGATTTGGCGTGGCGCATCAACAGAACGACTTTGGGCATCACGATTCCCCCCATGATGGTCTCTCACCACGGAGACACGGAGTAGTGGACATGATTTACAAGATTCACATGCTCTCTGTCCTCTCGATGCAGGATGAATACTCAGAGTATATCATGTGAATCTTGTAATCATGTCCAACAACCCCGTGTCTCCGTAGTGAGAGAGTAGTGGACATGATTCCCAAGATTCACATGCTCTCTGTCCTCTCGATGCAGGATGAATACTCAGAGTATATC
>CAZYPJ010000263.1:0-2691 GCA_964649365.1 uncultured Anaerolineales bacterium | reverse complement strand
ATGTGAATCTTGTAATCATGTCCAACAACCCCGTGTCTCCGTGGTGAATTTCTCCTATGCCTCGAACCGCGCCGCGATGGGCATCCGGCGGCCCACGCCAAAGGCTTTGGTCGTCACCCGCAGGCCGGGCGCGGCCTGCTTGCGCTTGTATTCGTTGCGATCCACCGCGCGCACCACCCAGCGGACGGTAGCCTCGTCGAACCCCTGGGCGACGAGTTCATCCACCGATTCGCCCTGCTCGACATAACCGTGCAGAATGGCGTCTAGGATGGGGTAAGGCGGCAGCGTGTCCTGGTCGGTCTGGTTGGGGCGCAGCTCTGCCGAGGGCGGCTTGGTAATGCAATCGGGGGGAATGAGGGCGCGCTCGCGGTTGATGTATGCCGCCAGCTCATAGATCATCGTCTTGGGCACGTCCGAGATCACCGCCAGGCCGCCGCTCATATCGCCGTAGAGCGTGCAATAGCCCACCGCCAGCTCGCTTTTGTTGCCGGTGGTGAGCAGCAGGTGGCCGAACTTGTTCGAGATCGCCATCAGAATGTTGCCGCGAATGCGCGCCTGGATGTTCTCCTCGGCCACGTTGGGCGCGGCGCCGGCAAAGGGCGCGCGCATCGTCTCCAGGTAGGCTTGAAAGACCCCGCTGATAGGGACGATCTGAAAGCCGATGCCCAGATTGGCGGCGAGCGCCTGCGCGTCGTTGACGCTGCCCTCGGAGGAGTAGGGCGAGGGCATGGCGACGCCCAGCACGTTTTCGGCCCCCAAGGCCTCTGCGGCCAGGCAGGCCGTCACCGAGGAATCAATGCCGCCGGAAAGCCCCAACACCGCCTTTTTAAACCCTACTTTGCTCATATAGTCGCGCAGGCCCAACACCAGCGCGTCGTGGACGGTGGCGATCTCTTCCTGCGGCGTGTACTCTGCCGCCGTAGCAGAGGCGTGCAGATCGAGCAGGGTGGTGTGCTCGGCAAAGGAGGGGAATACCTCCGCCGGGCGGCCCAGCGCGTCCACACATAGGCTGCGCCCGTCAAATACCAGCTCATCGTTGCCGCCGATTTGATTGACATAAAGAAACGGCGCGCCGTAGCGCCGGGCGTGCTGGGCGATCAGCCGGTAGCGCACGATCTCTTTGCCCACGTTGTAGGGCGAGGCCGAGATGTTGATGAACGCCGTGGCCCCCTCGGCGGCCAGCGCGGCGATGGGGTCGCAGGCGTAGAGGGCGCGACGCGCCCAAAAGGCGGGGTCGGTCCAGGCGTCCTCGCAGACGTGCAGGCCCAGGCGCTCGCCTTTGAAGGGGACGACGCCGATCTCGGGCGCGGGGTCGAAATAGCGCGCCGCGTCGAACACATCGTAGGTGGGCAGCAGTTTTTTGTAGGCGCGGCCCACCACCTGGCCGTTGTGCATCAGCAGGGCGGCGTTGTACAGGCCCTTGCCGTTGGCGAGGCCGGTGGGCATGGGCGCGCCGAACAGGATGCCCATCTGCGGATAGAGAAGCGAGAGCTGGCGCACGCGCTCTACCGCCGCCAGAATCCGGCGGATGAACCAATCGCGCTCTAGCAGATCTTGCGGAGGATACCCCGCTAAGTAGAGTTCGGGGAACACGGCCAGATCGGGCGCTTCAGCGGCGTGGGCCGCCAGCGTGCGCTCTAGCTTGGCCAAGTTGCCGGCGACATCCCCCACGGTGGGGTTGAGTTGTGCGACGAGCACGCGCATGGGCGAGAAGCCCTCCATTCGTTAGGGTCACGCCCCGTAGTATAGCCCATTCGGGCGGGGTTGCACATTGTGCAAAGGGCACAAGGTGCAGGCGCGGTCTGCCAAGTTCGAGAGATAACTCGGTGCGCCCAGAGCGCCAGCCGCTTAACGCTTGATGTGAAATGGCGCAAGTTCGTAGGGGCGCGATATTTCGCGCCCCTACGTAACGACAGGCCCCCTTTTGGTCCGAACATCATTTCACACCAAGCGTTAAGCGGCTGACGGCTCCGCCTACTCGCCCAACACCTCGCGCGCCGCATTCACGAACGTCTCGTAGGCTTCCTGCCCGTAGCACACCAGCAGCACCCGGTCGAGCGTCTGGTCGTGGCGCAGGAAGGCCGCCGTCTCGCCGATGGCGACGTGCGCGGCGCGATCCATCGGAAAGCCATAGATGCCCGTGCTGATAGCGGGAAAGGCGATAGTCTTGGCGCCGTGCTGCACAGCCAACTCCAGGCTGTGGCGATAACAATCGGCCAACAAGTTGTCCTCGTTGTTCTCGCCCTCGTCCCAGATCGGCCCGACGGTGTGGATCACCCACTTGGCGGGCAGATTGTAGGCTTGGGTGATCTTGGCCTCGCCGGTGTTGCAGCCGCCCAGCGTGCGACATTCGGCAAGCAGGCCCGGCCCCGCCGCGCGATGGATGGCGCCATCCACCCCGCCGCCCCCCAGCAGCGTGCGGGTCGCGGCGTTGACGATTACATCCACCACCAGCTTGGTAATGTCGCCTTCTACAATCTCCAATCTACCACCCAACATACCGACCTCCTTTCGGGGGGACGATCACAGAGTTACAGAGGAACAGAGAATTCTGATAAAAAAACTGCGCTTTTATGCTTATCATCCTGTTTTTTGAATCTGGTTTTCTCTGTATCTCTGTTTCTCTGCGCCTCTGCGGTTACAGAATCGTGAGTTTGGCCAGGGGGCGCAAGGTGGGCGGGCAGGGCGGGG
>CAZYPJ010000262.1:0-5932 GCA_964649365.1 uncultured Anaerolineales bacterium | reverse complement strand
GAGCGCCGACATCTTGTCGGCAAGATGCCGCCAAGATGTCGGCGCTCCCCTCTCTCCCGAGCCTTCGCATCTTCAACTTGCCTGGCCTCAATCCGCGCGACTAACCTTTTTGGCCACGCGCGGCAGGTGCAGGCCGCGGCGGTTGAACACGAACTTGGCGATCTCGACCGCCACTAACATGCTTGTCCCTACGCCGAACACCAGCGGCCACTGATGGGGGTGCAGGGTCGTCACGCCCAGCAAACGCTGGATGGGCGGCGCCACCAACGCCCCCACGGCCAAAGCCAGGCCGCCCGCCACCGCGATGACCAGCGGTTTGTTGGCGCCCAGCTTGGGCATGTGGAACAGCGAGCGCCGCAGGCTGCGATAGGCAAAGATATAGATCATCGAGTTGGCGGCGAACACGCCAAAGGCCAGGCTGCGCGCCTCCATGATCTCGTTGTGCTGCAACCAGTAGTGGCCGAACACGGCCAACGCCGCCATGGCGCTCACCGTGCTGATGACGCCGATGAGCGACAGGCCCAAGCGGTTGAGGATCGGCTCGTGCACCGATTTGGGCTTTTCATCCATGATGCCCGGCTCTTGGGGTTCAAAGCCCAGCACGATGTCGGAGGGGCCATCGCAGATCAGATGGATCCACAGGATTTGCGCCACCGTGAGCGGCGCGGGCCACCCTAGCATCATCGCGCCAAAGATAGTCAGCACCTCGGCGAACGAGTTCGACAGCGTGTAGGCCACCACCTTGCGGATGTTCTCAAAGATCACGCGGCCCTCTTCGATGGCCGCCACAATGGTGCCAAAGCTGTTATCGAGCAAGATCAGGTCGGCGGTCTCTTTGGCCACGTCGGTGGCTGAACCCACCACCACGCCGATGTTGGCGCGCTTGAGCGCCGGCGCGTCGTTCACGCCGTCGCCCACCATCGCCGTCACCTCGCCCCGCTTTTGCAGGGCCTGCACGATGCGCAGCTTGTCTTGCGGGCGGATGCGCGAAAACACCACCGTGTCGCCCACGCGCTGCTCCAACTGCGCGTCGGTCAGCGCGGCCAGTTCAGTCCCTTCGATGATCTGCCCCTCGCGCAGCGCCAGGCCCACGTTGCGCGCCACGCGCTCGGCGGTGCGGCGATAGTCGCCGGTGATCATCTTGACCTGGATGCCGGCGTGTTGGGCGGTGCGGATCGCCTCGCACACATCGGCGCGGATGGGGTCTTCCATCGCCACCAGCCCGATCCAGGTATAGCCCGAACGCTGCTCCAGCGGGCCTTGGTCGCGATAGGCCAGACCCAGGGCGCGCAGCCCCTCGCCGGCCCAGTCATCCACCAGTTCCATCGCGCGTTGGCGCTGTTCCGGGTCGGTATCGCACATGGCCAGCACGATCTCGGGCGCGCCTTTGAGCAGGTTGTAGGTTGCGCCCTCGATCTCGTTGGTCGTAATCATAAACTTGGTCTCGCTGCTGAAAGGCTCTTCCTCCAGGCGCGGCGCGCGGTCGAACAGCGCCTGCGGATCCTCGCCCAACTCGGCGCGCGCATGTTCCCAGAGGGCCACATCCACCGGCCCCTCCAGGTCGTTGCACAGCGTCATCGCCTGCACGGCGCGCTCGCGGTTGGCGAAATCCTCGCGGGTGACGCGCATCCGCCCTTCGGTAAGGGTGCCGGTCTTGTCGGTGCAGATGACCGTCACCGAGCCGAGAGTCTCCACGGCCAGCAGCTTTTTCACCAGGCCGTGGCGCTTTAATATCTTGCGCATGCCCAACACCAAGATCACCGTCACGGCGATCAGCAACCCCTCGGGCACGGCAGCCACCGCCAGGATGATGGACACGCGCACCATCTCGAGCAGCGGGCGCCCCGAGAGCAGCCCCGTCGCCAAGATCGCCAGCGTGACCGCAATGACCAGCTTGGTGAGGGTGTTGCTAAAGGTGCGCAGGCGTCGCTGTAAGGGGGTCTCTTCCTGGCGCTGCTCTTGCAGGCTGGCGGCGATCTGGCCCAGTTCGGTGCTCGCGCCGGTGCGCCCCACGCGCATCACGCCACGCCCGGTGAGCACCGTGGTACCCATAAAGATCTTGCAGTGCTCAGGCTCGGCGGATTTGTTGATCGGCTCGCTTTCGCCGGTGAGGATGGCCTCATCCACGGCGATGCGCGCGCTCTCTAGGATTTCTCCATCCGCCGGCGCCTTTTCGCCGGCGCTGAGGAGCACGATATCGTCGGGCACCAGCTCGCGCGTCTCGACCTCGACGCGGTTGCCGTCGCGCAACACCGTGGTGGTCGGCTTGAGCAGGCCCTTGAGCGATTCGTAGGTGCGCTGCGCTTGATATTCCTGGACGAACCCCAGCACGGCGTCAATGATGACCACGGCCATGATGATCCCAAAGTCGCCCAATTCGCCGGCGATCAGCGAGATGGCGGCGGCCACGAGGATGATATACACGAGGGGGCTTTTGAGCTGCGCCAATAGGATGGCCCAGACCGTGGTCCCTTTGGCTTGGGGAAGGATGTTTTCGCCGTAGCGGCGGCGGCGCTCCGCCACCTCTGCGGCGCTCAACCCAGCCCAGTGCGGGCGCCCGTTCGTTCCGTTGCTTGTCTCAATCAGCGTAGCCTGCATGTCAACGCTCCTTCAAGGGGGTGTTGCCGTGGGGCCGCGTTGCTCGCCGCAGCGTGGCTGCCGCTCGCTCCTTGGCCGGCGCGCGATATACAAAAAAAGACGTTGGGGTCAGGGGTCTGCGGGTCTAAACCGGCATACGCCTGATCCCAACGTCTCAATTGTCGTTGCGCCATTAGCAGAAAGTATTATACGCCATTCGGCCCCGCGCGCAAACCAGCGCGGACGAGGTGCGGTCGCCATTACTCACATCCCGCCCGATTGACACCCATCGCCGAACGGCCTATTATAGCGCCGGTTAGTACATACTAACTACCACCCTGCAAGGAGCGCGGCGAGCATGGGCAATGTCTGGGTTGCGTTGGGGTTAACCTTGTTCGCGGGCATGGCCACCGGCGTCGGCAGCGCCATCGCGTTCGCGGCCAAGAGGACCGACTATCGCTTTCTCTCGGTGGCCACGGGTTTTTCCGCCGGCGTGATGCTCTATGTATCGTTCGTCGAACTCTTGGCCGAAGGGGCCGAGACGCTCACAGCGCAATTCGGCGAGGGCTGGGGGCCGTGGATCAACGTGGCCAGCTTTTTTGTCGGCATTGCATTGATCGGCCTGATTGACAACTTGATCCCCTCCGCCGAGAACCCACACGAGACCCACTCGCAGCGCGAGACCAAGCCGCTGCACAACGGCGTGGATGCGCCGCTCTCTTCTGCACCTTCGGCCCAAGTCGAACCCCAAGAATATCATCATCGCCGAGGGCGCGGCTATGGGCATGGCCATCGGCGCGACGACGAACATCCCCGCCGTTGGGATCACGAATGCCCACCCTATCGTTGGCGCGGCGGCGAGGGCGAGCACATCCACGAGCGCATGTTGTTGCGGATGGGCCTGCTCACGGCGCTGGCCATCGGCATCCACAACTTTCCCGAGGGTCTGGCGACTTTTCTTTCTGCCTTTCAGGATATCCACCTCGGCGTGGCCATCGCCGTGGCCATCGCCCTGCACAACATCCCCGAGGGCATCAGCGTTTCGGTGCCGATCTTTTACGCCACCGGCAACCGCAGAAAGGCGTTTATCTACTCGTTGCTCTGCGGCCTGGCCGAACCATTGGGCGCCTGCGTCGCCTACCTGGTATTGCGCCTGATGGCGGGGAGCGGCAACGGTCTGATCTCGGCGCCGGCGACGGGCGTGTTGTTGGGCAGCGTGGCGGGCATCATGGTCTATATCAGCCTCGACGAGCTGCTGCCCACCAGCCGCGCCTATGGCAAGGGCCACGACAGCCTGTTCGGACTGGTGGGCGGCATGGCGGTGATGGCGCTGAGCCTGCTGCTGTTGCGATAAGCGACCACGGGGCAAAACAAAGGGCGTCGGAGCGCGATAGACCACACCCCTCCGACGCCCTCTTATTGATCCGAGCACAAGATGCTAAACGCCGCCTCACGCGCACAAGGCGCTGGGCTACCGTAGTCGCGCCCCTTGTGGGCGCCGGGGCGTTTGGAAAATCATGCCCGGATCAGTATTTCAGCTGCTCGCCCCTATGGAGCGCCGACGCCCGACGCCTAGCTCCACAACCGGTCGTGCGCCATTTCGTTATCCCATTGGTCGGTCGCTTCCCACATCACCGGGTCGCGCGGGTCGAGGTGCTGGGCGATGACCTCATCGTTGAGCGATTCGATCCCCAGCCCCGGCGCGTCGGGCACGGCGATGTAGCCGTTCTGGATGATGGGCTTCGGTAGGCCGGTCACCAGGTCGTCCCACCAGGGGGTATCTACCGAGTGGTTTTCGAGCGCAATAAAGTTCTCGGTGGCGGCGGCGCTGTGGACGCACGCCATGCACGCGATGGGCGATTCGGCCATGTGAATGGCCATTGCCACGCCGTGCTCTTGCGCCAGGTCGCCGATCTTTTTGTTCTCATAGATGCCGCCCGAGGTCAGCAAATCGGGATGGATCACCGACACGCCGCCCGATTCCAACAGCGGCAGGAAATTCTCCTTCAAATAGATGTCCTCGCCGGTGCAGATAGGCGTGACGCACGAGTTGGCCAAGCGCACGTAAGCGTCGGTCATCTGCCAGGGGATCATATCCTCGTACCAGGCCAGGTTAAAGCGATCCAGGCGCTGGGCGATCTTGATGCAATCCTCCACGCCGATGTGACCAAAGTGATCGGTGGCCAGCGGCACTTCGTAACCGATGACCGAGCGCACATCCTCGACGTATTGCTCCAGATAGTCCAGCCCTTTTTCGGTGACGTGGATGCCGGTAAAGGGATGCATCACGTTGTTGGTGTCGTACCAATGGCGCATCAGGTCGCGGGCCGCTTCGGGGCTGGATTCCATCATCTGACGCACCTGGTGGCGCTCGTCCTCGGGGGGCATGAGCTTGGCGATGAAATCTTGCGGGCCGTTGAGCGCGCCGGGCACGTTGCGCAGCAAGTTAATCCCCACGTCCATTTTCAGGAAGGTGAACCCGCGCTCCATGCGCTTTTTCAGCGCCTCGCCCATGGCCTGGCCGGTGTGGCGGCCATGTACGTCGGTATCGCAATAGATGCGAATCTTGTCGCGGAACTGGCCGCCCAGCATCTGATAGATGGGCACGCCATAGGCTTTGCCGGCCAAATCCCACAGGGCCAGCTCAATGCCGCAAACGCCGCCGCCCTGGCGGGCGTGGCCGCCGAACTGCTTGATGCGGCGGAAAATCTTGTCAATGTTGCAGGGGTTCTCTCCCAAGATGCGGCTCTTGAGCATCAGCGCATAGGTTTTGACGCCGCCGTCGCGCACTTCGCCATAGCCCACCAGCCCCTGGTTGGTGATGAGCTTGATGAGCGGGCGCCGCTCCAAGTTGGCGATGCGCATATCCACGATTTTCAATTGCGAGGGCTTGCTGTACGTGTTGACGTGGTTGAGGGCGTCGTCGTAGGTTTCGGGTTTTTGCGTCATGATACGGTCTCCTATCGGTGTTGGGCAGGGGAAGCCTGCCATGATGGAGCAACCATAGCGCAAGATGAGCGGCGCGTCAAGCAAATCTCTTTGCCTGCGCCGCAATTTGTGCTATGATAGAGGCAGAGTTTGTTTCTCGGGGTACAAAGGGGGCGGCAATGCGCGTGCAGGTGGTGCTCGAACCTAGCGATGAGGGTGGTTATACGATCTATGCGCCTGCGTTGCCCGGCTGCCTCAGCGAGGGCGACACGCTAGAGGAGGCGCTGGCCAATATCCGCGAGGCCATCGCGCTGTATTTGGAGCCGGTGGATATTTAGACGGGTTCGACTTGAGCCATCGCGTGATTGTTAATGGCCAGAAGGTTTGGGGCGCGAGACAACCGCGTTGGGTTATCGCAACCATAGTC
>CAZYPJ010000261.1:0-5946 GCA_964649365.1 uncultured Anaerolineales bacterium | reverse complement strand
TTGGCCCCATACGCTTCGTACAACTGCGCGCTGCTGGCCGCGCCGGTCGTCTTGGACGTGGAACCCAGGTGGTCGCCGTGCAGGTACGTCACGCCGCCTGCGGCGCGCTTGGCCACCCGCTGGCCGCCCAGGTGGTAGTACGATGTCCCCGTCTCCACCCAATCGCCGATGTACACCGCGCGCGCTCCGTCGTTGATGCTCACCACGCGGTTGCCGTCGGCGTCGTAGTACATCCGAACCTGATGGTCGTAGCGCGTCACATAGGTTTTGCGGCCGCCAAAGCCCACGATGGCGGCGCGACCCGAGCCGTCCACATCGCCCAGCGCGCGCGGGTAGAGGTCATAGCTCGACCATCCACCTGACCCGGCAGAATAGGTGGTGCTCCACAACGTGGCGGGGGCAAAGCTCCGCCCCGTGGAAAGCGCCACCCATACGCCGTCGCTCTTAAAGCCCACCAGGTCGGCCATGCCGTCGCCGGTGATATCTGCACTATGCCTGATAATAGCACGCGGCGCTCACGCAATTCTCACGGCGCACTTACAAAAATGAAGCCAATAGGTTGTATGAATATGCATGATGATAAGTTCTTACAAGATCACATGCAAGAAGATCAAAGGGCCAAACATAAAATCTTGGAGCGTTGATAGTTTATCGCCCATGAGGGCATTGAGGTTGGCCGGCTTGGCGCAGCAGATGAACGGTCGAGCGGCGTATGGATTGTATATAGAACAAATATTCGTTTTCATCCAGAGAACATGACTTATTCTGACATGAATAGCTGTTATACTCTACCTGTAAACCACTTCCAGGAGGCTACCATGGACTCGTTCGGGATCGACAGACTGGCTTGGGTTTTGTGCGCGGAAAGACGGCAGCGCAGCCAGGCGCGGCTCGAAGGCTACGAGACAGATTCGCTCGACTTTGTGAACGCGTTCGTGCTCGCGCTGCTGCGGCTGTTCGTCTGGCGCAAGCAGGAAAAGCCAAAAAAGGACGCATCATCGAGATTGGCGATGCAGATGTGAGGCCCCTACCCCATCGCCACTCGGCGGGGTTCTGTCAGGCTCTGTATTTGACAGAACCCCGTCTCTTTCATAAAATGGCTCTGTTCGATCATAGAAGGGATGTTGGCTCGTGATCTATATCGCATTTGGTCGTGCCTCTGTAGGGTTCCGTCAAGCTCGCGCATCTTACGGCGCGCGTTTTCAAAGGAGAGGTGCGCCCTGACGTTGTTGCTTTATGTCAATCAAGCCGTGGGCGCACGCGCGCCGACGGCTTTTTTGTTCCCTGCTTCATGCTCCCTGGCCGTGGCGCGCGCCGTCCACGGCTTTTTCATCGGGAGGTGATCGTATGATTGTGTTGCACCTGGAAGGGATCGTCTATGCCTACGGCGTGCAGACCGTGCTGAACGGCGCTGCGCTCGAAGTCCAAACGGGCGACAAGATCGGGTTGGTCGGCCCCAACGGCGCGGGCAAATCCACGCTGCTCAAGATCATGGCAGGCGAGATCGCGCCGCAAGCGGGGACGATCTATCGCCACAAAGAGACGCGCATCGGCTATTTGGCGCAGCAGCCCGCGCTCGACCCAGATCGCACGGTGTGGAAAGAGGCGCTGGCGGCCAACCCGGTCATTCTGCGCGCCGAATCTGAGCTGCGTCGCCTGGAACAACGCATGGCCGACCCGCAAGTGGGCGGCGACGAGGCAGCCTTGGCCCGCGCGATGGCGGCCTATGCTCGCGCCCAGGCTGACTTTGAGCGACTGGATGGCTATGCCTACGAGAGTCGCGTGCGCGAGGCGCTCGACGGCCTGGGTCTGCCCGAAGCAGCGCTGGGACAGCGCGTCGGGGAGCTTTCGGGCGGCCAGAAAAAGCTGGTGGGGCTGGCGCGCCTGCTCGCCGCCGGCGCCGACCTGCTCCTGCTCGACGAGCCCGATAACCACCTCGACCTGGCGGCCAAGGCGCAATTGGAGACATTCATCGCCGGTTTTCCGGGTACGGTGGTCATCGTCTCACATGATCGTTATTTGCTGGATGGCTGCGTCTCGCGCATCGCCGACCTAGAGGGTGGCCGCGTGACGAGCTACATCGGCAATTATTCCGCCTACGCCGTCGAAAAGCAGCTGCGCTTGCTGCGCCAACAGCAGGCCTACCAGGCGCAACAAAAAGAGATCGCCCGCATCGAGGCGGCCATCGCCCGCTTTGAGCTATGGGCCAGCATCGTGGTCAACGAGCGCCACGCCAAGCAGGCGCGCAGCCGTCAAAAGATGCTCGACCGCATGGATCGCATCGAGCGACCCAACCTCGACCGGCGGCGTATGGAGTTGGGGATGAACGGTTGGCGCGGCTCGAACAAGGTGCTCGAAATCGTCGATCTCGACCTGTCCTTTCCCGCGCCCGATGGCGACGAGCGCATTGTCCTTGCCGGGCTGGATCTATTGGTATGGCATGGCGAGCGCGTCGGGCTGCTCGGCCCCAACGGCGTGGGCAAAAGCGTGCTGCTGCGTTGCATCCTGGGGGAACACCACCCCACCGGCGGCAAGATCGTCGTCGGCCCCAGCGTGCGCATCGGCTATTACGCCCAAGAGCACGAGACGCTCGACCCCGCCCGCACGTTGGCGGAAGAAATCCGCCAGGCCAAGCCGATGTACGAGCAAGAAGCCGTGGGCTTTCTCGGCAACTTTCTTTTTCCATATGCCATGGCGCACAAGCGGGTGAGCGAACTTTCGGGCGGCGAACGCAGTCGGCTGCAACTGGCCAAGCTCATGCTGGCCGACCCCAACCTGCTGTTGCTCGACGAGCCAACCAACAATCTCGATCTACCTTCCTGTGAGGTGCTAGAGAATACGCTGGACGAGTTCGAGGGCACGGTATTGGTCATCTCGCACGACCGTTATTTTCTAGATCGTGTGGTAGATCGCATCGTCGAGATGGAGGACGGGCGGCTGACCGAGTATCCCGGCGACTATACCTACTATCGCGAGGAAAAGCAGCGGCGCCTCCTCGCGCGCCAACGCGAAGAGGAGGCGGCCCGGAGCGCCGCCCAACGAAGGGGCGCCGTCGGGCGCAAGGCGGCAGATCAACTGGGCGCCAGAGGCGCTCGCCGTTGAGTCAAGAACATATTTTCTACCTTGACGCGATTTTCACAACGGAACATGACATGTCTTGACATGTTCCCGCGCTATACTGCTACTGGAATCGCAAGGAGGCCTGCCATCGCTATGTATCAGGATAGGATCGTCATTCGCGGCGCTCGGGAACACAACCTCAAGAACATTGACGTTGCCATCCCGCGCAACAAAATGGTGGTGATCACTGGCGTATCGGGCAGCGGCAAATCGTCGCTGGCGTTCGATACGCTCTACGCCGAAGGACAGCGGCGCTATGTCGAATCGCTCTCGGCCTACGCCCGGCAGTTCATCGGCCAGATGGAAAAACCCAAGGTGGACTTTATCGGCGGGCTGAGTCCGGCCATCGCCATCGAGCAAAAAGCCGTCAGCAAAAACCCACGCTCGACCGTGGCCACCGTCACCGAGATTTACGACTATCTGCGCGTGCTCTATGCCAACATTGGCACGCCCCACTGCCCCCAGTGCGGGCGCGAGGTGCACGCACAATCGGCGCAAGAGATCGTCGAGCAGGTAGCCTCGCTGCCTGGCGGGGCGAGGTTGCAAATCCTCTCGCCCGTGGCGCGCAACCGCAAGGGCACGTTTCAGGATGTGCTGGTGCAGGCCAAGGCCGATGGGTTCACCCGCGTGCGGGTGGACGGCGAGACCCACGAACTGAGCGACAAGATCACGCTCGACAAGAAAAAGAAGCACGACATCGAATTGGTCGTGGATCGCTTGACCGTGCCCGCCGAGAAC
Source organism: uncultured Anaerolineales bacterium (assembly GCA_964649365.1). Lineage (GTDB taxonomy): Bacteria > Chloroflexota > Anaerolineae > UBA1429 > UBA1429 > CAZYPJ01. Next base: position 2,088 of record CAZYPJ010000261.1, on the reverse strand, counting down.
GACGAGGGGCGCGACGGGTTCATGAGCCGCTTGACCGACTCGGTGGAGACGGCGCTACGCATGAGTGAGGGGCTGGTGATTGTGGATCGCGGCGAGGAGGGCGAGTGGTTGCTCTCGGAGCAGAACTCGTGCCCGGTGTGCGGCCTCAGCTTCCCCGAGCTGACGCCCGCCATGTTTAGCTTTAACTCGCCGCTGGGGATGTGCCCGGCCTGCAACGGCCTCGGCACCAAGCTCGAGTTCGACCCGGCGATGTTCTACGACCCCGACAAGTCGCTCAACCAGGGCGCCGTGTTGCCCTGGGGTGAGGTGGGCAAGAAGAAAGATAGTTACATGCATCGGGCAGCCCAGCAGATCGTCCAGCAATTCGGCCACACGCTCGACACTCCCTGGCGCGAGCTATCGCCCGAATGCCAACACGCTATCTTGTATGGCGGCGTCAAGGTCACATTCGAGTGGGAAAACGAGCACGGCGCCGGCCACCACGAGCATGTCATCGAAGGCGTAGTGGATAACACGCGCCGACTATACCATCAGACGCAGTCGGACTGGCGGCGGCGCTACCTGGCCTCGTTTATGAGCCAGCAACCCTGCCCCGAATGTCACGGCTTGCGCCTGCGCCCCGAAAGCGCGGCGGTCACGGTGGGCGGGCGCACTCTTACCGAGGTCACGAGCTGGAGCATCGGCGCGTGCATCGAATGGGTCAATGGCCTATGGCCGCAGCTCAACGCCGAGCAGTTCAAGATCGCCGAAGAGGTGCTCAAAGCGATCCAGGGGCGGCTCCAGTTCTTGATGAACGTGGGCCTGCACTATCTAACGCTGGATCGTCCGGCGCCTACCCTATCGGGCGGCGAGGGGCAGCGCATCCGCCTGGCCAGCCAGATCGGCTGCGGGCTAGTGGGCGTGCTCTATGTACTCGACGAACCGAGCATCGGTTTGCACCAACGCGATAACCGCCGCCTGCTCAACACGCTGGAGCAACTGCGCGACATGGGCAACACTGTGGTCGTCGTCGAGCACGACGAAGAGACCATGCACACCGCTGATTGGATCATTGACCTGGGGCCAGGCGCCGGCGTCAACGGCGGGCGCGTGGTGGCGGCGGGCGACCCCGAGGCGATTATGGAAGACCCCAATTCGCTCACCGGGCGCTACCTGCGGCACGATCTGGTGGTCAGTTCGCCCACCGGCCAGCGCCGCCCTACCAACGGCAAGTGGATGACGATGGTCGGGGCGCGCAAGAACAACCTGAAGAACCTGGACGTGCGTTTTCCGCTGGGGTTGTTCACTTGCGTCACGGGCGTATCGGGCAGCGGCAAGTCGTCGCTGGTGGCGCAGACGCTTTACCCCGCGCTAGCGCGGGCGCTGAACGGCGCCTCCACCACACCCGGCGAGCATGACCGCATCGAAGGCCTCGATCTGGTGGACAAGGTCATCAACATCACCCAAGAACCCATCGGGCGCACGCCACGCTCCAACCCGGCCACCTATGTGCAGGTGATGGACGACATCCGCGACCTGTTCGCCCTCACCCCCGAGGCCAAGCTGCGCGGGTACACCTCGGGGCGCTTTAGCTTTAACGTCAAGGGTGGGCGTTGTGAGGCCTGCGAGGGCCACGGGCAAAAGCGCGTCGAGATGCACTTTTTGCCCGACGTCTGGGTGACGTGCGACGTGTGCAAGGGCAAGCGCTTTAATCGCGAGACGCTGCAGATCCGCTACAAGGGCAAGAACATCGCTGAGGTGCTCGACATGGATGTGGCCGAGGCGCTGGACTTTTTTCGCAATGTGCCCGCCGTCAATCGCATCCTGCAAACCCTGGCGGATGTGTGTCTGGGCTATGTCAAACTCGGCCAGAGCGCCACCACCCTATCGGGCGGCGAGGCGCAGCGCGGCAAGCTGGCCAAGGAGCTGGCCCGCGCCTCCACCGGCGACACGCTCTATATCCTCGACGAGCCGACCACCGGCCTGCACTTTGCCGACATCCAGAAACTACTCGACGTTCTCCATCGCCTCACCGACGCGGGCAACACCGTCATCGTCATCGAGCACAACCTGGACGTCATCAAGACCGCCGACTGGGTGATTGATCTC